>JAGFWP010000047.1 GCA_017639935.1 Pelagibacteraceae bacterium
GTGTAAAGAATTGAATAACGTTAATAAAATAATATTATGAATTATTATTTCATATTTTTGATGATTAAATTTTTAAATTCTTCAACGGCAACGGTTGCTGGTTTGTGAATGGCTAAATCAAACTGGTCTTGATTGCGACAAGGCTCTAAATTCAATTCAACAGTTGGTTTTTTCATTTCTTTGAACATGGAGACGAAACCGGCAGCCGGATAGACTTCACCCGAGGTTCCAATTGAGACAAAGAGGGCGGATTGTTCCGCTTTTTGATGAATTTCATCCATTTGAAAGGGCATTTCCCCGAACCAGCAGATATGAGGGCGCATCTGGGAGCCGCATTCATGGCACTTATGCGTTTCATTCAAATCAGTGATCCAATGATGGATATGCGAGTCATTACTGATGCAACGCACTTTGTTCAATTCCCCATGCATATAGATTATTGATGAACTTCCAGCAAGTTCATGCAGATTATCAATATTCTGTGTTATTATATTGATATTTAGAGTTTTTTCTAATTCTGAAAGGATAATATGCGCCCTATTTGGCTTTATTCCGCTATTTAACTCTTTTCGCCGTTTATTGTAAAATTCGTAGACTAGGGAAGGATTCCGGTAGAATGCTTCTGATGTGGCAACATCTTCCACACGATGGTTGTTCCACAAGCCATCCTGATCCCTGAATGTCTGAATTCCGGATTCTTTTGAAATGCCGGCACCTGTTAGCACGAATATCTCCGAACTGGCTGTTAACTGCTTAAAATGTTCCATTTTAGCTACTATATACAGTAGATCATTACACGTGAAAATCTATATCTAGAATTAACTATAATAAACTATCTACGAAATATATTATAAACAGCTGATATATAACACTATTGACATTTGTATTTACTTAATATATTAGGTTTGATATGGGAGAGATATCGAACCTAATATGAATAAAGATCCATATAGCTTTAAATTACAAGATTATATACATAAAGAAAATCCTTATAATACATTAAGGGCGTACAAAAGTGATTGGATAGATTTTGAAAAATACTGCAAATTTAATAATTATAACGCATTACCTTCAACTCATGAGACTATTGCTAACTATCTAATTTACTGTGCTGAAGAAAGATCAATAAAGTTAAAAACTGCAACAATTATAAGACGATACTCAGCAATAGCTAGAAAACACAGGGATAATAAGTACCCTATTGATCGAAAGTTATATATCGAGGGAGTTTTAGAAGCAATTGCAAGAAAAAAAGGAAATTCCAATATTTCTGCCAAAGCATTACTTGATACGGATATTAAAAAAATTATAGATAAAATAGATGAAGATAAAGATGAAGGATCAAGGATCAGGAATATTCGAGATAGAACTTTAATCTTATTTGGCTTTTTTGGAGCTTTCAGAAGATCTGAAATTAGTTCAATCAACATAGAAAATGTTGAAGAATTAATTCTTGGACTTCAAGTAAGATTAGTAAAATCAAAAACAGATCAGTTTGGTATAGGTAGAAATATTGCTATCCCCTACTCTAAAAATACTAAGTATTGCGCAGTTAATTCTTATAAACTTTGGAATGAAGAATTGAAAAAATTTAATATCAAAGATGGTCCTCTATTTAGAAAAATTAACAAGTCTAATAATGTTGAAATTGGACAATTAAATAGAATGTCACCTCACCGTATTTCATTAATAATTAAAAAAAGAGCGACCAATGCTGGTTTGAAAAACCCTAAAATATCCGGTCATTCTTTAAGAAGTGGATTTGCAACTTCTGCAGCATTCGCAGGGGCTGAAGAAAGGGATATTATGCGAACAACTGGGCATAAATCTGAAAGAATGGTGAGAAAATATATTCAGGAAGCAGACTTATTCAAGAATAATGCTGCCAAAAAAATTAATTTATAAAGTCTAAAGGTTAATGAATCTAAAAAATATTCTAATTACAAATAAAGAATTGGGATTACAAAAAAATCATGAAATTTCTTTAATTAAAAGTGGTAAAAAAAAATATATCGGCGTTATTAACCCATTAAAACCCCTTTCAAGAAAGAATAAACTAAAACCTACTGAATATAGAGTATGCTGGGAATGCTTAGAAATTTTGCATTTTTCAAAATTTGGTCCAAGATCTAAGGGGTGGCCAGATTTAAACGGAAATAGACATAAACCTCATTGTCTTCATTGTGATGGTGTTTTACAAAAAAGAAGACATGAGGCTATACCGCATCATAGATTATATTTATTAGCACAAAGAAGAGCTAAAAGGGATAAACTACCATTTGACTTAACTTCTGATTATATAAAATCTATATGGCCAAAAGATAACAAGTGCCCAATATTAGGTACAACATTTAAATTTGGAATAAAAAACAAACATGAATTAGCGACGATTGATAAAATGAATCCAAAAAAAGGCTATGTAAAAGGAAATGTAGTAATAATTAGCTTTAGAGCTAATCAGTTAAAAAGCGATATTGAAGATATTGAAATATTTAATAAATTATATCAATTTTATAAAAAATATAAGGATTAGTTAATTTGGATAACCTCTTAGAAAAAAAAACTGTCAGAACTGTTATTGATTATCTGCAAAACTTTGATCCAAATTTATCTCTTATTCCTTTAGACACGACAGCAAGAACGGCAAAAGATGCAGCTCAGTCTCTTAATGTAGAAGTTGGAGCGATTGTAAAAAGTTTAGTTTTTAAGCCTTCAAATAAAAACCTGTATTACTTGTGTTTGGTATCTGGTGATAAATTTGTGTCCCTTAAAAAATTATCATTAAATATTAATGAAGATGTTGAAAAAGCATCTGCAAATGAAGTAAAAAGTCAGACAGGTTATTCCATCGGTGGTGTTCCACCTGTTGCTCATATAACCACTCCTGCTCAAATATTTATAGATTTAAATCTAAAGCGTTTTGAAAAAATTTATGCCGCAGCAGGACATCCATATGTTGTCTTCGGCATTACTTTTGAACAAATTTGTCAAATCACTAACGGTAACATTATTGATTTTGTTGAATAATCTGATCAATTTTTGCTGCTAATATAAAATCATTAATCGACAGACCTTTAATAGCATGAGTATGAATCATTATTAAACAATATCCAAATCCAATACTTAAATCGGGATGATGCCCCTCCTCTTCTGCTAATTCACCAACTAAATTTGTAAAATGAAGTGCTTTTTTAAAGTTTTTAAAACTAAATTTTTTAAATATCATTTCCTTATTATCATTTAACTGCCATTCATTTAATTCTGACAATTTTTTTTGAATATCATCTGAAGAAAGTTTTGGTGTATTCCCTGAGCAAGGTTCACATTTTAATTGAGTTAACGAAGAATTCTTCATTTAATATATTTTGCACCTATTTGATTTAATTCCATCGAATAAAGAGAGCTTGTCGCTGTTACATATAAAATATTACCCTCTTTTCCACCAAATTCTAAATTTGACACCAATTCTGGAACTAAAATTTGACCAATAATTTCGCCTTCGGGATTAAAACATTTTATTCCTTTCCCTGCGCTGGTCCATATATTGCCGTCTTTGTCTGAACGAAAACCGTCCGAAAACCATGGTTTGAAGTCATAAATCAGTTTTTTATTAATTAAGTTACCGCCTTCATCTAAATCATAAACATACAAATGCTTAATATCCTCTCCAGTATCAGCGATATATATTTTTTTTTCGTCTTGTGAGAATGCTATTCCGTTAGGTCTATCCATATCTTCTAGCACTACATCAAGCTTTTTCGAAATTGGATTATATCTGAATACATAACATCCCCCGTATTTTTGTTCGCCGGGATAACCCTCATAATCTGATAAAATTCCATAAGGGGGATCAGTGAACCAAATAGTGCCATCTTTTTTTACGACAACATCGTTTGGAGAATTAAGTTTCTTCCCTTGGTATGAATTCACTAAAGTTGTGGTGTTAACATAATCCTTTGTTCTATATATGCATCGCCCCCCGTGAGAACATGAAATTAAATTTTCTTCAATATCTAGCGTGTTTCCATTGCAAAAATTTGAGGGATTGCGAAATTCAGAAACTTTATTATTAATTAATTTTAACATTCTATTATTGGGGATATCGCTCCAAACCAGCATATCTTTATGAGGTACGTAGCATGGCCCCTCCCCCCATAACATTTCATCATACAATTTAGTAAATGTTCTTGTTTTCAAGTAACTTTCAAATTGAGAGGTATTGTCAATGTGATCCATTGGAACATCTTTTAATTTTTTTACTGTAGGGCTAAAATCTTTCTTTTGAATCATCAGATAATTTTATTTTAGGGTTTAATTTCAATTCCTTTTTTTTTCTGTTCTTTGTCAAGAAGTCGTGATGGAAAACCTTCTGTGCGTAGATCTGTGTTACATTTTTCTTCTAAAAGTTTTACTATGCTTGTACTTAATGCACGATCTCCATATTTTTTTCTACCTTCATTAAATATTTTAACCATAAGTGGACTGACTTCTGCAGGAATGTTTAAATTATTGGTTAATTGGTCAAATAATCCAACATCTTTGCACACCAAGTCCATGGTAAATCCAATATCAAATGAACCATTTAAGATTAATTGTGATTCAGTCTCGTGAACAAAACTGTTACCTGAGCTGATTTTAATCCCTTGATAAGCTTTTTTTAAATCAATACCGTATTTTTTACATACCATTAATGCCTCACCTATGGATAATAAATTTATAGAAGCTAAATAATTAGTTACTACTTTAAGTGTAGAGGCGTTTCCTAGTTTGCCACAATATAAAACTTCAAAACCGATCTCAGATAAAATTGGAAACGCTCGATTAAAATTCTCTCTTTTACCCGCAGTCAAAACACTTATGTTGCCACTTTCTGCCTTGTGTTGACCTCCTGTTACAGGTGCCTCTAAAACGTTTGCGCCCTTTAATTCAATTAATTTTGATAATCTAATCATTTCTTTTTCATCTGTAGTGCTCATTTCAATCCACAAATGTTTTTTATTAATATAATCGATCATACCTGATTCACCTTCGACAACTTCAGTAACTGCTTGTGGTGAAGGTAGACAGGTAATTATTAAAGAAGTGTTATCAATTATGTCTTTTACGCTGTTTTTCCATATAGCGCCTTTGTTAACTAATTCATTAGATGTATTTTCATCTAGATCATAAATAAATAAATTGTAGCCTGCATAAAGAATATTGCTGGCTAACTTTGAACCAACATTTCCAAGACCAATAAAACCAATGTTGTGATCAATCATATGGAAATTTCTAAACCATCATATCCAGGAATGACATTTTGCGGACACAGATTTAATAATTCCTTTTCATCAATAAGAGCTGTCATATGTGTAAAAATTGTTTTTTTAGGTTTTAAATAATTAACAAATTCCATAATTTCATCAAAACCAGCGTGTGATGGATGTGGATCCCAACGAAGCAATCCAACAACCCAAAGATCTAAATTTTTTAATTTGTCAATGTCATTTTTGTAGAATTTTTTAATATCAGTAGAGTATGCAAAATTACCAAAGCGGTATGTTAAGGCATCAATAGAGCCATGATTATGTTTGAACGACACAATTTTAATATTGTTTATTTGAAATTCATTTTGTACAGTATTTAATTCCATAAAAGGTCTGTAATCTTTATCACCTTTAAAAATATATTTATAACAACTTAAAATTTCTTTTTGCATTTCAATAGGCGCAAAAGCAGGTATAATTTTGTCATTAATTAATGATATGGCACGCATATCTGGAAGACCGGATGTATGGTCAGAGTGTCCGTGCGTAAACAAGACAGAATTTATTTGAGTGCATTTAGCATCATAAAGTTGCTGTCTTAGATCAGGAGAAGTATCAATCAAAATATTATTTCCGTTAACGTTTACAAGAATTGAAGGTCGTGTTCGAAAATTACGCCGATTATTAATGTCTATTTTACCATTTCGTTGCCAAGCTAAAGGACTGCCAAAACTTCCCCCCGACCCCAATATTCTGATTTTCATTAAGATATTTCATTATATCTTATTGCTTTAGAAAACAATTTATAAAAATTATTATCAGTGATTTCATTAAATTTTTTTTGAGAAATATTAAAAAAATTAGAAAGATATTCGCTTATATGTTTGACGTATGAAGGTTCATTCATTTTTCCTCGGAAAGGCACTGGTGCTAGAAACGGACTATCTGTTTCTATTAATATTCGCTGAAGTGGAAAATTTCTAATCACTTCACGTAAATCATTTGCATTTTTAAAAGTTATTATGCCGGATAAAGAAATATAAAATTCATTATCCAAGCAAAAACTTCTTAATTTATTGGATCCTGTGAAACAGTGAAACACTACTTTTAATGGTTTTGATTTTTGATAATTATTTAAAACTTCTATAATTTCTTTTTCAGAGTTTCGCTGATGAATAATCAATGGTAAATTTGTTTCATAGGAGCTTTCAATATGATTTTCAAAAGATTGGTATTGTTCAGATGTATATTCAGTTGAACGATAAAAATCCAACCCCGTCTCCCCTATTCCAATTACATATTCATATTCACAATAAAATTTGAGATTAGCAACAGTAGGAACATTAAAAGAATTCACATTTCCTGGATGAAGTCCATAACTAATAAATAATGATTGGTACTTTTTAATCAATTGATAATGTCTTTCAAATTTTTCAGGATTGGTATTGATAGATAAAATTGCCGTTATATTATTTTTCTTTGCTCTTTCAATTATGGATGAAAAATCTTTAGATAAATTGTCAAAATTAAGATGACAATGTGAATCAATCATCGATATCTATGCGAGGAAAAACTGGAAACGATTCATTAATTCTATAAGGTTCAGAAAGTGTTGTTTGATAATTGTTTAAAGTAATATCTTTTTTATCAACATTAAGTATAGAAAAAACTTTTTCACAGCTCCCAGGCATAACAGGAAATAAAAGTATTGAGGAGCGTCTTATTATTTCAAGGGAAACAAATAATACCGCATTCATTCTTTCTAAACTTGTTTTTTTTAGTATCCATGGAGCTTGTTTATCAACATAAACATTGGTTTCTGTCAGAAGTTCAAATACCTCTTTTAATGACTTATCAATGCTTTGTTCATTCATATATTGCTTATATTTATCAAGTTTATTAATTGAAAATGCTATTAATTTATTATCTTCATCGTTATAATTTACAATGTTAGAAACAGTTGAGTTACAATTTTTATTAATAAAAGAACATATTCTTTGTACAAGATTTCCAAAATTATTTGATAAATCTGCATTTATTCTTTGTGCTATGGATCCTTTTGAAAAGTCGCCATCATTTCCGAAAGGAACTTCTCGAAATAAAAAAAATCTAATTTGATCAAGTCCATAATTTGATACAACTTCATAAGGGTCAATAATGTTGCCTAATGATTTTGAAATTTTTTCACCTTCATTTGTCCACCATCCATGGGCAAAAACTCTAGTTGGAGGTTCTAAATCAGCTGCCATTAAAAATGCCGGCCAGTAAACGGAATGAAAACGAAGTATGTCTTTTCCCACTACGTGCAAACCTGGCCAATATTTTTTAAAATTTTCATTGTTTGTGTCTGGGTAACCGATTGATGTAATATAGTTACATAAAGCATCAATCCAAACGTACATAACGTGTTTATCATTATTCGGAACAGGCACTCCCCATTTAAAAGTTGTTCGAGAAATTGAAAGATCTTTTAAATCCCCCTTAATAAAACTTAAAACTTCATTAAAACGTGATTGAGGTTTTATGGCATTTGGATTTTTTTCATAAAAATCAATTAATTTATCTCGCCATTCTGATAATTTAAAAAAATAACTTTCCTCTTTAATCCACTCAACTTCAGCTCCGCTAGGAGCTATGAATTTATCATTTTTTTTCGTTAATTCATTTTCAGCGTAAAAAGCTTCATCTCTAACAGAATACCAACCTTCATAATTTGATAAGTAAATTTGGTTATTATCCAATAATTTTTTCCATAAAGATTGAGATGCCTTTATATGTCTGTCATCTGTTGTCCTAATAAAGTCACTTATTTCACAATTAAGAAAAGAGACTAGATCTTGGAAATTTTTTGACATTTTGTCCACAAATTCCTGAGGTTTTAAAGCGGCTGCATTTGCCGCTTTTTCTACCTTTTGACCATGTTCATCAGTTCCTGTTAAAAAATAAACATCATTTCCTAATAATTTATTATATCGAGATATTATATCACAGGCTATAGTTGTATAAGCATGACCAATGTGCGGTTTGTCATTCACATAATAAATTGGCGTTGTTATATAAAATGCATTCATATTCTGTTGGATAATGGTGAAAATATATTTAAAACAAAAATTTTTTTATCAAGATTATAAACAAATAAATCATTTTCATAAGTATTTAAATATTCTAGAATTTTTTGGGAAATTTGATTATCTAAATATTTAGACATTTCTAATAAAGTATTAGATATACCAGAAATAAAATTTTTTTTAATATCAATTCCTAAATTAATTTTTGTTGCGTTAACTATTATAAATTTAATTAATGATAAAAATAGTATGAAATGATCATTCGAGTACATCCCAACTTTATCTGATAATTGTAAAATATTTGATGATAAAGGTTTTTTTTCTTTAAATATTTCAATTAAATGATCAAAGATTTCTCTGAAATTTTCAGAATATAATTGAATTGCCAATCCTGGCGAACCTTCAGACAGATCATATAGAAATTTCAAAATATTTTTGTCAATTGATTCATCTTTATTTAAAATAATTTCGTTAAATTGATCAAATGTTGGATTAGAAAATTTGAATTTAATACATCTTGAACGAATAGTTGGAAGCAATTTAGATAAATGGTGCGTAATTAAAATTATATAAGCATCTCCTTTTGGTTCCTCTAAAATTTTTAAAAGGGCATTAGAGCTGCTAATATTTAGGTCATCACTGCTATCTATTATTATAAATTTAGGAGAACCGTCAATCGAAAATTGATAAATAAATGATTCCAATTTTCTTATTTGATTAATGATGATGTTGTTTTTAAATTTTTTTGTTTTATCATCATATTCTTTTCGAAGGAGTCTCATGCTGGGATGTGAATTATTATAAATTAAATTAGTATGATTGGATGAAGGATTTTCTTTATATATTTCATCAAAAACATTATTTATTAGAGAATAAGCTAAAGTGGATTTTCCAATGCCCTTATTTCCGTAGAATATAAGTGAATTAGACAGATTTTTATTTATTAAATTTTCTTTAAGAGTAGTAAATATTTTTTCAAAACCTATCAATTTTTTCGATAAAGATGTCATTTATTATTTTAATAACTCTTTAATGGATTTGAGAACAGTTTCATGAATCATATCTACCTTTAGTTCAGCATTTATTTTTATAAATCTTTTATTATTTTTTGATAATTTTTTGTATCCTGAAATAACTCTTGAATGAAACAAAGTATCAATTTTATCATATTTATTAGTAATTTTTCGTTTTTTTAGCCTCTTATTAATTTCGCCAACTGATAAAAGAAATAAAAATGTTTTTGATGGTAGAAAATCATTTAAAAGTTCTTTGTGTAAATTCATAGTTTTTTTTAAACCATAATTATTAACAAAACCTTGATATACAAAAGTTGAATCCGCAAAACGGTCAGTGATTACAATCTTGCCATTCTTCAATGCTGGTTTAATTACTGTATTGATGTGGTTTAATCTCGAGGACATAAGTAGTAAAATCTCTTCCGTATTTGAAATAAGTTGTTTTTTATCTAATATTATTTTTCGGAGTTTTTCAGAGACAGGTGTCCCTCCTGGTTCTCTTGTTAATATATAAGGAATTTTTTTATTTTTAAAGAATTTTTGGAGAAGTTTAATTTGTGTTGATTTACCACTTGCCTCCGGACCTTCAAAAGAAATAAATAATCCTCGATTGTTAAATTTCATCTAAACTCGTTCCAAAAACCAAATATTTTATCGCAGCAAATATTCTCATAATTGGGTTAATGGAATTAACATTTTTATCTGCAACTAATGGAACAATCATTGGGGGTTTGCCAGAAATATTTATTGTCAAAGAACCTATCTTCTCTCCAGCTTTAATGGGTGCTGAAATTGGTTTTTCATAATGTATCGTTGATTTAATCAATTTCAACTGATCAAAGGATAGTATTGAGATAATATCTTTTTCAACCACTAAATTTACTGTTGGCTTACTGCCAAGCCACACATCAACATTCTTAATTATTTGATCTTTATGGGCTAATATTTTTTCTGTTGTTTGTTTAAAGGCCCAATTTAATAAATTAGAAGATTCATTTAATCTTGATCTTGAACTGTTTGTGCCATTAATGACAACTGTTATACGTCTTTCATCTCTAATAGCAGATCCAGCTATGCCCCAACCTGATTCTTTTACATAGCCAGTTTTTAAACCATCTGCTCCATTAACATTACTTAAAAGTCTGTTTCTGTTAGGTTGCTTAATATCATTATACGTGAATTCCTTTTCACTAAAATATGTATATAAATCAGTAAAATCTCTGATTAGGGAATTAGATAAGATTGCAAGATCAAGAACAGTTGAATAATGATCATCCGCGGGCCAGCCAGAAGAATTTGTAAAATTAGTATTATTCATTTTTAATTTTTCCGCATAAGCATTCATTAGGCTAGCAAAATCATCTTCCGTGCCAGACAAACATTCAGCTAGTGCTACGGAAGCATCATTGCCAGACTGAATAATTATTCCTCTTAAAAGCGTATTAATAGTAACTTGATCGTCAATTTCTAAAAAGGTACGTGATCCACCCATACGATAAGCTTTTGCAGACACTGTGCAGGTATCTTCAATTGACAAATTTGTATTATTTATTCTATCAAAAGCCGCATAAACGGTCATTATTTTAGTCATTGAAGCTGGAGGAATTTTTTGGTTAGAATTTTTTTCGAATAATATTTCGTTAGTATTATAATCAACTACAACAGCTTGATTTGCCTTTGTATCAATGGCCCAAGAATTAGAAATATGAAGAAAGACAATTATGACAAATAAACAAAATTTCATTTCTATTATATATATGGATAATTATGACCCAAGTATGTTTTATTTTAGTATAATTTCTGTGTTCTTATACCCTTTGGATATGAAAGAGGAAACTAATTTATTTGCATCAATATTTTCAATAGGTCCGATTATAACACTATATGCATCACCTTCATTTTGAGTAGTGATATTAAATTTGATGTTAAGTAAATCAATGATATTTTTTGTCTCCTTATAAGAATCAAACCCATACACTTTTACAAACAGATCATTATTAGAAACTTCTTCTAACATTAATTCAATCGGTTGTTCAATATTGCTATTAGAAATATTTTTTTCAACAGTTACTTCATCTAAATCTGATATAGAAACGCTCTCAGTTGGCGCTGAATCAACAGTTTTATTAAAATCAGCCTGATTCATTGATTCCAAAACAATTTTGCTTTGCTTGCTTGGATCAGTAAGCACTTCTAACTTAACACGAGCTATTTTGTTTTTATAGAATCGAAGTAATTGAGAAACTTTTCTTGATACTTGAATCAGGGATACATTATCATCATGTCGGTCAATTATTTTAATAATTAAAGATGAGCCGTTTTCAAGGTTAGTAATTTTAACAATGCTGGGTAATGGTAAGGTTTTGTGACGTCCCAAAAGTTCGGTTACTTTATTTATATCATTATTTGCAGTTTTAACATTATGCAGCTCTTTATCATAAAATGTTGCTAAACCACTTTGAACATAAGAATAATTTTCTTCAGGTATGTATTCAACGCCTTCAATAAAATATGGATCTCCTATTAAATAAAAAATCGCATTATTAGTATTTTGTTTTTTTTCTTTTAATTTATTGACACTAACTACTTCAATAATTTTTTTCTCTACATTAACGATCTTCTTTTCTACTTTAGCTATCGTTTTGTTATTTTCTAACTGACAGGATAATAAAAACAGGATGATGAAAAAAAAACTACTTAGTAATTTCATCGCTCAACAAACCTATTGAAACTGCATAATAAGAGCTGCAATTATAATATAATAAGTTTTTATAGTTTTGATAGACTATAAACATCCTTCCATCAATTCCATCCGGTGCAATTAAACGTGCTTCAAGATCGTTTCGTTTAGGTAAATTATTGTTATTGACGACAATAAAACCAAGTTTGTTCCATTCTGATAATTTTTTTGGAATAGAGCGGGATTTAACTGAACTGCAGCCTTTGGGATTGTTTTGTCTTAATGAATCATAAAAATCTAAAATATTTTTTGGAGGCAAAACTTCCCTTCCCCAAGATGCATCAAATAACCATGGATTTTTGTCGATAGAAGTGAGGTAGTTTGCAATACTTGCAAATGCATCTGAATAACTGCTCCATATATCCACTCCTCCACCATCCCAATCATAACCACTTTCAATAAAAGTTGTTGGGATCATTTGCGTCATACCTACAGCCCCGCCCCAGCTTCCTATTAATTTATCTGAATCAACAAGTCCTTGTTCAATAATTTTTAAAGCTGCAAAAAGTTGTTTTTTATAAAATGAGCTTCTTCGTCTATCATAAGCTAGAGTTGTGACAGCTTCTATTGTACTAATGTTGCCTTGGTTTTTTCCATAAAAACTTTCCATACCCAAAACTGCAATAATAAATCTTGGTTGTATGCCAAAATGAGTAGAAATCTGATTTAATTCTTCTTTGTATTTTTTCATCATATTTCTTCCTGCTATAATCCTGGATTTATCTACTCTATAATAAAGATATTCTTTTAATGTAATTGTAGACTCAGGTTGACAACGATCTCTCATAATGATTTTCTTTTGAGGTGATACATCTGAAAGTTCTGCATCAATTGTATTTTGTGAAATACCTTCTTTCAAAGCTTCTTTTTTAATTTCAGATAACCAATCTAACCATTCATCATTTGTAGGCATAACAGGTTTTTTACAGTCTGCTGACAAAACATTAAGTGAAATAAAAACAGTAATGATGAAATAAAGTGATAGCGTACAATAAAATCTCATATAATAATAAAGATAACAAAATTAGTAATAATTTGGAATTAATATTTGTATATTTTGACAAAAATTAGAACTAACTGTAATGGAATGTTTCATTATTAGGAGAGATGGCTGAGCGGTTGAAAGCACCGGTCTTGAAAACCGGCAAGGTGGCAACACCTTCCAGAGTTCGAATCTCTGTCTCTCCGCCACACTAACTAATCTAGTGGAATTTTTTTATGATGTTTTTCACTAATGCGAATCTGTTATCATTTATATTGCCAAGAAAATCGTAAAATACTTTTTGATCAGATCTGATAGTAATCTGTTTATCTTTAGATAATCCTATTTTTAAAATTTTCTCAGGATTTTTTGGAATATTTTTGTAAAAACTAAATAAAATTCCCTTTCTTCCAAATTCTATCTGCTCAATATTATTTCTTAAACAAAGTATTTTTATTTCAATCAATTGAAATAAATTCTCAACCTCATTTGGCAATTTACCAAATCTATCCACTAATTCTGTCATAAGGTTATTTCTTTCCTGGTTATTGGTGATTAATGAAATTCTTTTATAAACAGACATTTTAATATCAAGATCATTAATAAACTCATCTGGAATAAATATTTCTTCAGGAATCCTTATAATTGGTTGAAAAGAAGGCTTAATAACAATTTTACTATCTTTAAATAATTGATTTTTTTGCCTTAAAATCTCTTCTTCCAACATTTGATGGTATAGTTCCGTGCCTACCTCTTTTATGAATCCACTTTGCTCCTCCCCTATAATAGAACCTCCTCCTCGTAAATCCAAATCCTGGGTAGCTATGTTAAACCCAGAACCTATTTTATCAAAAGAGTTAATTACATTTAATCTTTTGCGAGCATTTTCTGTCATCTCTTTTTCATTATAGGTTAAATAAGCATAACCTCTCTTTGAAGAACGCCCTACCCTTCCTCTTAATTGATATATTCCGGCAAGAGAAAATATGTGACTTCGATAAACAATGATTGTATTGACGTGTGGCAAATCCAAACCATTCTCAATAATATTTGTGCTGATCAGCAAAGGTACTTCTTGATTATAAAATTTTGTTATTCTGGATTCCAATATTTTAGGCGCTAATTGGCCATGGGCTGTTACATATTTAACTTCTGGTAATTTTTCATTGATAAATCTCTCTAAAAACGGAATATCTCGTTTTCGAGGGGTTACAAAAAAAACTCCGTTTTTTCTCCCATGAATTTCTCTTTTAATAGCTTCAATAATTGTAATCTCATCAAAAGAAGAAATGAAAGTTCTAACAGATAGTCTTTCATAAGGTGCTGTTTGTATCATACTCAAATCTCTAATACCAGATAATGACAATGATAATGTTCTGGGTATGGGCGTGGCGGATAAAGAAAGAACATGCGCACGGGGTGCAATTGATTTAAATTTTTCTTTTTGCTGAGTGCCTAATTTTTGTTCTTCATCATAAATAATAAGGCCTAGTTTTTTAAAATGTATTTTATTGCTTAAAAGTGCGTGAGTTCCAATAATTACATCTATTGTCCCTTCCTTTAGTGAAGAAATTATTTTTAATTTTTCCTTTGCTGGTACAAGTCTTGAAATTTCTCCAACTTTAATGCCGAATGGGATCAATCTATTAGAAAAATTATTAAAATGCTGTCTTGATAATAAAGTAGTTGGGACTAATACAAGACTTTGAATTTTAGACTTAGCAGCCAAAAATACAGCTCTGATGATGACTTCTGTCTTTCCAAATGCCACGTCTCCTACTATCAATCTATCAGCAGGGATTGACTTTGAAAAATCGGCAATGACTTCCTCTATGGTTTTTGCTTGATCGTCAGTTTCAATGAACGGAAAAGTGCTGGAAAATTTTTCATATTCAGAGGGGTTAAAATCAATCTTATGTGATTGAGATTTCAATCTTTTTGCAGCCGTGATCATTAAGTTTTTTGCCGCTTCTTTTATTTTATTTTTTGCCTTAGCTTTTCTTTTTTGCCAATGAGAGCTGCCCAATCGATCAAGCTGTGCATTATTATTATCATCATTTCCATATTTTGTAATAAAATTGAGATTCTCAATTGGCAAAAAAAGCTTTTGATCATCTGCGAATTCAAGCTCGACACAATCGTGATGTGATTGATTAATTTCTAATTTTTTTATATTCAGAAATCTACACAAACCATATTCAGAATGAACTAATATACTATTCTTTGTTAACTTATTGATTTCTTCAAAAAATACTTCTTTATTCTGATCTACAGACTTGTGTGTGGAAAAATTGTATCCGAACAAGGATTTTTCATTTAAAAAAATATAATTTTGATATTCAACAGATTCATCTATTTTTAATACTGTTATATTTAACTTTTCTTCATTTTCTAATTCATCAAAATTATTAATTGATACAAAATTTATTTGAAGTTGTTCTAATAGAATTTTTTTTATTCTATCAAGCGACCCGTTGGAACGTGAACAAATAACAATATGTTTTTTATAATTAATTTCAAAAAATTTTTTAATAAATTTAAAATCTATTTCCTTTCTTATTGAAGAAAGGTTAGGTAATTTATTAATTTTAAAATTAATTTCTTTATCCAGATTATATTCATGTAATTTAACCACTGAAAAATTAATAAAATTATTCTGAATATTCTTGTAATTTAAATATAAGTTTTTCGGAGGAAGGTGAAAATTGTCCCCCCCTTCTTCTCTGGCACTGAAAAAATCATTTATATTTTCTATGCGCATATCTAGTAAATTTTGAAAATCATTATTTAGTATAATGTGATAATTTAAGCAGTATGAAAAGATTGTTGACAAAGATTCATTAAATAAAGGTAGAAAATTTTCACCGCCGGAAGGTATTATTGAGTTAGAAAATAAGTTGTAAATTTGACTATGCCGATATTCAGAAAAAATTTCTCTAAAAGATTTTCTAAAAAGATTCAAAGATTTATTATTGATTAATAATTCACTGGAGGGAGTAATCAGTATGTTCTCATCTATTTTTTGGGTTGTTTTTTGCGTTAATCTGTCAAATTCACTAATAGTTTCTATATTTTGATCAAAAAAATCTATTCGTATTGGTTTGTTTCTATCGGATAAAAAAATATCAATAATTGATCCTCTGATTGCAAACTCTGATTTTTCTCTTACAACTGATGTTCTTTGATATCCTAGGAAAATTAATTTATTAATTAATTGCTCAAAATTAATTCTTTTATTTAAAAAAATTTCAATGAAATTATTATTAATAAAATCAACATCAATAGTTTTTTGCAATATTGCATTAACAGAAGAAATGACAATATATTTATTCTTATTATGATAAATTTTATAAAGAGTATTTATTCTTTCAGATTGAATCTCTCTTGAAGGGGAAACGCTATCGTAAGGAATTTGATCCCAAGATCGATAAACTAATATTTCAACAGATGGTATTAACCATTCAATTTTTGATTTAATATCAAAAATTTCTTTTTCATTTCTCGCTATATATAAAAGTGAGCATTTATTATTTTTCTTTAAATAATCAGCAATAAAGAAAGCTTCATTGCCCTTGTTAACTGATCCTATTAATGTTTCATTACTCATTCCATTAATTTTTTAAATAAATTAGCATATTTATTACTGGGATTTTTTTTATTGGTTAATATTAAAAACATATCAGCATCAGAGACTTCAATGAATAAATTTGATAATTGATAGAGTTCATTATGAGTTAAGATATCAATTTTATTAACAATTAACTTTTGATACAACAAATCAGTTTCCTTGGTGCCAGTGTATGAACATCGGTAAATAATCTTCTTTTTTAACTTTTTAATATTGTATTCACTCATAATATTTCATTATCCATACAAGTTGGTGTAAGAATTAATAATTACATATTTAAATAATACAATTAAATGAGATCTGAAAAAATTAATCCCCTTTTCTCACCCATATCTTCATTATCAGGTATAGGGCCTAAATTAGAAGTATTATTTAATCGATTAGTTGGTCCAAAATTAATACACTTGCTTTTGCACATTCCTTATAATGTGATTAAACGAAACAGGCATGAAAATATTCATCAAGCCCTAATTAACAGTATTGTGACTCTGAAAGTCAAAATATTAGAACACAAACCCTCTCGATTTAAAAAACAACCGTATAAAGTAAATTGTATGTGTGGTGAAGTTCCTATTGATATAGTTTTCTTCTATGCCCGCCATCCTGTTATCAAAACTACCCTTCCTGTTGAATCAGAAAGATTCATTTCAGGTAAATTAGAATACTTTAGAAATACTTTTCAGATAACTCATCCTTCACATATAATTGAAGTCGAAAAAATCAATGAGCTGAAAGAAATAGAACCCATTTATGGTTTGACTGCAGGATTGTCTCAAAGAATTCTCTTAAAGAATATGCAAAAGATCCTTCTTTTGATCCCAGAACTAGAGGAATGGATAGAAAATAAAATTATTAAAAAATATTCATTTAAATCCTGGAAAAACTCATTGCTCTCCATTCACAATCCTAAATCATCAGATGATTTGATATATTCAAATGTGCATAGGAGAAGATTGGCTTTTGATGAATTATTATCCCACCAATTGGCTATAGCAATCATTAGAAATTATAATCAAAAACAAAAAGGAATAGAATTTAAATCTTCCTCTCTTTTAGTTGATAATTTTATTGAATTATTACCTTTCAAATTAACAAACTCTCAAAAAAATGTGTGGAAGGAAATAAAGGAAGATTTAACTTCATCGCATCAAATGGTCAGACTGTTACAAGGAGACGTTGGTTCAGGAAAAACAATCATTGCTCTGCTGACAATATTGCAAGCTATTGAATCAGGTTTTCAAACAGCAATGATGGTTCCGACTAGTATATTGGCATTTCAACATTTTAATAATGTTCAAATCTTATTTAAAAAATTAGACATAAAGATCATCATCTTAACAGGAAAAGATAAGGGCAATTCTAGGTTAGAAAAGTTAAAAAAAATTAAAAGCGGTGAAGCAAAGCTTGTTATCGGCACTCATGCTCTAATTCAAGATGATGTAACGTTCAATTCAATTGGCTTGGTTGTAATTGATGAACAGCATCGGTTTGGAGTTTTTCAAAGGATGGCTTTCACAAATAAGGGTAGAAAACCATCAATATTAGTTATGAGCGCCACACCTATACCAAGAACGCTTGCCCTGGCTGCATATGGAGACATGGATGAAAGTAAAATCACTGAAAAACCTATAGGAAGACTTCCAATTAAAACAACTTCATTGTCTATACTCAAGGAAAAGAAATTAATTGAACGACTTCTTATAAAACTTCAATCCAATGAAAAAACTTACTGGGTATGCCCATTAATAGAAGAATCAGAAGAACTGGATTTAAAGGCTGCTAAAGATAGATATGAAAATTTAAATAAAATTTTTAATAAAAAAGTATTAATCATTCATGGTCAATTAAAAGAAAAAGAAAAAGAAGAGGTAATGCATAAGTTTCAAAATGAAGATTATAAAATATTGGTTTCAACTACTGTCATAGAAGTTGGAATTGATATAAAAGAAGCAACAACAATAATTATCGAACATGCTGAACGATTTGGATTAGCTCAACTCCATCAATTAAGAGGACGTGTTGGAAGAAATGATATCCAATCATCTTGTATATTGCTTCATAAAGATCAAATTGGTGAGAATGCAAAAAAAAGAATTATAAAAATGAAAGAAACTAATGATGGTTTTGAAATTGCTAAAAAAGATTTGGAAATCAGAGGTCCAGGCGAAGTGCTTGGGAGAAAGCAGTCGGGTCTCCCCTCTTTTCAGATTGCAGACTTGAGTTTTGATGGTGATTTATTAGAAGATGTAAGAAAGTATGTTGACTTAATCTTCCAAAATGATCCTAAACTTGAAACTAATGAAGGAATGAATTTAAAAAATTTACTCTATTTATTCGAAAGAGATGTTGCAATTAAAACCCTACAGGCAGGATAATGGACAAAAATATTTTCAAAAAAGGAATAAACTTTCAGTGTCAAGGATCGTCAAATTGTTGTGTATCTCGAGGAAATTATGGGTATGTGTATTTAAGTAAAAAAGATCTAACCAACCTAGCAAAATATTTAAATTTAACGACCAATTTATTCGAAAAAAAGTATTGCGAATTTTCAGATGGTTATCTTCATTTAAGAGAATTTAATATTAATGGAAATTGTCAATTTTTAACAAATAAAAAATGCTCTATTTATGCTGCAAGACCCATTCAATGCAGGACATGGCCTTTTTGGGAAGAAAATATGAATGCTAAAAAATGGGAGGGAGAACTATTAGATTTTTGTCCAGGTATAGGAAAAGGGAGAAAAATAAGCGCTTCTATAATTCAAAAAAAAATTAATAGAGAAATGAAAAATGATAAACAAATAATAAAAGAAGAGAAGGGTTAAATATATTAATTTCCAGTTGACACAAATTCCATTTCTTTAAATTTTCCAATATATTTATGGTTATGTTTTTTTAATAAAATTTTAATAGTTGTCCCTTCAAGGACCACTTCTAATATTTGATCGTTTTTTTTTAATATATCACAATTTTTCGTAACACCAGTTTCAATATTTTGTATTATCGTTTTCTGCATTTTATTGGATAACCTTTTGTAATGGTGAGCCCTACAGGATTCGAACCTGTGACCCATTCCTTAAAAGGGAATTGCTCTACCAACTGAGCTAAGGGCCCATACATTTGAAAGTTCTATATAGTTCAAATAATTTTAACGCAAGTAATTATAATTAGATATTTTTTTTATCTAGAATATCAATTGTATTTTTAGATACAAACTTAGAAACATCACCTCCAAGTTTGTGAACTTCTTTAATAAAATTAGATGATATAAATGAATATTTTTCTGACGACATAAGAAAGATAGTCTCAAGTCCAGGATTAAGTTGATAATTCATTCCAGTCATTTGAAATTCATATTCAAAATCAGATACTGCTCTTAATCCACGCATAATGCAAATTACGTTATTTTTAATTGCATAATCAGTTAATAAGCCTCTTATAGTATCTACTGATATATCTGCATTATTTTCAAGATAAGTTGTTATATCTGATAAAATTAAATTTTTACGATCATCTGCTGAAAGTAATGGTTTTTTATTAATATTATCAGCCACGCCAACAATTAATTTATCAACTATCTTAAGTGATCTCTTAATAATATCCAAATGACCAAAAGTTAATGGATCAAAAGTACCTGGATATATTCCTATTCTAGTTGCCATCTAATTACTTTCAAGATTTCCAACTCTAGATACATAAACTATTTTATCTCCTTCAGGTATCTTAAATATAGAAACGCCTTGAGTTGTTCTGCCAGCTATTCTGATTTGACTAATATTAACTCTGATAATTTGACCTTTGTCACTTACCATAATAATTTGATCATATTCATTAATTACAAAACAATCATTTACTTTACCGTTTTTCGGAGTCGTTAGAATGCCCGTTATCCCTTTTCCCCCTCTATTGGATATTCTGTATTCATATGCAGAAGATCGTTTACCGAATCCTTTAGTGGTTATAGCCAATAAGAATTCTTCATTTTTTTGCAATTCTATAAAATCATCTCTGATATTATTTTTATTGTTTTTCCTGTTTTCTGATGCGTATTTTAAGTATTCTTGTCTTATCGACATATCTATAAATGAATGTTTTAGTACTGATTGAGAAATTATATAATTATTTTTTTCTAATTTGATTCCACGAACGCCTCCGGAATTAAGACCGGTAAATAATCTTAATTTTTTTATTGGAAAACGTAAACATTTTCCATCTGAACTAGATAGAAGAATATCCTGATCATCATTTGCAATTTTTACACTTATTAATTCATCTTTTGGTTTAAGTTTAATACTTAATTTTCCAGTCTCTCTTAATTCTCTTTTGCCACTTTTTGCGATGTCAATTAATTTATTTTTTCTTATCATTCCGTTTTTGGTAACAAAAATCACTAAATTAGAACGTAATTCAGCTTCATTTAAAGGTAGGGGTAAAAAAGTAGCTATCTTTTCATCTTGAGCAAAAGGCAAAAGATTAATAATTGGTTTTCCTCTTGCTTTTAAACTTGCTTCGGGAATATCAAATGATTTTAACGCATAAACTTTTCCAAAGCTAGAGAATACAAGTAATTTAGTATGAGTATCAGTTAAGTGAATTTCTTTAACAAAATCCTCTTCACGCGTAGACATTCCTGTTTTGCCTTTCCCCCCCCTGTTTTGCGCGCGATAATTTTCTAATAGGGATCTTTTTATATAACCATTGTTGGATATAGTAATAATGATATTTTTTTTTTCAATATAATTAATATCATCAATTTGTTCGTATTCTTTTTCAATAATTTCACTACGTCTAGGTGTTGAAAATTCATTTTTAATTTCACTTAATTCATTTTTAATCACTAACAATAACTTTTCTCTAGAGTTTAATATTTTTAAATAATCTTGAATCTCTAGAATTATATTTTCTAATTCTTTTTTGATATCATCACGTTCAAGACCGGTTAATTTATGTAATCTTAAATCGAGAATGGCTTTTGCTTGATTTTCAGAAAAAATATATGAATTATTAGATAGTTGGCTGATTTGATCTTCAATCAGTTTAATAAAATTTACATTTGTTTTTGTTAATTTCCACTTTTTTCCAATCAATTTGTCTTTAGCTTCTTTTGAATCTTTAGATTTTTTTATTAATTCAATAATTTGATCAATATTATTATTTGCTACAACTAATCCAATTAAAACATGGGCTTTTTTTCTAGCTTTATTTAGATCGAATGTCGTTCTTTTAGACACAATCTCTTCTCTAAATTCTATAAAAGAAGAAATGATTTGTTTTAAATTTAATTGTTCTGGCTTGCCTTTGTTGAGTGCAAGCATATTTGAATTAAAAGAGGTTTGAAGTAAAGTGTGCTTATAAAGCTGGTTTAAAATTATATTTGCATCCACATCTTTCTTTAATTCAATTACTATACGAACACCCTTACGGTCAGATTCATCGCGAAGATCTGAAATCCCTTCAATAATATTATTTTTCACAGTATCTGCAATTTTTTCTAACAATTTTGATTTGTTAACTTGATAAGGAATTTCATGCACAATAATTGCTTCTCTATCTTTTCTAAATTCTTCAATGGATGTTTTTGACCTAATTATGCAGCCTCCTCTCCCTGTCTGAAATGCCTCTTTTATACCTTTAATTCCTATTATTTGAGCTCCTGTAGGAAAATCTGGGCCTAAAACAAATTTTTCAAGATCTTCAATACCGCATTCAGGATAATCTATGGCATAAAGTGTAGCATCAATTACTTCTCCCAAATTATGAGGAGCAATATTTGTTGCCATACCTACAGCTATGCCTGAAGAGCCATTAACAAGAAGATTGGGAAATTGTGCAGGAAGAACAGTTGGTTCAAAAATTGAATCATCATAATTAGGTTGAAATATTATAGTTTCTTTATCAAGATCAGTTATTATTTTTTCTGATATTTTTGCTAAACGAGCCTCAGTATATCGCATTGCAGCCGGAGGATCGCCATCAAGAGAACCAAAATTTCCTTGACCATCTATTAACTCTAAGCGCATCGAAAAATCTTGAGCCATTCTCACCATCGAATCATATATAGCCGCATCTCCATGTGGATGATACTTACCCATAACATCTCCGACTATTCTTGCTGATTTTTTATAAGATTTATTATAATTATAACCTGATTCATTCATTGCGTATAAAATACGTCGATGAACAGGTTTGAGACCGTCCCTTATGTCTGGCAAGGCTCTAGAGACTATTACAGACATTGCATAGTCTAGATATGACTTTTTCATTTCTTCAACCAAAGAAATGCTTGATATTTTCTCCGATTTACTTGGATTTTGAGAGGTAATAGAGTTCACAGATAAAAAAGAAAATCCTTATTTTTTGGTGTTTTTTATATGTTTTTTATATCAAATTTATAAGACATAAACAATCCATAAAATTTAGATAACTGATTTAAATATTTCTTATTATTCAGATAAATAATTTATGTTTTTAATAAAAAATTAGAAAGGAATGTCATCATCAGATTCAGAAGAATCAGTATTTATTGAACTAATTGGATTTTCAGAACTAGAAGTTTCCTGATCATTGTCTTTTATTTGATCCTGATTATTATTAGCGCTTCTTGAGTCTAATAGTGTCAAATTAGAGTTAAAACCTTGCAAAACTACCTCTGTGGTGTATCTGTCGTTGCCGTCTTGGTCTTGCCACTTACGCGTTTGAAGCTCTCCTTCAACATAAATTTTTGAACCTTTTTTTACATATTTTTCAACTATATCTACTAAGCCGTCACCAAAAACTACAATGTTGTGCCAAGAAGTTTTATCTCTTTGCTCCTGAGTGTTTTTATCTCTCCATCTTTTTGAAGTTGCCATAGAAAAAGTAGCCATTTTGCTGCCAGTCTGCATAGAACGTATTTCAGGATCCCTGCCTAAATTACCCAATAAAATAACCTTATTTACACTTCCAGCCATATTTTTCTTATGTATATCTATGTATATCCTTATAACAAAATTTTTTAATTAACTATAAAATAATTATCGATGAATCTGGATAAAATTATAATTAAAGGAGCTAGAGAGCACAATCTTAAAAATATTAATTTAGAGATACCAAAAAATAAACTAATTGTAATTACTGGCGTCAGCGGATCAGGAAAATCAACGTTGGCTTTTGATACAATTTACTCTGAGGGACAGAGAAAATATGTTGAAAGTTTATCAGCGTATGCACGTCAATTTCTACAAATGATGAACAAACCAGATGTAGACAGTATTGACGGATTATCACCTGCTATTTCAATTGAACAAAAAACTACACAAAAAAATCCAAGAAGTACTGTTGGTACTGTGACAGAAATTTATGATTATCTTAGAGTTTTATATGCCAGAGTCGGAACACCCTATTCACCTACTACGGGACTACCAATTAAATCACAAAGTGTTAGTGAAATAACTGATTCTGTGTTGTCCAATAACCAAAAAAACAGAATATATATTCTTTCACCCATAGTAAGGGGCAGAAAAGGTGAATATAAAAAAGAAATCGAAGAATTAAAAAAGAAAGGATATCAGAGATTAAAAATAGATAATGAGATTTATGAGATTCATGAAACTCCTTCATTAAAAAAGAATTTTAAACACAACATAGATGTCTTAATTGACAGAATAACTGTAAAAAAAGATATCAAGCAAAGATTGGCGGAAAGTATTGAGGTTGGTTTAACTTTATCAGAGGGACTTATATACATAGAAAATTTAGAAACAAAAAAAATACAAATATATTCTTCAAAATTCGCATGTCCGGTTTCAGGTTTCTCAATTGAAGAAGTTGAACCAAGGTTGTTCAGTTTTAATGCACCTTTGGGTGCCTGTTCTGAATGCGATGGTCTTGGAATTGAAAAATTTTTTGATGAAAATAAGATTGTTCCCGATGAATCCCGTTCTGTTATTGAAGGAGCTATAAAACCATGGGAAACTAAGGTTTTTGGTTATCAAAAAAAAATGTTTCTAGAAACAATCTCAAAGATTCTTAAGCAATTTAATATTTCTATAAAAACATCGTGGAAAAATATTCCAAAAACAGTGAAAAATTTAATTCTATATGGAGATGATAATTCTACAATTATTGGTCTAAATAAATTTGAAGGAATCACTAATTTTATTGATCGTAAATATTCTCAAACAGAAAGATTTTGGGTCCAATATGAGTTGGAAAAATATTTATCAGAACGGGATTGTGAAGTTTGTAACGGTTATAGATTGAATGAAAAAGCTCTCGCAGTTAAGATTAACAATCTTCACATCGGTGAAATAACAAAAAAATCAATAACTGAATGTTTAAATTGGTTTAACAATTTAAAGTCAAAACTAAATCAAAGTGAAATTCAAATTGCAGAAGGAGTAATTAAAGAAATACAAGACAGGCTAAATTTTTTACATAAAGTCGGCCTTAATTATTTATCATTATCAAGAGCAAGTAAAACTCTCTCAGGAGGAGAAAGCCAAAGAATTCGCTTAGCTAGTCAAATTGGTTCCGGGTTAACTGGTGTGCTCTATGTTCTTGATGAGCCTTCAATAGGACTTCATCAAAAAGATAATAAACAACTAATTGAAACTTTATTTAGATTGCGTGATTTAGGCAATACAATTATTGTCGTAGAACACGATGAAGAGGCTATAAGAAATGCTGATCACATAATTGACATTGGTCCTAAGGCAGGCATTCATGGGGGTAATATTGTTACTGAAGGAAATTTTGCAAAAATTTTAAAAAGTAATAATAGTTTAACAGCTCAATATCTTAACAAGAAAAAAGAAATACCAGTTCCAATAAAAAGAAGAATAGAAAGAAAATCTAATATATTTAAACTTTTAAAAGTTAAAACAAACAATCTAAAAAATCTTAATATTTCCTTTCCTTTGGGAAATTTTATCTGCATTACCGGTGTTTCAGGAAGTGGAAAATCTTCACTTATTATTGATACCCTTTTTGTTCGATTGGATGATTTTTTCAATAAGTCATTAATAAAAGATGAAAAGAATTTTAATATTAAGGGGGCAAATAATATTGATAAAATAATTGATATAGACCAATCCCCTATAGGCAGAACTCCTAGATCAAATCCTGCGACTTACACAGGTTGTTTTACACCTATTCGTGATTGGTTTGCTGGTTTAATTGAGTCTTCAGCAAGAGGTTATAAACCAGGAAGATTCTCTTTTAATGTCAGAGGTGGTCGTTGTGAATTATGTGAAGGAGCCGGATTAAAGACAATTGAAATGCATTTTTTAGCAGATGTTTATGTAAGATGTGATGTTTGTAAAGGCAGAAGATATAATAGAGAAACTTTAGAGGTTAAATATAATAATAAATCAATAGCTGATATTTTGGATATGACAGTTGAAGAAGGTTATGTTTTTTTTAACAAAATACCTTCTATAAAACAAAAATTACAAACATTAATGGATGTGGGTTTAGATTATATTAAAATAGGTCAATCAGCTACAACGTTGTCAGGCGGAGAAGCTCAAAGAATAAAACTTTCAAAAGAATTATCAAAAAAATCAACTGGTAAAACTCTTTATATTCTTGATGAACCAACTACTGGACTTCATTTTGATGATGTAAATAAATTATTAATAATTCTTCACAGACTTGTTGATGAAGGTAATACAGTTATAGTTATAGAACACAATCTGGATATTATTAAAACTGCAGACCACATTATTGATTTAGGGCCAGTTGGAGGAGATAAAGGTGGAAAAATCATGTTTGAAGGAACTCCGGAAAATATAATAAAAGATAAAAAAAGCTTTACAGGTAAGTATCTAAGGAACTATATTTAATTTTTTGGAGGTAAATGTGTCTAATATTTTACAATCACTAAATAGAACTGTTGTTGCGGGAATCATTTTAACGATAGTTTTATTTATAATTATGTATTCATTAAGTGGAGGATGGCATTTAGATGCTTATTTTTGGTCGGCTATTTTCCGTTATTTGCATGTTCTTTCTGGTATTATGTGGATTGGACTCTTATATTATTTCAATTTTGTCCAGATACCAAATATGCCAAATATACCGGATGAACAAAAACCAGCTATTGGTAAAGTTATTGCTCCTGCAGCCCTTTTTTGGTTCAGATGGGCCGCCCTATCGACGATAATAACTGGATTAATTGTCGCCTATTTAAATGGTTACGTCAATCAAGCTATGTCTCTTGGACTTTTAGGCGGTGACGCAAAAAATATAACAATTGGCATTGGAATGTGGCTGGGTATCATTATGGCTTACAATGTATGGATGGTTATTTGGCCAAATCAGAAAAAAGCTTTAGGAATGATAGAGGTTAGCGCAGAAGAAAAAGCAAAATCTGCGAAAACTGCGATGCTTTTTTCTAGAACAAATACATTATTGTCGATACCAATGTTGTTATCAATGGTAAGTGCTCAAAATTTATTTTAAACTATTCTTCTTCTTGCGGTCTGAACTTAAACAAAAGTAAAGTTGGGACCGCAACAAACATTGAAGAATAGGTACCAATCAAGACTCCTATAATCATTGCAAAAGCAAAAGGCTTGATGACATGACCACCAAATGCAAATAAACACACTAAGGCAATTAAAGTTGTGATACTTGTCATTATGGTTCTTGATAGTGTGTTGTTGATGGAAATGTTAAATACCTCAACTAAATCTATTCTTTTAAATTTGCGAAGATTTTCTCTTACTCTATCAAAAATAACTACAGTATCATTAATTGAGTAACCGGCAATTGTTAAAATTGCGGCTATACTAGAAAGAGAAAATTCAATATTCAACAAAGATAATACGCCAAGAGTAAATAATACATCATGAACTAGTGCAACAACAGCTCCAAAACCAAATTGCCATTCAAAACGAAGCCAAATATAGATTAATATTGCTAGAAGTGCGAAGAAGACTGCCTGCAATCCTTTTAGAAGCAATTCAGAACTAATTGTTGGTCCAACAAATTCAGAACGTCTAAACTCAGATACTTTATCCCTTATAAGTTCTTTTACTATATTCACAGTAGTGATGCTTTCAGTATTAGTATCATTTTGAAGTCTAATAATGATTGTTTTTGAGTCACCAAACTCTTGAAGAGAAACTTCATTGAATTCTGGACTCAATATGTTTCTTAATTCTGAAATATTTGTATTGTTAGTGCTAATTTCAATTAACGTTCCACCTTTAAAGTCAATGCCAAGATTTAATCCTTTGAATAATAATAATAATACTGAGATAACAATAAAAAACGATGACAGATATAGCATTTGTTTTCTAATGCTCATAAATTGATAATCAGAATCAGTTGGAAAAAATCTATTTAAGCCAAACATCAGAGAATAATCACTTTCTTTTTAGAAATAAATAACCAAAGATGAATCAAAAAATTAGTAAACATAATTGCAGTAAACATTGAGGCAAGAACTCCTAATGAAAGCGTAATAGAAAAACCTTTAATTGGTCCAGAACCAAATACAAAAAGTAAAAGAGCTGCTATTAGTGTCGTAATATTTGCATCTAAAATGGTTGAAATTGCCTTATCAAAACCATTTTTTATTGCTACTATTGCTTTTGAATTCTTAGAAAGTTCTTCTTTAATTCTTTCAAATACTAAAACATTTGCATCAACAGCCATACCGATTGTTAAAACAATCCCTGCTATACCTGGCAAGGTTAAAGTTGCCCCAATAGTTCCCAAAAGAGAAACGATAATAAATAAATTTGCTATAAGAGATATGTTCGCTAAAAGACCAAAAACCCCATAAATAAGAATCATAAATACACAAACACAAAGCATACCAATAATTGAAGCTATCTTTCCTGAAGATATTGAATCTGCACCTAAACCAGGACCAACAGATCTTTCTTCAACTATATTTAGTGGCGCTGGTAAGGCTCCCGCCCTCAATAAAACTGCTAAATCTGCAGCTTCTTGACTAGTGAAATTTCCTGAAATTATACCTGAGCCTCCTGTTATTGCTGATCGTATTACAGGTGCAGTAATAACTGCACCATCCAAGATAACCGCAAATCTTTTTCCTACATTATCTGATGTGGCTTTGCCAAATTTTTGAGCACCAGTAGTATCAAATCTAAAAGAAACAGCATGTCCTTCATTTGAATCAAAAGAAGCATTGGCATCAACTAAGTTTTCACCGCCAACACGGGATTTTTTTTCGACTAAATATTTAATTTCTGGATTAATGTAATCTTGAACAATCATTTTACCAAAAGGTGCTTTATTAGCTTTTAACGAAACAGTATCCTCTTCATCAACCATATGAAAAGTCAATTTAGCAGTTGTGCCTAATAACTCTTTAATCCTTTCCGGATCCTTAACTCCGGGTAGTTGGAGAAGTATTCTTTTTTTGCCAGATCTTTGAATTAATGGTTCTTTTGTGCCAGATTCATCAATACGTTTTCTAACTATTTCGAGAGACTGTTTTAAAGCAGCTTCTTGAATGCGTTTTTTAAAATCATCATTAATGATGATTTTCATTATATTTTTATTAACGACAACTTTCACATAGTTATATTTATTAATGAATTGATTTCTTATATTTTCAATTGATGAAGCGTTCTTAAAACGAAATTGAATTTGATCTTCTTCGGGAATGACATTGGTAATATTGACTTTTTCATTCCTTGAAATCTGCCTAACCGTGTCACTAATGTTTTCTAACTCTTCTTTTAGTAAAACATCTGTTTCTACCTCTAATAAAAGATAAGAACCACCTTGTAAATCAAGTCCTAAATTAACTTTATTATCTAAAAACCAATTACTTGGATTTTCAGAATATATAATGGAAGGAATTGCAAAAATTATTCCTGTGCAAATTACCAAAATGACAACTATAGATTTCCACAAAGGATAATTTTTCATTAATTATTATTATTTTTTTCCGAACAAGTTTGAAAATATACTAGTTTTATTTTTAGCATTTTCTTTTTGTGGAGAAGCTTTTTGCTTTTCAGTATCTGGCGAGACATATAAATCAGTTACCATTCCAGGCGCAATTTTTATTTCCACATTTTCAGATATTTCAACTAACAGCTCTTTATTATCATTAACTTTATTGATTGATCCTATAATGCCTCCAGAAGTAATAATTTTATCTCCTCGACGCAGATTATTAATCATTTCGCGGTGTAGTTTTACCTTTTTTTGTTGAGGTCGAATTAATAAAATATAAAAAACACCAAAAATTAATATCAACGGTAAAAAAGCCCCCATTTGTTCCATAAAAATCCTATTATTAATTAAATTGTGGATTTACTTATACTGTGTAAAAGAAAAATGCAATTAGAGTTCTGATGAGAATAAAATGGATTTTTATACTTTGTTTTTCTTAAGATTTGCCCTTTTAAAAAATAGATCTTTCATTTGGGAATCAAAACAAAAAAGATTAAAAGTTATTGGAAAGATCATATCCATAGATACCGATTTACTTATTGGAATTGATAGACAAAAAAATACAATTATTAATAACACAATCAATTTTGCTAAAGGCAATTTCACTAACAATGCTCTTCTTTGGGGGGCTAGAGGTAATGGGAAAAGCACTCTAATTAAATCGGTTTTTAATCAAATATCCAAAGATTACAAATCTCTCAGATTAATACAGTTAAACAAAAACAATATTGACGATATAGAACTAATTTATTCAATTATAAGAAAATTCGGTGATTTACGTTTTATTATATACATAGATGATCTGTCTTTTGAGAAAATAGATAGTGATTATAAAATTATAAAATCAACTTTAGACGGAAGTATACAGAATCAACCAAATAATATTATGTTATATATTACTTCTAATCGACGTCATTTGATGCCTAGAGACATGATTGATAATGAAAGATCATCAGCTATACATACTGATGAAAGTGTAGAAGAAAAAATAAGTCTAAGTGATAGATTTGGCTTATGGATTGGCTTTCATAATATATCACAAGAAGTATATATAAATATCATTAAATCTTACTGTAATCATTATAAAATTGATTATTCTAATGAAGAACTAAATGATAGTATTAAATGGAGTATTCAAAGAGGGAATCGAACGGGAAGATCTGCTTGGCAATATATTATTGAACTTGCATCTAAAAAAAATTTAAAAATTAATTTTTGATATCATCAACTTTTATTATAAAATTTCTGATTTAATTTAACTAATCGTTAATTTATTTTTTTTATGATAAAACTAAATTTTATAATAACAAAAATAAGACTATAGGAACTGTAAAAGTTGAAAGCACAGTGGTAGCAAGTATTGAACTAGAAGTAATTTTTATAAAAGTATCATAGTAAATTGACATTGCAAATACATTTCCTGCAACTGGTAAACAGGAACATAGTATAGCTACTTTAATCCATACATCAGGGACGTTATTGGTTGGAAAAAAATAAAAAATAGAGAATAACAAAATTGGATGAATAATTAATTTAAATGTACTTATGATTGTTATTTGTTTTATCAAATCATTCTCAATTCTATTGTATAAATTTATACCAATAGCGAACAATGCAGTGGGTGTTGCTGCATAGGATAAAATTTCTAAAAATTTATAAATTACACTATGAATTTTGATGTTGAATATAACAAAAATTAAACCCAAGGAAACTGCCAGTAATATTGGATTTTTAAACATTTGGATAAGAACCAAAAAAAATTCATTTATCAAATTATTTTTTTCAGAATGTGTGGCAAAAAAAGAGGTAAAAATTAATAAAACCAACGTATCTATCAATAGTATTAAACTAATGGGTATAGAAGCTATTTCACCAAAGGCTAATATACTTAGAGGAATACCCATATACCCATAGTTTGGATATGTTGAATTTAATGCAAACAAAGATGATTTTTTTTTATTATTATTTAATATGAAGAAAGATATTAAAAAACTTAAGGATAATAATAATAAAGAAATTATTTCAAAACGAATGATAAAATTCCAATTAAAAATATTACTATTTGTTGAAGCCTTTAAGATATTAGTAAACATAAATGGGGGCAAAGTTACATACAATGCAAATTTTGTAAGTATTTTTGCATTTTCACTATTAAATATTTTTTTTACACTAAATGCCGTGCCTAAAAAAATAATAGCAAAAAATGGAATTGTGATAGATAAAACTGTTCCCATCTTGATTTTATTTAATTCAAGTTTATAGATTAATTCATATAAAAGAAAATATATGCCAGGTTATTTTATTATACAAATCAATATTACTAATCCTGAAAACTATAAAGATTATATAGCTCAGGTAACACCAATAGTTAATAAATTTGGAGGAGAATACTTAATTAGGGGTGGAAAATCTGAAAATGTTGAAGGGAACTGGCCCTATGAAAGAACTGTGGTATTAAAATTTCCTTCTTTTGACATAGCAAAAAAATGGCATAACTCAGAAGAATACAAACCGATTAGAAAAATAAGAGAAGAGAACTCGGAAGGAAATGCAATTATAATTGAGGGTAATTAATTATATGTTTATTTTATTGCCTTTTATTATCCATTCTTGAATTCCACCTTTTAACGAATAGATATTTTTCATTCCTAAATTTTCAACAAATCCATTTGCTAGAATAGATGATATTTCGCCTTTATCGCTTAAAAAAACTACATAATCATTTTCCTTTACGTTTTTTTTATACATTTTTAAAAAATTTGGATTTAAATTACCCTTAGAATCAAATGCTGAAATTTTATATGAACCTTCAATCACTCCAGTATTTTGCCATTCTTTTTCAGTTCTAATGTCTATTAATATAAATTTTTTTTCCATTAATAAAAAAAATTTTTCTTTTTGCAATGACAAAAGTTGTTCTGAATTAATTTCTATATATCCAGGTGGTTTGATGTTTATTATTTCTACATCAAATATCAAAAATGAATTAGGCGGAATTGAATCACCTGCTCCTGAATTACCATAAGCTAAAGATGGTGGAATTTTAAATTTTTTCTTGCCTCCAACTTGCATTCCCATTAGTGCAATTTCCCATCCAGGAATCACTTGATTTAAACCAATTTGAAATTCAAAAAGTTGATTTCTTATATAACTATTATCAAATTCTGTTCCATCTTCCAGAGCTCCAACATAATGAACGCTTATCTTATAATGATTTTTTATCTTATCACCAAACCCATAAATTTCAGACAAGATTTCAATTGATTCGTTATCAAATGAATTATCAGAGTTTTTAATTTTTGAAGTGCAAGAAAAAATAAATAAAACTGATAACAATAATAAAATTTTATTTGTATATAATAAATAATTTCTATTCATCAATTTGTTTGTATTGAGCTGGAATTGAAAAAATGCCACTCATAACAATCAATAATGCACCGGATATTGCAAACAAATTTAAATATTCATTAAATATGAATAATCCAATAAGTACTGACCAAACTATTTGTAGGTATACTAAACAAAAAACAGAAGAATAGTGATTTTGTGCAGTTTTAAAAGCTAATGTGACTAATAATAATGCAATATTAATTAAGATTGAAGCAATAGTAATTAAAATAAATACATAAAAATTAACTTTAATTGGATCCCAAATAAATAATATTAGAGATATTATGTGTATGAAAAACCCTCCATACATAAAATATCCCAGAGTAGTTGTAACATTATTAAATTTATTAACTATAGTTGTAGTTGTAGTAATTAATATCACGCCAAATAAAGTAACCAAAAAATAAATATTAAATGTCTCAAAACCAGGTTGAATAACTAATAAAACACCGGAAAAACCAAAAGCTAAAGAAATATAAATATATCTATTTAATTTTTCATTTAAAAAAATAATTGCATAAATTGCTCCAAATAATGGTGCGGCCATGTTTAAAGTTGTAAATTCAGGAAGAGTTATATTTTTTAAAGAAACAAAAGTTATAAACGGCATAGGCGCAAAAATTATTCCCCTAATCATTGGTATCCTATAATCTTCACATCTTAAATTCCTTTTTAAATTTCCTTTAATTAAAAGAAACAAAGGTACAGACAAATAAGCTGGCGTTCCATAGAAAATAAAATGATAAAAAGTAATATTGATTGAAGATAAATAATTTATAATTGCATCATTTATAACAAAAAATATACTAGAAAAAACAATTGATAAAGATGCAATTAGGATATTTTTTTTCATAAATTAATTGATAAAATAGATTGTATGCAGATATTCACAACTTATATTTATAAAAAATAAATTGATACAGTTATGAATACAAAGAAAATTAAAACTTACAGACTAGTCATAAAAGGTAAAGTTCAAGGTGTTGGATTTCGTCATTGGTTTAGTAATTTGGCAATCTCTCTTGGTTTGAATGGGTATATTCAAAATCAACACAATAAATGTGAAGTTGAGGCAATTATTCAAGGTGATAAGGAAAGCATTCTCAATATTGCAGAAAAAAGTAAAACAGGACCAGAATTAGCACATGTTGAAGACGTAATACCAAGTAAAATTGTTAACAATGCAACCTATTCTGGTTTTATTGTTAAATATGATAATAAATAATAACGTAAGAAAATCTTTACAAAAAGATATTATATATCCAATTTTTTTATATCTTCTAAGGTAGCATCTAATGATTTCTTGAAACGTTCAACACACTTGTCAATATCATCTTTTGTTATTGTTAAGGGAGGAGAACACATCATCCCATCACGAACAGCGCGCATAATAAGATTATTATTCATGCAATGATCCCTACATATATTCCCTACTGTGCCAACAGGATCAAACATTTCTTTTTTTTCTTTATTCTTTACTAATTCAACCCCAACTAGCAATCCCTCTCCCCTTACCTCTCCAACAAGAGGATGATTTTCAAACTCACGCATTCTTTTTTGCAAATAGGGTGCAATATTTTTTTTAGTATTTTCTATCATCCTCTCTTCCTTTATGATTCTAATGTTCTCTATTGCAACAGCACAAGCTACAGGATGACCAGAATAAGTATATCCATGATAAAATTCACCACCTTGTTTTATGACAACATCTGATATTTTTTTTCCAATACCTACACCTGATAATGGAAGATAGCCCGAGGTTATACCTTTTGCAAAAGTAATAACATCTGGCTTAATATTATAATGTTGTGAACCAAACCATTCACCTGTTCTTCCAAAGCCGCATATTACTTCATCAATGCATAAAAGTATGTCATATTTCTTACAAAGATCTTGAATTAAATTCCAATAATCTCGAGGGGGGACTATTACTCCTCCTGCACCTTGTATGGGTTCACCAATAAACGCCGCAACATTATCAGAACCTATCTCAATAATTTTTTTTTCAATTTCATTAACAGCAAATTTACAAAATTCATCTTCATTAATATTTTTGCCAAATTTATATTGATATGGAGGCATAGCGTGAACAAAACCAGGCAGTGGTAAATCTCCTTGATTATGCATAGCTTGCATACCTCCAAGGCTTGCTGACGCCATTGTACTTCCGTGATAAGCAAACGTTCTGCTAATAAAGGTTTTTTTATTTTTTTTTCCTAAAATATCCCAATATCTTCTAACCAAGCGTACAACTGTATCATTTGATTCAGATCCACTGGAACCATAAAAGAATCTCTCAATTCCTTCTGGAGTAATATCTGCTAATATTTTGGATAATTCAATAGATGGTGTTGTTGCTGTTTTAAAGAAAGAATTATAATAAGGTAACAATTGCATTTGTTCAAAAGCAACTTCTGCTAATTCTTTTCTTCCATAGCCAATATTAACGCACCATAATCCTGCCATCATATCAAGTATTTTATTATTCTCACTATCTGTGACATAATTACCTTTGCCTGAAATTATGATTCTAGTGCCAGTGTTTATCAATTCTTTAAAGTCCGTAAATGGATGTAAATGATGGGCTGAATCAATCTTCTGCCACTGTTCTGTAGTACGATTACTTAAATGCATTTTATAAAAAAATTACTTTTTTGAAGTAGTTGCAAGAAGTAATGGGATTATTATCACCAAAGTCATTAAGATTGATGGATTAAATAGCCAATATAAAAGACCAAAAGAGAAGATTATCATCCAAAATTCATTTTTTTGAAATGTTTCCATAATCAACAAATAAACAATTTTTAATAAAATTCTATAATTAATTTATAGGTTTAATGCATTCTGAAGAATTATTAATTGGATTATTTACAAATTTACTAATTTTGAAAAATTCAAAATATTCTTCAAGGATTAGTTGAGCATTATTTGTCAAATAATTAGAGTTATTATGATCTAAATAATCTTTAGATTCTTCAGCTGAAAGAGTTACTGGCATTCTGTCATGAATTTCTTTTAACAAACTGTTTGCAGGTTTGGTAATAATTGAAAACAACTTCATTGAACTTTTTTTAAAATTAAAATATTTCCAAATACCGGCAAAATATATCATTTCTTTGTCTGGTATATTAATAAAATATGGATTTTTAATATTATCTTTAATCGACCATTCATAATATCCGTTTGCCGGTATTACACATCTTCTTTTTTCAAACGAATCTTTAAATAAAATTTTTTTTTGTATTGTTTCTAATCTTGAATTTATAATGTTTTTTTCTTGATTTTGTCTTTTATCAAAATACTTTATGCCCCAATTAGCTTTCTCAATTTTAAAAAATTTTAAATTTGTAATTATGATAGTTGGTTGAGAGGGGGCTATATTATAGGAAGTTTCATTCTCAATGTTTTTTGATTCGTTTATTTCAAAAATCTTGTTTAATTTATCAATTTTATTTAAATTAATAAATCTTCCACACATAAAAAATAGAATATATCTAGTTAATTAGTTTTAAAAGAAAAATATTTCATATTTAATGACTTCTAAAAAATTTATTGAAATATTAAATAATAAGATCACAACAAAATATATTAATGACAGTAGAGGTTTTGTTTAATAGCATTATTATAAGATAGATTGGTAGATAATGTAATAATTTTATTAATTTTTGATGGTACTAAACTAAAAACTGACTTAAATATAATGTAATCTACAAATGTTTGATAAAGGAAACAAATTTATATGTATTGGCGCAGTTCATACAGATTATATTTTGCAACTTAAAACAAAGCATATTAATAATAGAACCAATCCAATAAAACAAACACAATGTTTGGGTGGTGTTGCATATAATATCGCAGAAAAACTTTCTTTTTTAAATTTAAAAACGGAATTAATTTCATTAAATTGCCAGAAAAACAATATTGAAAAAATATCAAAAAACAAAATAACTTTTAAGGCACTGAACCTAGAAATTTATGATAGATCTTATACAAGCGTACTTAATACAAAGGGAGAAATGATATTAGGATTAGCCAATATGGACAATTACGAAAGACCATTAGCTATAAAAAATATAATAAATAATAAAAATAATAGAATTATTTTAGATTTAAATTTTTCACTTAAATCAATCAAATCCTTGGTTTCAAAATATTCCTCTCTAAATACTATATGTGTTTGTGGAACTTCAGTTTATAAAGTGTACAAAATAAAAAAGTTACTTCACAAAATAAATATTCTTATTCTGAATAAACAAGAAAGTTTAAATCTTTCCAATAAAAAAAACATTAAAGATGCATTAAAATTTATAATTACTAAAAATAAAAATTTAACTGTTGTAATTACTAATGGTAAAAATTATGTAAAGGCGTATCATAATAAAAATATATATAGTTGTAAGCCTTTAAAAACTAATATTAAGAATGAGAATAAGGCAGGTGATGTAATGAGTGCTTTTTTTTATTACTATTTTTTTCAAAAATTAAATTTTGCTTCAGTGCTCTCTAAAAGTATTGCTGCTGGCAGTCTTCACGTCTCTGGTTTTATTTCAACTAAAATAAATTATCTAAAAATGATTGATGAATTATCAGAAAAAATAAAAGTAAGAATAAAAAAAAGTGTTAGATAATTCATATTTAGAAATAAACAAAGAAATTAAATTGGGTTTGATGAAAAATAAACCTATTGTTGCTTTAGAAAGCACTTTAATTAGTCATGGATTGCCTTATCCTGAAAATATCAATGTAGCTAAATTGTCAATTGATGCTGTGAGAAAAAATGGTTCTATCCCTGCCACTATAGCTATTATTAAGGGAAAAATAAAAATTGGATTAGATGATAAAGAAATTAATATTTTAGGACAAAATAATAATGTTCATAAAGTTTCAAGACATAATCTTTCTATTGCAATAAGTAATAAACATCATGGTGCTACTACAGTAGCTTCAAGTATTTATATAGCTTCACAATTAGGAATTAAGTTTTTTGCCACAGGCGGCATTGGTGGTGTTCATTTGGGATCAGAAAAAACATTTGATGTATCTGCCGACTTAAGCGAACTTTCAAGAACTAAAATGTTTGTAGTTTGTAGTGGTGCTAAATCAATATTAGATTTGGATAAAACTTATGAAAAATTGGAAACTTTAGGAATATCAAGAATAGGTTTTAAAACTAATTACATGCCTGGTTTTTGGTATTATCAAACCGATAAAAAAGTAGACTTTAATTTCACAAAAATAAATAATCTAGTAAATTTTTTAAAAATTCACGAAAGTTTAAATCAACACAGCTCTGTTTTATTATTTAATCCAATTCCCAAAAATAAAGCAATAGAAAAAAAAAATATTGATAAATGGATTAATGATTCAATAAAAAAAGCAAAAAATAATTCAATAGAAGGAAAAGAATTGACCCCTTTTTTAATCAAAGAAATTAACTCACTGTCAAAAAACAAAACTCTTAAAGCAAATATGGAATTGATAATTAACAATGCATTACTAGCAGGAAAATTAGCGAAAAATTATAATTCTAATTAAGTGATTTTAGTTCTTTTTTAAGTAAAGAAAAAAAACTTTTGTGATCAACTTCTGTTATTACAGTGCAGTTAGCTTCTCTTTTTGTAACTCCTAACCAATCAACTACAGTCTCCCCTCTTGTTATTAAAGAATCTTTTTCAACTACTACGTTCACAAACTTGCCTTTAAATAGAGATGGATCAATTAAATAAGCTATTACACAAGGGTCGTGTAAAGGTGATTCACTGGTTTCATAAAGTTTACGATGAAACTTGGAATAAAAATTCATTAAATCTGCAAAAAAATATGATGACTTGTTTCCATTTTTTTTAAAGTCTTCTATTATCTCATCATTTACCATCACTTTATGTGTAACATCCAATCCCATCATTACTAACGGGATGCCAGAATTAAAAACAATATCAGCAGCATGAGGATCAACGTAAATATTAAATTCTGCTGCCGGCGTTATGTTACCTAATGACATACCTGCTCCACCCATAAATACGATTTTTTTAATATTATTCTTTATTGATGGCTCTTTTTCTATTGATAAAGCAATATTCGTTAAAGGTCCTGTTGGACATAAGTAGATTGGTTCAGATTGTTCTAAGCAAGTTTGGATAATATAATCAACTGCATTTAAATCTTGAATTGTGTAATCATCGGCAACTTCTATTAGACTACCCTCTATATCCAATCCACTTTTACCATGAACGTGCGCTGCAGTAACTAAGTCTACATTAATTGGTTTATTTGAGCCCGCAAAAATAGGAATATTTGTCTTACCAATTAGTGAACAGATTTTAAGTGCATTTAATTTTGTATTTTCAAGAGTAGCATTCCCCGCAACACATGTTATTCCAAGAATTTCAATTTTATCACTTGCTGCGGCTAACATAATTGCTACTGCATCATCATGACCTGGATCACAGTCCAAAATAATTTTTCTTTTAATCAAATAAATCCCTTTAATGGCAGTGAAGGTCTTTGCAACCAATTTTCCTTTGGGTATACAGAGTTTCCATCAATTATATGAAGCGCATAAGCATGTCGTGATTTTTTACTTTTATTTTCACAAGAATAATGCGGTAATCTACCGTGCAATAAAACCAAAGAACCTTTATTTACCTCAACTGCTGTTTCAGTTTTTTCAAAAGGGGTTGAATCAAGAGTAATTATTTGCATTTTGCCGTTAATTTTTATAAATAATTTTCTAAGAGGACCTTTGTGTTTTCCCCTTGCTACTCATAAGCATCCATTCTCAATTGTAGCGTCTTCTAAAGCTACCCAAAAACCAACAGCTGATTCAGGTTTAGTATAAAGAAATGTTGAATCTTGATGACAAACTACTTCACCGCCAATTTGTGGTTGTTTAAAAATATACATAGATTGAAGAAGCTTCGGAGAACTGATACCTATAGATAATGCTATATTATTTAATTCTTCGCGATGTGAAAAATTAAAAAAAACTGAATCTAAATCGTGAAGAGCATGGCCTATTTTATTAATAACAAGATCTATGGAATTATTTAACTTACCATTCTTATCAAATGAATTTTTTTCAAAAAAAAAACGAATTTTATCTCCTGATTCTAAAAAATAATCATCTTCAGCATGTTTTTGATTGTTGGTATCAAAAATTGATCGAACACTAGAATGTTCAAAATCATTAATTAATTCTTTAGCCCTATATCTAAGACTATCACATTCTGGAGAATCATAAAATTGTTCAATGACTAAAAAACCTTCTTCATTCCAAAATGACAGCATTTCATCATTGAACGGAAGTTGTTTATTATTAAACTTTTTAAACTTGATATTCATAACAAATAATTATTAAATCCCAATGAATTTAGTTAAAAAAGGAAGGGCTAATTTAAATATTTGTAATATCTGAGGAAGAATAAATTTTCCTGATGTAACAAGAAAAATTAAAACAATACCAATAATAAACACTAAGATTATTTTTTTATAAATATCAGATTTGTTTGAATTAGTTTTTTTTCTATTACTTCTAATAATAAGCAAAATTGCTATTATGATTACAGCAACAATTAATAATCGAATCATTTTATAAATTTATATTATGTATTCCCAAGTTATCAATAACTAGCTAGAGCATTTTATAAATATGTCCCTTTTTTTTAAAATTTTCCATATATTTTAACAAATATGGTGACAATTAAATAAACAGCAATATTTTAGTTGTGTTTATGGATTTTTGATTGAAAAATTAATAGTATAAAATAATCACATATTTATAATTAATTTATATTTTTCAAATAGTTAATAAATTTTATATGGGTTTTATCGATTCCATCTAAAAAAAGGTTATATCAAAAAATATAAATACAATAAAATCAAATACTTAAGTATATATCAGTGGTTTTTTATAGAATATGTGATGAAAATATATAGTCAGTGGCACACTTAAGATAAGCTTAAGTGACGTGATGAACAAGAGTTCGAGGAGTGTATATGAATATGTTAGACACTGTTAAGGGCTGGCTGAGGCAGGTATCAGAAGTTGGTCTTTTGGTTATTGCAGCAGCAGTAGTTCTCGAGTTGATTTTTGGAAGCCCAGTCCAATTTGTAGGGGTGAGTGTTCTGAACAACATCACGGCGCTCTCTACTCAATTAGGCGAACAAGGACTTGTTGGAATTATTTCAATAGGTATCATTATTTGGCTTTATTTGCGTAGATAGGATTTCTTTAACAAAAGGAGTTTAGCGATATGATGGATACAGTTAAAAGTTTTTTAAGAGGAATTATGGATGTGGCTCTAGTAGTTATTCCATTGAGTGTTGTATTGGGCATTATTTTTGGCCCATCAGTTCCTTTTATAGGTACTGCAGTAGTAGGTAATATTTCAGGTTTAGTTTCCGATCTTGGCGGAGGCGGACTTGTGGGTATTATTACTCTAGGTGTTTTATATTGGTTAGCTCGTAGATAGTTAACTAATAAAATATAGATTAAAAAAGCCCTTAAATATATGAGGGCTTTTTTTATTTTATTAATAAGTTTTCAATTAGAAATTATCAAAAAATCAATTATTTTTTTTAAATTTAATTTTTAAAATTAAAAATAATATTAATACAGAAATAATTAATACAATATCCCATGTAAAAAGATCTTGACCAGTAATTCCTTTAATTAATTGAATGTTTTTTATCCTACTCCCAATAATTACAGATGTAAAAAATATTGGAGTGAAACCGATAAAAGTTGCTAAAAGAAATTTAAATTTAGGAATATCTAACAATGATAGAGTGATATTTTGTGCCATTAGTGGAAGTCCCGGTACTAATCGAAAAATTATAAGATATTCAAGAGATGAATGAGAAATAAATTTATTGATGTTTTGAGCATATTTTTCATAATATTTTATAAAAAAATATTTAAAAAAATTTTTTGATAAAATAAAAAATATTAAACTTCCAATAGTAACTGACAAAATTGAAACAATGAAACCATAGTATATTCCAAATAAGTATCCTGACATACAAGTAAAAATTAAAAGACCAGGCAAAGAAAAAGCAGAATAACAAATTAAAAAGAAGAAAAAGGCTAAAATTGAAATAAAATAATTATCTTGAGAAAAT
>JAGFWP010000048.1 GCA_017639935.1 Pelagibacteraceae bacterium
AAAAAAAGTAAAAAAATAATAAAAAATGGAAATACTAGGAAAAAACAAAAAAAAGAAACAAGAAAGAAGAAAAAAATTGTTAAAAAATCAGATAAAATAATGATTAAAAAAAATAAAATTGAAGTTAATGAAACAGTTATTGTTAATGAAAATAGTGATAAAAACTTAGAAAAAACAGGTTGGTGGTCGAAATAATATTTATATGAAAAAAATCATACTTATTATTTTTTTTTTTTACTAATGCTGAAGGGGCTTCAATTTATGACTATCAGATTGAAAATATAATCAAAAACTATTTGGGTTTAATCCAAGAAGTCAATCAATTAAATAGTAAAATCAAATTTTCAATTATTTTGGATGAAAATCCAAATGCATATATTAATGAAAGAAAAATTCTATTTATTACTACAGGTCTATTAAAATATATCCCTAATTACGAAGCATTAATAGGGGTTTTGGCTCATGAGGTGGGTCACTTGGAAAACTATCACATAACTAAGAGAATTAAATCTATTAGTAATCTAAGATCAATTAATAAATTAAGTACTTTATCAGTAATAGCAGCATCTATAATGGCAAATAATTCAGATTTTTTAGTTCAATCGATGATCACTAATCAAATGGGTATTCAAAATTATTATTCATCATTTAGCAGAGAACAAGAAAGAGAGGCCGATATATTTGCTGCACAAACTTTAAATCAATTACATATTTCACCAGAACCATTAAAGAAATTTTTAAAAATATTAGAAAAAGAATCATTTCAAAAAGGTTTGACAGAAGAAGATTATAAATTTTCATCACACCCTGTATATAAAGAAAGATTTGATATTCTAGAAAATGAATCTATTAATCAAAAATATAAGTCTGACCAAAAATTTAGTGATCAATTTTTTTTCATAAAAGCAAAATTATTTGGCTTTACTGAAAATGATGGCAATGAATTAAACAAATACTTAAAAAATGATTATTATGAATATGCTAACTCAATTATTCTGGCAAGAAAAGGTGAGTTAAAAAAATCTCTAATTATTCTAAACAATCTGATTAATAAATATCCCAAAAATATATTTCTGATGGAAACGAAAGCAGACTTGCTTATCCCGCATGGTTATACAGAAGAAGCTATGAGATTTTATCAAAAAGTTTATGACAAAGATAAAAATAATCATCATATAAAGAAAACAATGTTTGAAATTGAATATGAGAGAATTGAAAAAAAACACAATAAATTTCCTCAAGAATTTTTCTATGATTATTCTGATCTACTTATGATATTTGAAAATAATATTATGTTGCATAATAAATTAAGGAAAATAGCATTATTGCTCGAAAAAAATGAATGGGTTAATTTTATTGATACGAATACTTATTTTAACGATATTTCAAACAAGGAGGTGCTGAAAATATTAAATAATATTTTGATTACTTCTCAAGACAAAAAGTTAATAAATTTTACCAAAAAAAAGATTAAATTAATACCCAATGAATAAGGGATCTCTTGTTCATGAAGATTATTTAGATCTTTTTAAGAGTAATAATATAAATTATGTTAAATATACTTCATCACAAATTCAGCCATCAAGTTTAGATTTGACTTTAAGTGAAGAATGTTACGAGATTGAGGCTAGTTTTCTATCTCCAAATGCCAATGTCAGAGACAAATTAACCAAGATTATAAATAAAAAAATTGATTTAAATGATGCATATATTTTAAAAAAAAATACTACATACATTGTAAGATTAAATGAAAAATTAAATTTAAAAAATGATATTTTTGGCAAATGTAATCCCAAAAGCAGTACTGGTCGACTTGATATATTTTGTAGGGCGATCCTAAATTTTTCTGATGAATATGAAAAGATTCCAATAAATTATAATGGAGAAATTTTTTTAGAAATAACACCTAGATCATTTAATATTGCTTTAAAAAAAGGAGACTCTCTGAATCAAATGAGATTAATTCATCAAAATCATAAGTATGTTGAAGATGAATCACTACATAATTTTCATAAAATCGATCCAATTATTTTTGATGAATTCGGAAATACAAATGTAGCAGATATCTCTTCAGGTTTAAAAATATCTGTTGACTTAAAAAAAATTAACAAAACCTCTGCCTATATAGCTAAAGATAATGCTCCTGTTTTACATTATAATAAAATTAATAGTCATAAGGTGGCGGATTTTTGGGATACTATTAAAACCAAAGATGATTATCTAATCATTAAACCTGGCAAGTTTTACATTTTAAAATCTAAACAAAAAATTAGAATCCCCAAAACAATGGCTGGTGAAATGAAACCTTATGACACAGGAATTGGTGATTTCAGAGTACATTATGCTGGTTTTTTTGATCCAGGATTCGGTGATCCTTTCGGTTCATATGCGGTGCTAGAAGTTAAAACTAATGAAGTTCCTTTTATTTTACATGATGATCAGGTTATAGCTAAAATACATTATGAAAAGCTTAACAAAGAAACAAAGGTGGTATATGGATCAAACATTAAATCAAATTATCAAAATCAAGCACTTGCCCTTAGTAAGCATTTTGAAACACTAAGAAATTAATGAAAAAAATAATCATAATAAACGGTCCAAATCTTAACTTGCTAGGAAATAGAGAAAGGGATGTTTATGGTGATATGTCCCTGCAGGATATTGAAAAAAAAACAAAAGCAAAGTGTAAAGAAATGAAAATGGATCTATTTTTTTGCCAAAGTAATAATGAAGGGGAATTAATTAATTTTATCCAATCAGTTGAAGAAAAATATGATGGTTTGATCATTAATCCTGCTGCTTTTACTCATACATCAGTAGCTTTATTAGATGCTTTAAGAGCTATTTCTAAGCCAAAAATTGAAATACATTTATCTAATATATATAATAGAGAGGATTTTAGAAAAAAAAGCATAACATCTGAAGGGGTTAACGGGTTAATTTGCGGATTTGGTTCTTTAAGCTATATACTTGCTATAGAGGCTATGAATAATTTAATTAAGGTTTAAAAAATGACTAAAATAGATAAAAATGATCTTGAAAATATCAACTTTTTAAAAAAAGAATTAAAATTAAAAAATATACAATCTATAAAAATAAAAAAAGGTGATTACGAAGTAGAAATATCTTCAAGTGAAAAAGTTAGTGATCAAAGAATTCAACAAATTCCTTCACAGAATGAAAATTCACAAAAAACAGATCAAATACCAGAACAAAAAAATGAATCCAAATTAGAAAATATTGTTAAATCTCCAATGGTTGGAGTTGCTTACTTGTCACCTGATCCCTCTACTCCGCCATACGTTAAAAAAGGACAACAGGTTAAAGAAGGAGATACTTTGCTGGTAATAGAGGCAATGAAAACTTTTAATGAAATAAAATCTCCTAAGTCAGGAGTCATACAAAAAATAATTGTTTTAAATAGTCAACCAGTTGAATTTGGAGATGATCTTATTATTTTTGAATAATGTTCAAAAAGATATTAATCGCTAATAGGGGTGAAATTGCTTTACGCATATTAAGAGCCTGTAAAGAACTCAATATTAAAACTGTTGCAATACATTCAGAGGCCGATGAATCTGCAATTCACGTGAAGATGGCGGATGAAAGCATTTGTGTAGGTCCTGCATCTGCTCAATTAAGTTATTTAAATATACCAGCTATTGTTACTGCAGCTACACTAACTAATGCTGATGCTATTCATCCTGGTTATGGTTTTTTAAGTGAAAGTAAAAGATTTGCAGAAATAATTGAAGAACATAAAATTAAATTTATTGGCCCAACATCAAAACATATAGGAATTATGGGCGATAAAATAAAAGCTAGGAGAATTATGCGGGATAATGGAGTGCCGATAGTTCCTGGTTTGCATGATGTGAATGACATTAATCAAGTAAATAAATTTATAGATGAAATAGGCTTGCCGATAATCATCAAAGCGGCAAGTGGAGGTGGCGGAAAAGGCATGAGAATTGTTAAAAAAAATAATGAACTAAAAAATGCTTTAGGTTCTGCAAAAATTGAGGCAAAAAAATCTTTCAACAATGATATCCTTTACATTGAAAAATTTATATCAACTCCAAAGCATATTGAAATACAGATATTAGCGGATGCTCACGGAAATGTTCTAACGCTTGGTGAGAGAGACTGCTCAATACAAAGAAAACATCAAAAACTTATCGAAGAATGTCCAAGCTTATGTCTTGAAGAGAACGAACGTCAAGAAATCAGCGAGTTGTGCAGAAAAGCAATGATGTCCATAGGTTATGAGGGCGTAGGCACTTTAGAGTTTTTATATGATAACAAAAAATTCTATTTTATGGAAATGAATACTAGGCTTCAAGTTGAGCATCCAATAACAGAAATGGTTACTCAAATAGACCTGGTAAAAGAACAAATTTTTGCTGCTCTTGGAGAAAAAATAACCAAAAAGCAAGATGACATATTATTAAAAGGCCACGCAATTGAATGCAGAATCAATGCCGAACATCCAGAGACCTTTATCCCTTCACCTGGCAATATAAAACAATATTATCAACCTGGAGGGTTAGGCATAAGAGTTGATTCATCTATTTACCAAGGTTGTTCAGTGCCTCCATATTATGACAGCTTGATTGCAAAACTTATTACTTATGCTGATAATAGAGAAGATTGTATTAAAAAAATGAAAAGAGCTCTTGAAGAATATATTATAGTTGGAGTTGATACAAATATACAATTACATCAAAAAATAATTCAGTCCGATGAATTCATAACCGGAAATTATTATATCAATTATATGTCAAGATTTGATTGATTGATAATTATTGATAATTATAGTTGGAAGATCCTAATTTATTCTACAATCTTTGACCCATACATCATAAATTGGATGTTCAAAAGGCGTAGCTGCAGGACTTGATGATATCATCCATCCTTGGTAAACTCTTTCTAGGTTGTTGTCTTGCAAAGTATCAAATATTTTTAATAAAATGAAATCTTCTGGAATTTCCTCTGGGGGTCTTTTATAGCATGCATATATTTCTATTTTCAATGTACCAAAATTGTAGGTATCATTCACATTTATTTCAATTGTTTTTATTTGAGAGGTAATTTTATCAAGAATTTGTAAATTAACCGCGTACCCCTCTATTGGTTCGGCAAAAATATTAGGTGATAAAAACAATAATATCACTAGTAATAATTTATGGATTCCATTTCTCATATTCTTTTTCATCAAGATTTAGTTTAGATTTAGAAAATGGCTGAGTCGTTGGATGATAAGCATCAATCGTACCTGTAACATTTGGCTGGTGGTCTTTTTGCCATTCATATTTATGTTTGTAGTTAATTGGAGGTGATTCAATAGATTTGTGAAGCCAAGCATGCCAATGAGGGGGAATTTTTGTTGCTTCAACTTTTCCATAAAAAATTACCCATCTTTTAGATTTTTTGTCCTGAAAATCTTTTGAATTACAATAATATTTATTACTCAATTCATCAGATCCGACAAAATTGCCAAAAAACCACGTATATATTAATGTCCCAAGACTCATACTCGACTATATATAATTAGATAATTTTCTTATAGAACTTATTATAATACTTTCCAATTTAATTCTTGTCCTCCATAGAAATTTTTTATTTTGACCTTGTTGTTGGTTGTATACTCATTAAGAATCCATTTCTTTTTCATAATTTTTATTTTGTTTTTGTTAACAGGTAATTTATAAAAAATCGGCCCATTAATTGAAGCAAAAGATTCAAGTTTATTTAAAGCGTTTTCTTGATCAAATATTTCTGCGTATAATTCTATTGAACAAGGTGAGGAAAAAATTCCTGGTTTTGAAGATAAATTTGGTACTTTATCTTTAATATGATGCGGTGCTGAATCAGTTCCAAGAAAAAATTTTCTATTTCCAGAGCATGCATATTTTCTAAGCGCTATCAAATCTTTCTCTTCTTTTGCTACAGGCATACAAAAATTATGCGGATTGACATCATCATCAACAAAAACATCTTTTTTCGTAATCAACATATGCTGAGGAGTAATAGTGCCTGCCATATTGTTGTTTTCCGAAATAAAATCTGCGCCATACTTGGATGAAACATGTTCTAAGATAATATTAAGATTAGAAAATTTTTTTCTAATTTTAATCAGTTCATCATCAACAAAATATTTTTCCCTATCAAAAATATTAATATTTTGTGAATTTTTTTCTCCATGTACAAGCAAGTTTTTATTTAGTTTATCAAGTATTTCTAAAACAGGATAAATTTTTTCTATATTAGATACTCCATATTCTGAATTTGTAGTAACGTTTGCTGGATACAATTTACCACCAATAAAAATTTCTTTTTTAAGTGATTCTTCAAAATCAATAAGATTCAAAGAATCTGTCAAATAACAAGGGATAAGAGGAATAAAAGAGTTATTCTGAAAGGTTTTTTTAATTTCATTTTTGTATTGATTAGCTAATTCACCGGTTGTGATTGGAATGTCTAAGTTTGGCATAACAATGCATCTATTATTTATCCTTGATGAGTACTGAGATACCGTGTTTAATATTTCCTCTTGTCTTAAATGTATATGCCAGTCATCCGGTTGGATAATTTCAATCATTGCTTCATTCATTATAATAATTTATTTTTTTGAATTAAACCTATTATACTTTTTTCATTAATTGATTGCATATAGGACTTGTTCGGTTCACAAATATTTCTTTTGAAATATTCATAGTCTTCTTTCGTTCTTACAACAAAACAACTAATGCCTTTGGGAGCATAAATTTTATCATCTGTAGGACCAAACAAACCTATAGTTGCAAGATTTGAGGCCGTGGATAAATGCATTAATCCTGAATCATTGCCTATAAATAAATCGCTTTTCTTCATATATGCTGAAGTTAGAGTTAATGAAGCTCCCATTAAATCTATAATGTCGTTTTTATTTATTTCATTTATAACATTTTGAAAATAATATTTTTTTTCAAACAACGAACCTACAATTATAAATTTTACATTACTGTAATCCTGTTTGATATTTTTCATCAGTTTAATAAAATTTTTTACACCCCATAATTTAGGTTTCCAATTACCTCCTGGACAAATAACAACATATTTAAATTGTTTAGAAATAGTTTTTTCTACTTCTTTAACCTCTTCATCGCTGATGTGAATCATAAGATTAAAGCAATCAAATTTAAAAAAATTTGTTAATTGGTCCAAATGATGAGAAATATTATTTTTTTTAAAAATAAATTTTTTTCTATGAAAAAGCACGTAACTAATCATAGATGAACGAAAATCTATAATGATGTCCCATTTTGTAAAAAAACAGTTTTTAATAATTTTGAACCAGTGTAAATTGTATTTTTTCTTTTGAACAATTATTCTTTTTTCAAGGTTGGGGAAATGATCATATAATTGACTAGCTGTTGGTCCGATGACAAAAGTGAATTTAGAATTAATATATTTGTTTAAAAAAAATTGTATGACACCAGTTGATAAAATAGTATCTCCAATGAGGTTAGAAGATATAACAAGTATTTTCAAAAGAATTTCCTGTGCAAATTATTGAAATTAGGAATATATATTAAATTTCATTATGACAACAAGTAACTATTTTAATCTAGCAGATTCAAAATTCCTAAGCATATCAGGTGAAGATCGAGGGAATTTTTTACAAGATTTAATAACTAATGACATTCATAAATGTGATTCAACAAATTCGATTTATTCTTGTTTGCTTAGCCCTCAGGGAAAATTTATAGCTGATTTTTTTATCATTGATCATAAAAACTCATATTTAATTGAAACCCATAAAAAGTTTGTAAAAGATTTAATAAATAAATTAAAAATTTATAAATTGCGCGCAAAAGTTGAGATCAATATTGTAGATGATTTACTATCATTATCTATAATAGAAAATAATGATTTATTGCAATCAGAAGCAGATATATTACTGTTTAAAGATCCAAGAAATGACAAATTAGGCAATAAAATTTTTGTTACTAAAAACAAATTTAAAGAAATCGAAAAAAAACATAATCTTATTGAAGATAATTTTGAAAAATATAGAGAATTGTTAATTAAAAATTTAATTCCTTTTTCTTCTGAGGATTTAATCCAGAATAAATCCTTACTTCTAGAAAATAATTTTGATAAAATTAATGCTATTGACTGGGAAAAAGGTTGTTATGTAGGTCAAGAAATAACTGCCAGGATGAAATACCGAGCTCTTCTAAAAAAACAACTTTATGCTCTTGAGCTAATTTCTGGTAACATTAATATTGGAGATAAAATTGAAGAAAAAGAAGTTAATTTAGGGCAAGTGGTATCAAAAGCTAATCAATATATCTTCTGCATGCTAAAGATAGAACTGGTAAAAGAAAAAAGTAAAAAAAAGTCATTATTAGAAATAAACTCATTTGCAACTTTAAAGTTCTTATAATTTGAATTCATTTTTAAATACTTTAATTGGAATTAGTAAAAAAATAAAAATTATTAACATGGGAATAAATATATTGTTTACCCCATAAGCATTAGCTAACAAGCCTAATGAAGCCGGTGCCCCCATAAATGTGCCATACACAGCAATTGAAACTATTGTTATGCCCACGCTGCCTTCAATACCTTTTATTTTTCCAGCTAAACTATAAGCAATAGGTATTATTGAAGATGCTCCTATTCCAAGTATTGCAAATCCTAAAATAGATGGAACAATTGAGTTAAAAAATATAAGAATTATTAAACTTAAAATAGTTAAAAAAAACAATATTATTAGCAAATTATAAACCCCAAGTTTATCTCTAAACCAGTCACCACTTAATCTTCCTAGGACCATAAAAATATTAAAGCTTATTGTTGCAAGGCCTATCTGAAAACCATCAACTTTAATATAATCTCTCATATATAAAGCGCCCCATACGTCCACGCTACCTTCAGTTAAGGCATTTGCCATAGCAATAATAGCTAATAGAAAAATTATTATGGGCCAAAGAAAAAAGATATTTGTTTTATCATTTTCAGAACTTTTCTCATCTCCTATTAAATTAAGGGTAAATAGTAAATTAATAGGCAACAAAATAATTACATAAACTAAAATATTATTTAGGAATGAAATTTTCCATTCAAGAAAGAGACTTGTCATAAGTGAACCAAATAGGACTCCTAAGCTCCAAAAAGCATGGAAGCCTGACATCATTGATTTTTTTTTACGTTTTTCTAGATTTGATGCATACAAATTTAAAGCTATTTCAAAAGCTCCAAAACATAAACCAAAGATGAAGGCAATAATCATAAAAATTTCTAAATTTTTTATAAAAGCAGTTGGTAACCATAATAATCCTTGAAACAGACCGCAGTATATAAGAATTATTCTACAAGAAGTATTTCTAATCATTTTACTTGCAAAAAACATTGCAATGATTGAGCCCATTGCAAAAGTTGCAAATATATAACCAATACCTAAATAATCTGTTTGAATTTGATCTTTAATTGTAGGAATTCTTATAGTCCACAGACCAACATAAAAAGCCATAATAAAAAAAAGAGCCCTACAAGCAATAATATCATTTATTCTTAAAAACATTTTTATGATAAATTTTGTATTAAACGTGAATTAATGAAGGCAAATTTTTTAAACTCTAAAAAATTATTCGAAATATTTTTGATAATATTTGATTAATTCTTCAGGGCCAACTCTTTGCTGTTTCATCGTGTCTCTATCTCTTACAGTAACTGTTTTATCTTCTAATGTCTCAAAATCGACAGTAATACATAACGGCGTACCTATTTCATCATGCCGTCGATAGTTTTTACCAATGTTGCCTGAATTTTCTAAAGCAATTCTCCCTAAACCAAGTTTTTGCAGCTTACTTTTTATAAATTTTGCATATTCAACTAATTGCTCATTATTTCTTTTCAAAGGAATAACAGCAGCCTTTATAGGAGACAAATGTGGTTTTAAGGCTAGCACTGTTCTGGAATTTTTTTCATCTACTTTATACGCCTCATTTAACAAAGCCAGAACACCTCTTTCCACTCCAGCAGATGGTTCAATAACATAAGGAATAAACCAATTCTTATTTGCAAGGTTCTGAACTGCGAGTTTTGTAGTAGATTTTTTATTCTTCATAACTTTTGAAGAAATATTGAAATCTCCTTGGTTTTTTGTATGCGAACCTAGATCAAAGTCTGTTCTATTAGCTATTCCTTCAAGCTCTTCTTTTCCATGAGGAAAGGTATACATTATATCCACGGTTGCTTTTGAATAATGAGAAAGCTCATCCTTTTGAACCTCGTGAAGTTCAAGTCTTTTCTTGTCTATGCCCTGATCTATCCACCAATTAAATCTAGAGTCAACCCAGTATTTGTGCCATTCATCATCCAAGCCAGGTTCTACAAAAAACTCTAATTCCATTTGTTCAAATTCCCTTACCCTAAAGATAAAATTCCTAGGGGTTATTTCATTTCTAAAAGCTTTCCCAATTTGGGCAATTCCAAATGGAAGAACTCTATTAGTAGAGTCCAAAACATTTTTAAAATTAGTAAATATTTGCTGTGCTGTTTCAGGTCTTAAATAAGCAAAGGCACTATCATCATCCACAGGACCAATAGAGGTTTTAAACATCAAGTTAAACGGCCTTGGATCAGTCAGATCTTTAGATTTGCAGTTAGGACAACTTTGATTATCTAATTGATCTACCGTCCATCTAGATTTACAAGATTTACAATCAACAAGGGGGTCAGAGAATGTATCTTCATGACCTGAATGTTTTAGAACGTCGGGCGCTGTCAGAATAGTTGCATCTAGACCCTCAATGTCATCTCTTTCATAAATCATTGATTTCCACCAAGATTGCTTAAGATTGTTTTTTAATTCGACTCCCATTGGGCCATAGTCATAAAGTCCTTTAACACCGCCATAAATATCATTAGATTGAAAAATAAAGCCTCTTCTCTTGCAAAGGGAGGCTAACTCTTCCATTGTTTTAGAAACCATAACAATCCAAGTGAAGAGTTTCTTTTAAAGCTTCAATAACTTCGCTTATTTGAAGTTTCATAATGATTGATTGGAGAGAAAACACTAATTAATCCTTAGGTTTATATTCATCAGAATTTGGATCTTTCTCAAGATCGATCACATTTTTTTCTTCATTGTTTGAAATATTCTTTTTATTCAAATTGCTGAAAAAACGAAAAATAACAATAATAAAAAATATAATAAATATTAATACAGCTATTTTCATTATAATCCGTACCTAGACCATAGAGCTTTTTCCTCTAATTTTTCAATTACTCTATCTGTATCAATTATGGAATTTGGTAAAGAAGATGACAATCTGCGTTGAATAAATGATTTTTTTTGATCGATAATTTTAATTTTTGCTTTTTTTCCAAATCGTTGCTTTATAATATCATATATGGATCCTATTTCATCTGCGAGACCAAGATCAATTGCCTTTTGTCCTACCCAGAAAAGACCGCTAAAAATTTCAGTTTCTTGGTTTTTTTTTATTTTTAAGCCTCTTCTATTTTTTACATAAGAAATAAAATTTTCATGAATCTGTTCTTGTATAATTTTTAATCTTTTAATATCTTCTTTTTTTTCTGCCTTAAAAGGATCTAAAAAACTTTTACTTTTTCCTGATGTGTAGACTCTTCTTTCAATGCCGAATTTTTTTATGAATTCAACAAAACCAAAACCTGGAGATATGACACCTATAGATCCAACAACTGAATTTTGATCAATGAAAATTTCATCAGCTGCACAAGCAAGCCAGTATCCGCCTGAGGCGGCGACATCTTCAACAAATGCAAGAACTTTTTTCTTTTTTTCCTTTGATTTTGAAATAATTCTTTCTGCAATAAGCGATGATTGGGTGGGTGAACCACCAGGTGAGTTAATGATTAATGCAACAGCAGGGCATTTTTTATCGGAAAAAAGCTTATTAATTAATTTATCTAATGAATTCAGAGTTAAGCCAGAACGAAACATTCCTGCTTGACCTATTACACCAGACAGCCTTAGGGTGGGAATATTAACAGATTTAGAGAATAATGATTTTAGCATAATTACTATTATCAAAAGTTATACTATCGAGAAAGTTTTTAGTATCAATTAATGAAAAAAAATCAAATTTAACGTTTTTTATCTTTAAATAATCATAAAAACTTATAACTGTGACAATAATTAAAGTGAAAGTGAAAAAATTAGCATAAACTGTCAACGAAATGTAAAAATGAGCCAAGTAGTTCAATTAAATAATACAAGGAAAGATTTTATTTTTTATATACGTCAGTTGCATAAATTATGTGAAAAAGATCTTTCTCTGATTAATTCACTTATTATAGACAAATTAGATAGTGACGTTCCCTTAGTCCAGGAAATTGCCTCACATTTAATTCTGTCCGGAGGAAAAAGATTAAGACCTCTTTTAACTTCTTGTTGTTTTCAAATGTGTAAAGATAATAATAATGAAAGAAAACATATTGGTCTTGCTGCTGCGGTAGAATTCATTCATGCCGCAACACTTCTGCATGATGATGTGATTGATAAAAGCAAAAACAGAAGAGGATCTTTATCTGCAAATGAAGTTTGGGGAAATAATACCAGTGTATTAGTAGGTGACTTCTTATTTAGTCGTGCCTTTCAACTTATGGCAAAATATGGAAACATTTCAGTGTTAAAAATCTTATCTGACACAAGTGTAGTTATTTCAGAAGGCGAAATACTTGAGATACAAAATGACAAAGACCTAACTATCAATGAAGATATTTATTTTAAAGTTATTAATGGAAAAACTGCTTCTTTATTTGGTGCATCTTGTCAGGTTGGAGCTATGTGCACAAAAATTAATCAAGAAAAAATTAATGCACTAAAATCATTTGGTACAAATTTTGGAATGTCCTTTCAACTCATTGATGATGCTATTGATTATTCATCATCTACAACAATGTTGGGTAAAAATGTTGGTGATGATTTCAGGGAGGGAAAAGTGACACTTCCAATCATTTTGGCATATTTGCGTTCCAATGATTATGAAAAAGAATTTTGGAAAAAAACAATCAGACATCTTGATCAAAACAAAGATGATTTATCAAAAGCAATAGAAATAGTTAATAAATACAAATGTATTGAAGATACGATAGAAAGAGCTAAACATTTTGCTAATGTTGCAAAAGACAGTCTAGGGATCTTTAATGAATCAGAATATAAGGAAATTTTAACAAATTTAGTAAATACTGGACTAACAAGATTAAACTAATTCAATATTTTACGTAGGATTTTACTTCAACTAATTTAGAGCCAAATTTATTATTTATCTCAAGTTTAATCTCCGCTCTTTTATCATTAGTGATGTATACGGATCTTGCCAATTCAATAAATTTTTGATCAAATTTTTTATTTTTTTCACAATCCCTAATTTCATCTTCTATCTTCCATAGGGTAGAATTAACTTCTATAAGTTGATTTAAATAATTATTGATAGCATTGTTATTAATTGCCTCATTAAGGGTTTTTTTTAATAATGTTAATTCTTCATGAATATGATTATTTTTTTTCTCGTCTGTAATTTTTTTTTCTTTTATGATTAATATTGAAATTTTATCAATCAAATCGCCTAGTGATATTGGAGTATTAACAATCATTTTCAGACTCTATTATAAATATCTTCATATCTAGTTATGTCTTCTTCATCTAGGTTTTTTCCATACCAGACTTCAATTAAAATCAAATTTTTATCATAATTATTGGCAAGACGATGTTTTGTCTCGGGTGGTATGTAGGTGTTCTGGTTAGGTTCTAAAGTTGTTATGTTATCATTAATAGTAACCTCTGCCCTGCCTTCAACTATTATCCAATGCTCTGATCGATGTTTGTGGCTTTGCAAAGAAAGTTTGCCATAAGGTTTAACTACAATCTTTTTAACTACAAAATTCTCTCCTTGATCAATAATCTGATATGATCCCCAAGGTTTATCAACAAATAATTTCATTATATTCTAATCGTAATATATTATATTACACTATTTTTAATTAAAAAAAATAAATGATAAAAATAGCTCCTTCTATTCTGGCAGCAGATCTTCTTAAAATTAAACAAGAAGTATTAAGTGTTGTGGAAGCAGGGGCGGATTATTTGCACATAGACATTATGGACGGACATTATGTTTCCAACATAACTTTCGGATCCAATATTGTTAAAAGTATTCGACCTATCACAAACATAACTCTGGATGTTCATTTAATGATTTCACCTGTAAAGCAATATGTTGAAAGTTTTGTAAAAGCTGGGGCGAATATTGTTAGTTTTCATCCTGAAGCTGATTCAAGTCCTGAAAAAATAATAGAAGAAATTAAAAGCTTAGGCTGTAAATGTGGCATTGCTGTTCATCCAAAAATTGAAATAAAGGACATTGAGAAATATATATCGTTGGTAGATTTAATTATAGTTATGACTGTAGTCCCTGGTCTTGGCGGGCAAAATTTTATGGAAAATCAATTGACTAAAATTTCAACGCTAAATGAACTGAGAGCAAAAGAGGGTCTTGAATTTGAAATAGAGATCGATGGGGGAATTAATTACAAAACATCAAAATTATGCGTTGATAAAGGCGCTGATGTCCTTGTTGCTGGTTCTTATATCTATAATTCTCCTGAATCAGATTACAAAAAATTAATAAATTCTTTAAGATAAATGGACTGGAACAAACTGAAGTCATTTTATTTGGTTGCACTTTGTAAAAGCATTTCAAAGGCCAGTAAAAAACTAAATATCAGTCAATCAGCGATTAGCAGGCAGATACAAGATTTGGAATGGGACTTAAACACGTCTTTATTTATGCGTCATCAAAAAGGAGTTACGCTAACCGAACAAGGTGAAAATTTATACAGTACCGTACATGACATTAATTCATCTATTTCTGATTTTGAACAAAAACTACTTGATAAGAAAACTAAGCCGACAGGTAAGTTAACAATCAATACAACAATTGGTTTCGGATCTACTTGGCTGACTCCTAGAATAAATAAATTTACTGATCAATATCCGGAAATGGAAATTAGCATCTTGATGAGCGATGAAGAAGTGGATCTATCCAGCAGGTCTGCTGATTTAGCTGTAAGGGTAAAAAAACCTACGCAAGCTAATTTAATATCTAAGAAATTTGTTAATTTTCACAATCATATTTATGGATCATCAGATTACTTAAAAGCAAACGGTATTCCGAGAAGTGTTAACGATTTAGACAGACATAGCTTAATTTGTTATGGCACAGGACTGCCATCCCCTATCTCTAACATTGACTGGATCTTAAAAATTGGAAAAGAAAGCGGGAAAAGAAAACCAAAATTTAGGGTTAACAGTATTTACGGGATATCTCTTGCCGTTGAAAAAGGAGCCGGACTTGCTTCTTTACCTGATTATATGGTGTCCGAAAAACCTAATCTTGTAAGAGTGCTCCCCAATCTTGAAGGACCTTCTTATCAAACATATTTCGTGTACACTGAAGCCTTTAAAAATGATCGAAGATTAGAAGTATTCAGAGATTTTCTCTATAGTGAAGCTAAAGACTGGCATTATTAAACTTTGACTTAATCTAGTTATTTTGTATATGTACCGCAGACATATATGGGATATCCGAAGAAACATAGGGGCCGAAGAAAAAGAGGCTCAAAATATCGAAGAAATAAAAAACGTCAAAAAAAGAAATAATTTTTTAAAATAATTCCTTAAATTTGCTGATCTGCCAAACGCTGCACCGCTTTTTCTTTTATCGGCATATGCAATAATGCTGATATGAAACCTAGCGCGACACAGATCCACCACATCAAATTATAAGATCCATAAGCATCAAATAACCTTCCGCCCAACCATGATCCTAAAAAAGATCCAATTTGATGAGAAAAGAAGGCTATTCCATAAAGCATTGACATATAATAGGGGCCAAATACTACTGTAATTATTCCACTAGTCAGTGGCACCGTTGAAAGCCAAAGAATTCCTAAAATGCAAGCAAATAGTAAAACAGTTAATTCTGTTTTGGGCAAAAAGATAAAAACTAAAAATAATAACGATCTTAGGGAATATAAAAGGGCGAGTAAATTTTTTTTTGATAAACGATCTCCTAAATATCCAAAGTAAAGTGTTCCAATGATATTAAACAATCCTATGAGTGCTAAAGCCCAACCGCCAACCCAAAAGGGAAGATTCTCATCTTCGATAAAAGCGGGCAAATGAACAGCTACAAACGTAACATGGAAGCCGCACACAAAAAAACCCAGAGTTAAAAGATTAAAACTTTTGGTTTGAAAAGCTTCTTTAAGTGCTTCCCTAACTGTTTGTCTGCTCCCAGCTTTTGATGATTCAGATTTTTCTGAAAAATTAAGAGCAAAGGAAAAAATTATCATAATTGCAGCAAAAAAAGTTAAAAATACAAGTGATTGTGACCAAGAAACCAATTCAATTAAATAACCAGTAAAAGGAACCACAGCAAACTGACCAAAAGATCCGGCAGCCATTACTATGCCAAGAGATAGTGTTCTGTTTTCAACTTTGACTGACCTTCCCACAGCGCCTAAGACAACCGCAGTTCCGCAACCTGCTGAGCCTAAACCGCAAAGGGCTTGGGCTCCGATAATATCAAAAGAAGTTTGAAGATTGGCCATCCATGCTAAACCTAGTATTACTAACGTTATGCCAAGCAAGGAAGCTTTTCCTGATCCAAATTTATCTGAAAGAGCTCCGAACAAAGGGGATCCAATACCAATCATGAGCACTTGTAAGGCCGCAGCAAAACCAAAGACCTCTCTCCCTGTATTCAAGTGGTTGGTAATAGGAAGAAGGTACAAACCAAATGAATGTCGTATTCCAAAAGAAATAAGCAGCAAAACTCCGCCGCCAATTATAACAATGATTGGTATTAGTTTTTGATCAATTGGTTTTTTCATCTAATTATTCCCAAGCAGTACTCAATTGCTTTTTGCAGTCTAATATTTTCAAAAAAATACATATAGGTAGCAGTCATTACAAATAATGAAACAATAATGGTTCTTAACAGCCATATAAATTTTTTGTACGAAATTCTCTTTACAGTGCTATTTTCCCTAGCATTTTTATTAGTGAAATATAATGTGATTTCAATCCATGCCCAACATAATGAGAGAGCAATGGTTGCAATAATGATAGCCATAATCGAATATTCAACTATATAACAAAAAAAAAATTAATTATGTTTAAATTTTTTACTAGCAAGAAATGGTTTCTCTGGGCGTATTTAGGAGCATTTGTAATTTTAACATCGTTATGGGTTTCAGTACAAATTGATGTAAAAATAAATGAATGGTTTGGTGAATTCTACGATATGATTCAAAAAGCATTAGGTACCCCAAATGCTATTACCATGGATGAATATATGGGAGGTTTGATAAGTTTCGGAAAACTTGCAGCTATGTGGATTGTGTTAGGTCTTGCTACATCATTCCTGACAGCGCACTTTTTATTTAGATGGCGTACATCAATGGTTGAATGGTATCATAGCGTATTTGACAAAGCACGTACAATTGAAGGTGCAAGCCAAAGAGTGCAAGAAGATACGATTAAGTTTAGTCGCATTCTTGAAAGTCTTGGAACTAGTTTTATAGAATCCATAATGGTACTAATTGAATTCTTTCCATTGCTAATGGGATTATCAATAGGCATTCCAATATTATGGTTTGGTGATTGGGAATATTCTTTAGTAGCAGGTGCTTTTCTTTGGGCGGTAGGGGGAACTATATTAATGATGATATTGGCTTACTTGTTAAGGCTCGTAGGTATTGAATACGACTTGCAAAAGAGAGAAGCCGCATATCGCAAAATACTTGTTATAGCAGAAGATGATGGAACTGTAAGACCAAAAACACTGGAAGAATTATTTGATGGCGTAAGAAAAATTAATTACAAAAGTTATCTGCGATATCTTTATTTTAATATAGGCAGACTGGCCTATCTGCAAGCAAACGTGTTGGTTGGATATGTTTTATTAGCCCCTGCCATTGTTGCAGGAGTGATGACTCTTGGCGTAATGCAACAAATACTAAGAGCTTTTGGTAGAGTTGAGGGATCGCTTCAATATTTGTTTAAGGCTTGGCCAACTATTATTGAATTGGCAAGTGTATATAGACGTCTAAGGGAATTTGAAAAGCAAATAAAAATTAAACAGATGGAAGCTTTGGGAAGGTAATATGTATATTAAATGATATTTTTACTTTTTATTTTTATCCCTATAATTGAAATTTCCATATTCATCACCATCGGAAATAACATTGGCTTATTAAATACGGTCGCTATTATTTTGCTTACAGCCGTAATTGGAATCTATTTTGTTCGAAGGCAGGGTATCAGTTTACTTTTTAGTGCGCGGCAGAAAATGTCTGAGGACGTCATGCCTGCAGAAGAAATCAAGGGAGGTATTTTTTTATTAATTTCAGGATTACTGTTAATCACACCAGGTTTTTTCACTGATTGCATAGGTTTTTCAATGTTCTTAAAGCCAGTGCAAGACTTTATATCACAAAAGGCAAGGGATTATTTTCGTTCACGCACTAGGGAGTAATTTCTTCATTTTTTTTATCAGTGTCAGTAAACTAATAACTGTTTTATGACTGCTGGGATCTGGAATTACATTTAAAGGCGGATTGATTCTATTCCACTCCTCTTCATTGTTTTTAACGGATAAAAAGGCTTTAAGAGCGCTTATGGGCTCATGGGTAAACAAGGTTTCTCTGATCTGGACTTGCAGTTTTTGAAGTGACTGGAAGTTTTCTTCATTCATCTCCTCTTTGTAGTTATTTATAATGTAACTTAGAAGTTTTCCAGAAATGTTGGATGTGGCAGTTATCGCTCCCGCCCCGCCATACTTGCGAACTTTTAACGCCAAACTGTCGGAACCAGAAAAAAGAGAGAATCCATTAAAGTATTTTGTTATTTTTAACATATTATCAAGATCGCCGCTTGAATCTTTCATACCCACTACATTGTCAGGAAATAATTTAATTAACTGCTCAATAACTTCAAAGCCAATAGGGACACCTGATATTTGAGGTATGTTATATAGAATGTATTTCAGATCACTATCCCCTACTTCATCAATCACACGTTTGTAAAATTCCACAACACCTTCATTTGAAACGTTTTTATAATAAAAAGCTGGTAAGACTAATACGGCTTTTACTTTTAATTTTGCAATCGCTTTAGAGTACAAAACCGTATCACTGACAGAGCAGAGGCCAGTGCCGGGAATCAGCTTGTCTGGGCCAATATTGTTATCAATTAAATAATTAACAGCCTGTATTTTTTCATTCACGTTAAATGAGTTTGCCTCTCCTGTTGTTCCAAATATTCCAAGGCCGTCAAGACCCTCTGATAATAAATTATTGCAATGCTCTAAAAACAATTTCCTATTAATGGAATAATCACTATTGAGAGGGGTTAGAGCTGCGCAATAAGTACCGTGTATTTTATGCATAAACTGCTAATAAAGTAATACTTAAAGAAATTCCATCCTTGTTACTATTACATTAACTAAAAATCTGTTTTACAAGCTCTTTTCCAGTTTTCAAAGGTTGGGGATTTTTTGTACTAAAATAATTCTCTAAAAAAGACAAGTAGGTGTTGTATTCATTAAGTATTTTTAGTTTTTTATCCTTATTCTCATCCTCGCTATCTTCTAAATTTGATAGTTCCGTATCTGTTTGCATCATTGCTTCTGGAATGGTTGTAAAAGGCCTTTCTTGATTAATAACTAAGCGATCATGGAGTTCCCTGTGTACTGATTTAAAATCATCATCTGATAAAGTCGTTGGACTTTCATCAAAAATCAATCTTTTTAAAATAAATTGAGCGCGTGGATCACGAAGAGATAAGCCAACTTTATACTTTTCTTCCCAAGTTTTTTTCTCATGAAATTCTTTGATAACTTCTTGTTGGCCAAATTTAGTGAACATATTGGCTTTGCTTTCTGGGAAAATATTGTCTTGAGATGCTTGATCTTCTTTTTCCAGTTGTCGGTCAATTTCCATATGTTTGAATTTTTCCGCAAGAGACTTGTTTTTAAAGACCATTTTTGCCCTTTCATTCAACACATCTGCACCTAATTCATTATAGGGCTCATAATTCACAGCAAGTTTGCCTGATAAAAGTATGGGGTGCTGATTAGAAATAACATACCTGTTCTTTTTTTTAATTAATGTTTTAAATTCTTCATTATTAGCTTCTAGCAAGGGCGTTGGATCATTAGCTAAATTAATTGTATTAAACCATCCGCTATATCTAGATTCACAAACCATTGATAAAGCCTCTAATTTTATTCTACCTCCAAAATTTGTGAGATAACAAAAACCCTTATTTTTATTAACATACTCTATTGCTTTTTCCTTATTCATTGTCATTTCCAGTTGAGACCAAGATTTTGAATCTATGTCATATACAAATTTAGCCAAGGCAATTGATGTCTTCACATCACTGTATGCATCGTGAGCAAACTCTATGGGCAAGTTATTCATTTCAGCTAATTTTTCCAATTTAAAACTAGGATTGCCTCTGGCCGTTAAAGGAGTTTTAATGCTTGAAGGATTAAAGGCGTATAATGCTCTGACCAGATTAAGCGTATCACCTCTGTTAGTTCTTGTAATGTAAGGAAAATATAAATTATTAAATAAATTATATTCTAAAACGGATTCATCAAAATTAACTATATTATGTCCAATAAAAATATAATTGGGATTATCTTTTTTCCATTCATCAAATTGTGTATTAATTTTTGATATTAATTGATACGATGAATGTTTTGCTTGTAGAACTTCTTTAATTCCCTTTTGAGTTGTTAATAACGCGCCTGGTTGTGCTATCACTGATGTGCGCGGTCTACAAAATTCATTTAAATTTTGATTCGTTGGTGTAAAATTTTTATCAACAACAATGGCAGCAATTTGCAATATTTGTTCCCATTTAGGAGTGGCATTAAAAGCGTCAGGTGTTTCTTTTTTTCCTCTGCCTGTAGTCTCTAAATCATAGAAAATATACTTGCCTGACATATGCCAAGATTCTTTATATTATTAAGATAAATTAATCGTCTTTTTTTACCCAATAAAAATGGTAAAAAGCTGTTGCAACTATGGCAACAAATAAAGAAATGAAGGCGACATAAATTACTGTGGAAATCGCCCATACCAGAACAACCAAAAGCAATCCAATAACTGTAATTGCCGCCCAAAAATAAAGCAATCTCTCAAGAAACAACTGCATTATTATATACTACAATAATTAAAGTGATTTATCAATTTCAGAACGAAGGGGCATAGAGTTGGCTGTTCCAACCTTGGTTGTGGAGAGGCCGGCCGTAGTGTTGGCAAATGTAATGGAATCTTTAATATTTTTATCTTCTGTCAATGCCACTGCAAAACCAGCATTAAAAGCGTCTCCAGCCCCCGTGGTATCAACAACTTTTTCTCCTAAATTCATTGCGTTGACATGAAAACTCTCTTTGTTATTGGCGAAATAAGCCCCTTTGTCGCCAAGGGTAATAATGACATTTTTTATTCCACGTTGGAGCAATTGCTGTGATGCTGTCTTTGCATCATCTTCATTTTCCACCTTGTGGTTTACATAAAAACCTGCTTCGGTTTCATTGGGTGTGAAATAATCAATGAACGGAAAAATGTCCTCATTAATCTCTGATGCTGGAGCCGGATTAAGAATTGTTGGCACATTGCTTGATTTTGCCATCTTAAGGGCATGATATGCCACTTCTTTAGGTACCTCTAAATTAGTGAGAAAAACAGAAGATGTGGTTATCGTGCTCAACGCATTATCAATATCCCCTTTTGTCAAAGCGCCGCCTGCCCCTGTTACAACATTGATGGCATTTTGACCTTTACTATTAACTAAAATACCTGCCGCTCCTGTAACATGTTCTTTGGAAATTATTACTTTTGAATAATCAACGCCTGCCTCATCATAAATTTTTTTTGCCATTGATCCAAATTGATCGTCGCCAATCTTAGATATGAAAAAAGTTTTGACTCCCGCCTTAGCTGCCGCAACTGCTTGGTTGGATCCTTTACCGCCTGGACCAATAAAATATTCTTTGCCTATTATCGTCTCACCAATGATTGGTATTTCATCAGCAAAGAAAGCTAAATCAGCAACATACACACCAAGAATGCTAATAGATTTCATTAATAATCATTCGCCGTAAGGGATCCAGATATTTTTTATTTGCGTACTTTGGTATAAAAACTCATCAAGGAATTCTTTTGAAGTATTCGTCCAATCAATATTTTTCTCATTTGGACACCAATATCTTTTAATATTTGATGTAGAGTTTTTTATAATATCCGTTTGAGAGCTTTGCGATTTACCAAAATACCAAATACCATCAATATTCTCATGTTTTGATAGGGTTGAATTCAACTCATTATCTTTTGCAGTCAAAATATTAATATAACCTCCAGGAACATCCGAGGTATCCAAGACTTGATATAATTCTGTAGCTAATAAGCTTGTTTTTTGGCCGGGAACAAGAATTTGAGCATTCCCCGTTGCAAATGCTGCACTCATACATGTTACTAAGCTTAGCAAAGGATCATGATCAGATAAAATAATCGCAAGAACACCAAGATTTTCTTTCAATGCCAAGGTCAAGCCCCGCATTGGTGGATTGTGAACTTGTCCTTCAAATTTATCCGCTATGGATGCATAATAAAAAATACGTTCACAAGCTAAAGAAAACACATGTTTTGCAACACTTCTCGATACTCCTCTTAATGATACAAGAAGATCTACAATACTCTTTTCACGTTGCTCTAGATTTTCAGCAAAATAATAAAGTATCTGGGAGCGGTTAAAATTTGTGAGTTGTTTTTCAACTGTTTTCGAAGCTATTTCAACACAGTTTCTGACATCCTTTCGATTTGATCTTGCAACATCGCATATAAAATCCTTACCATTAGCTCCATATACTGGAAAAGAATATCCTCCATCAGGTCTTTTTTGCTTGCCTCCAATATATAATTTTGGAGTTCGATCAATATTGAGTAATTTTTTAATTTGTCTTTGTGTTTTATATGTTTGTATTTTTCGTGTGGGAAGCTTGTTTAAAGTATAGGTCCTAATACCTTCGCTTCCTCCTTCTCTTCCAAAACCACTTTCCTTGTATCCGCCAAAACCACACGCAGCATCAAAAAGATTTGTGGAATTAATCCAAATCACTCCTGCTTTAATTTTAGGGGCCACATCCATGGCAAGATTAATATTTTCAGACCATATGCTAGCGGCTAAACCATAATGGGTGTTATTGGCTATGGCAACAGCTTCACTCGGCGTGCGAAAAGTCAATGACGTTAAAACTGGTCCAAATATCTCCACTTGAGCAATCGTTGAGGCGGGTGTGACGTTTGTGAATAATGAAGGAGGATAATAAAATCCATCTTTTGGGCAAGACCAGGAAGGCTGCCATAACTTGGCACCTTCTTTCTTTCCTTTTTTAACAAGCATATCTATTTTATTTAACTGCACAGGTGCGATAATTGCGCCAATATCAATGGATTTATCCAAGGGATTGCCTATGCGCAGTTTTTCCATACGCTGTTTTAACTTCCTTATAAATTTTTTCTCAATGCTCTCTTGCACTAAAAGCCTGGAACCAGCGCAGCACACTTGACCCTGATTAAACCAAATAGCATCGACAACACCTTCAATGGCACTGTCTAAATCCGCATCTTCAAAAACAATAAAAGGGGATTTGCCCCCGAGTTCCATTGTTAATTTTTTTCCTGATGAAGCTGTTGATGAAATTATTTTTTTTCCAACTTCCGTTGAGCCTGTAAAGGCAATTTTATCAATTAAATTGTGATCTGTTATGTGTTCACCCGTTGATCCATCACCGGTAATAATATTTACAACGCCTTTGGGCAGTTTTGCTTTTTGACACAACTCAGAAAAAAATAAAGCAGTTAAAGATGTAAATTCTGCAGGTTTTAAAACAACTGTATTGCCGCATGCAATTGCTGGGGCAATTTTCCACGAGAGCATTAATAAAGGAAAGTTCCACGGAATAATCTGCCCTATCACGCCTATAGGATCAATGCTGTTGTTGGATGTTTTTGCAGCCCAGCCTGCATGGTAATAAAAATGCCTAGCTACTAAAGGAATGTCAATATCCCGCGTTTCCCTTATGGGTTTTCCATTATCAATTGATTCTAAAACAGCAAGAAAACGTGAATGTTTTTGGATAAGGCGGGCCAATGCATAAAGATATTTTGATC
>JAGFWP010000049.1 GCA_017639935.1 Pelagibacteraceae bacterium
CCTGCATTTCCAAAAGATGTTTGAGTTCCGGGATTATTTTGATCAATTAATGTTACTTTATGTCCATTTTTTTTTAAAAAAAAAGCAATACAAACTCCAATTATGCCCGCTCCAATAACTGCCACTTTACTCATAACCTATGATACCATAGTATTAATTGCGCTAAACAAATTATAATTTAAAAAATTTTTTATAATTTGATTTAAGAAAAAAAAAGCGGCTAAAGCCGCTTTTTTTTTATCTTATTTTTTTTTATAAATTACATAGATATATCTCTGCCAAACCATTTTTCAGTAATTGTGGCAGTTGTACCGTCTGCACTCATTTCTGCAATCGCTTTATTCCACATTTCAAGAATGTCAGTGTCTTCTTTTCGAATAGCTCCACCAACCCCATCACCCCATGGGCCGCCTGAGAAAGTTGGTCCAGTAAAAGCTGCATTGGAGCCCTGGTCTGTTCCCATAAAATCAATTGCAGAGCCTACATCTGTTAAAACTGCATCACAACGACCTGCTGCTAAATCTATATTGTGATCATCAACAGTTTGATAAAGTCTTACATCAGAACCGGTCGACATATATTGCGTTGCAAAGTTTGCATGAGTTGTAGATGATTGAACACAAACAGTTTTGCCTTCAAACATTGCAATCATTTGACCTACTGCTGCATTTTCTTTTCCGCCAGCTGTATTCATGTTAACCTTTGCTACCCCTGCCAATGATATATTTGCAAGTCCACTATCTTTGAGAACAGAAAATCTTGCTCCATCAGTCATATATCCATTAGTAAAGTTAACTTTTTGTTTTCTTTCTTCAGTAATTGACATGCCAGCAATAATGATGTCATATTTACCATTCAGTAGAGCAGGAATGATGCCATCCCAGTCTTGAGTAATCCATTCACACCCCGCACCCATTCTTTTGCAAGCTTCATTGCCAAAATCTATTTCAGCCCCTTCAAGTTCACCAGCAGCATTAAGATTATTCCACGGCGGGTAAGCCCCTTCTGTTCCAATGCGAATTGTTTTTGCATTAGCAACTGTCAGCATACTTAGAATCAATATCGCTAACAAAGAAATAAAAATTTTTTTCACAAATCCTCCTTATTGTTCATCTATCCAAGATTATAATTTAATTATTTTTATAAAAATTAACTATAGATAAAATCATAGAAATTGAAATAAATACTATTAAAAGCGTTGACTTTCTTAATATATAAGAAAGAAACAATCCGTTTAATAGCAGGTCTATGAAGAAAAATTATTAGAAAATAAGAAATCTATTGTAAAAGAGGGAAAATTTCATTTCTAACTATTTTTTTTGTAAGTGGTCCGAGATGTTTATAAATTATTTTACCATCATTGTTTAATAAAAAAGTTTCAGGTAAACCAAATACTCCAAATTTTAGTCCAATACTACCATCATTATCTAGGCCAACAAAATCATACGGGTTTCCTTCCTTATCAAGAAATTTTATTGCATCAGATTTTTTATCTTTATAATCTATTCCAATTATCATCACATCAGAATAATTATTTTTTAGTGTAAAAAATAATGGATGCTCATCTTTGCACGGAGCGCACCAAGAAGCAAAAAAATTTATTAAGATTTGCTTATTATTAATATCAACATTTGATAATTTTTTTGAATTATCAAATAAATTAATTATTTCAAAATTAGGTAATTTTTTCCCAAAGATATCACTTGTAGAATAATCTTTTTTCCAATAATCTGATTTTTTGAGCTGTTTTTTAATTGAAGACGGCATATAATTTTCATCATGTTTAGCAAATACTTTTGATGCTAATATTTTTTTCTTATCAGCCAAAATACCTTCTGTTACTGCGCCCTGACCTTCTTTAAACAAGTCAGGCAAAATTCCTTTGTACTCTACTTCAATATCATTTAGGTTGTCTGTAATTACAAAGTTGTAAAGATTGTCTTTTGCATTTCTCATTAAAGAGTTATTTTTTACAAAACCGCCAATTCTAACCTTACTATTAATATTATGATGAGAATTAATTAATTCAGTCGGAGTGAAAAAAAAAACTAAATTCTCTTTCGAATTTATCATAATTAATATAACTGCTCCAGCTGTAAAAATCAGAGATAGAAGTATAATTATGAGTCTTTGAAATTTGACTGTCATTTTATAATTATTTATATTTTTTTAATTTTCTAAAAGAAATTAAAATCAATAAAAATATTAATATCAGAGGTATAGAGTAAGCTAAAAAAATATACCAAAAATACATACCCCTTTTTATCAAAGATAAAGAAGTTGAACAGAGGCCTTTTAGCCTCATTCAAATTAAATCTTATCTTTTCTATCTAAAATTTCACCCTTAATACGTATTATGGCGATTAACAATCCAACACATGTAAAGGAAATTGTCATTGTGATTAAAGGCATCATAAAACTTGAATCAATTGATGGTGAAGAAAATTTACTAATACTAGCTGGTTGATGCAAAGTATTCCACCAGTCTACTGAGAACTTTATTATTGGAAGATTTATTGAGCTTACAATAATAAAAATAGCGGTAATCTTTTCTCCAACATCTATGTTTGAAAAAGATCTTCTAAAAAAAATTATTATTAAATATATAATAAATAAAACAGCTACTGATGTTAGTCTAGCATCCCAAACCCACCATGTGCCCCACATTGGTTTTCCCCAAAGAGATCCAGTAAATAAGCAAATAAATGTAAATGTAGCTCCAATTGGTGCAACAGCGGAATTTACAATAAAACCAAAGGGAATCTTAAACGCAAGAGCCACAATACTGTAAATTGTCATAATAAAAAATGTCAAAATTGCTAACCACGCTGATGGCACATGTACATACATAATTCTTACAGTCGATCCTTGTTGGTAATCATCCGGGGACAAATACAAGGCAAAAATTAATCCAAAAAACAATGCAAGAATACTAACAATTAATAATGGTTTAAAGATTATATCAGCAAAACGACTAAACTCACCAGGATTGATAAATATTTTAATCATTAGTTATATTTTAATGCAATTTTAATACAACCAGCGCTCACCCAAGGAGTCAAAGCTAAAAAAAATAATAAAATTCCCCCTAGAATACCCAGTTGAGGTTTTATTAATTCAGGAGGAGCGTTAATAATACCGGTGCTGAAAATAATTAAAGGTATGCTTAAAACCATTATAATAACACTGCCGACTGCAAAATTTTTATTATTTAAAAGATTCATAGAACCTGAAATAGAGGCTAGCGATGTTAACACTGGAGAGCCTAGAAAAAAAGTAATAAGGATTAAATAAATATCTTCAGTCCCAATTCCCAATATTAGACAAGCAATAGGGATAACAATTATGAAGGGCAGTTGGAAAAAGAACCAAAGAGCGATTAATTTAATTAAGACTATAAGCTCAAAAGATAAACCACTCATATGTAAAAGAAAAATATTGCCATCATTATAATCGTCTTGGTAGAATCTTTTTATTGATAAGTTTGTACTTAAAAGTAACAAAGCCCAAATTATTCCCACACCTATTTGGCTAAATATTTCTTTGTTGGGTCCCACAGAAAAAACAAAAATAAAAATACCCAGAAGAAAAAATAATATTATGGTTAATACATCATAAAATATCCGAAATGCTATTTTACATTCTTTATAAAAAATAGCTAAAATAGAATTAATTGTTTGCATAATTTTCAAGATTAATTGTATCCATATTTTGTAATTCTGGACGATGATGCGAGGAGAAAAAAATCATACCATTATTTTCAATATGATTTCTAAACGTTCCATTAATTAATTCATAGGTTGATTCATCAAGTCCAACATAGGGTTCGTCTAAAATCCAAAGTTTTTTTTGTTCTATAACTAGCCTGAATAGTTCTAATTTTCTAATTTCCCCTTTTGATAAAAAATTAACTTGAGTATTTTTATACTTATCCAATGATAATAAATCAAAAATTCCCTCCAATTGTTTTGATTTTATATTTGATGAGAATAATTTCATCCAAAATCGAATATTTTCATTAACAGTCAATTCGCTTTTGGAAGTTTGAATATCCATAATGTAAGTAAGATTAGCAAAAAATTCATATAAATTTTTTTTTATATTTTTTCCATTCCAATATATCTCACCTGTTGTTGGAAAAAGCATATTAACTAAAACTTTGATAAAAGTTGTTTTGCCAATTCCGTTTCGACCTTTTAGATGGATTATTTTTTTAGGAGGAAGAGAAATACTCATTTCTTGAAAAATTTCTTTCCGACCTCTTTTAAATGATAAATTATTTGCAAGCAGCATTAAATTGTTTCCTTAATATTTTTGGTTTAATGTGACAATAATAAAAAAAACGGGGCATAAAACCCCGTTTATTTGAGATCAGAAATCCCTATTTGTAAGAAAAAGAAAAATTATAGACTAAGTTTCTTCTACAAAAAAATGATTATCTTTTTCTTCTTTTCTTAGCTGCTTTTTTCTTTTTCTTAGGAGCAGCTTTCTTTCTTCTCTTAGGAGCAGCTTTTTTCTTCTTAGGAGCTGCTTTTTTTCTTCTCTTAGGAGCAGCTTTCTTTTTTCTCTTAGGAGCTGCTTTTTTTCTTCTCTTAGGAGCAGCTTTTTTCTTCTTAGCTGCTTTTTTTCTTTTCTTTGCCATTAAATGCTCCTTGTAATTTGTTTATGTGGAGGAACCCCCCTCCGTTATCACCAATAAAAGCGACAAACATTAAAGGCTGAATATTTTTCTCAAAACTTACGCTTAAAGTCAACAACATAGTAAACTTTAATTTTTTACAATTTTTTATTTTAAAATTT
>JAGFWP010000005.1 GCA_017639935.1 Pelagibacteraceae bacterium
ATCTTTTTTTTTAAAAGATCTTTTTTTACCTTTTTTTAAATTAAATCTTTTTTCATTTAAATCTCTAGGATGTTCAGAATGATTTCTTTCTTTATTAAAGAATTTCTTTTTATCTTTAAATTTTCTTTTTTTATTAAATGGTTGTTTGTCCCTTTTATTTTTGTTGAATCTTTTATTAGAGTTTTTAAATTCAGCTTTAAAATTTGGATTGATTAATCTTTGAATTCCGCCCCACATTTGCATATCATTAGGAGTGATAAAAGTAAGAGCAGAACCCTCTGCGCCAGCTCTTGCTGTTCTTCCAATTCTATGAATAAAATCTTCTGGAACTTGTGGAAGATGGTAATTAATTACATGTTGAATAGATGGGACGTCTAAACCTCTAGCAGCAAGTTCAGTGCTGATTAGAATACGTATTTTACCAGAACGGAACGCGATTAAAGTTCTTTGTCTTTTTGATTGTCTTAAATTTCCATGCATGCAGTCACAGCGGTGTCCATCATCATGTAAGCGATCTGCCATTTTATCTGCATTACGCTTTGTTTTTACAAAAATTAAAATAGATCCTTTTCTTTTATAAAGTTCTTCCAGTAATTTTTTATATTTGTCACCTTCTCTTACTTGAATAACTTCTTGTTTAATTTTTGAAATAGGCGTCGTTGTTGATCCAACTCTTATTCTTATTGGGTCATTTAAATATCTTTCAGTAATTTTAAGAATATTTTGAGGCAAAGTTGCTGAAAATAATAATGTTTGATGTTTTTTTGGTATAAACTTTAATATCTGTTCTATTTGAGGAATAAAACCCATATCCAACATTCTATCTGTTTCATCAAGGACTAAAAAATATGATTGATGTAATTTTAGACTTTTTCTTTTTAAGTGATCGTTGAGACGTCCAGGTGTTCCAATAATTAATCTTGGGCGTTTTTGTAATTGCCTTAATTGTTTTTGCATGGATTCACCACCAATAAGTACAGCAGATTTGATATTCATAGTATTTTCTATTAATCCATTAAGAACATCCTCAACTTGAACTGCTAGCTCACGCGTCGGACATATAATAAGTGCGTTACTATCTCTGTCATTTAAAAGTTTATTAATACAAGCAATTCCATAACAAAGTGTTTTACCCGTACCAGTTTGTGCTGTACCTAAAATATCTTTTCCAATAAGCGCAGGAGGAATGGCCTGCGCTTGAATTGGTGTGGGAATTTTAAAATGCATTCTTGTTATTGATTGCATTAAAGATGGATTAAGATTTAGTTCACTAAAGTTTTTCATATTTTTCTTAAAAATAATTCTGTTTAGTTTTTTAACTAAGCGACAGATCTAGTTGATACTTTTTCATTTTTTTTTCTTTCATGAGGGTTAAGTATAGCTTTTCTTAATCTACAAGATTTAGGAGTAATTTCTAAAGCTTCATCAGCATTCAAAATGCTTAATTGTTCTGCAATTGACATTTTTCTCACTGGAGTTAGCACAACATTTTCATCAGTTCCTTGAGTTCTCATGTTAGTTAATTTTTTGCCCTTCATAACATTAATTTGTAAATCTCCAGATTTAGGCGCAAGTCCCACTATCATTCCAACATAAACAGGATCATTGTGAGCAACAAACATTTCACCTCTTGCCTGTAAGTTAAATATTGCAAAAGCAACAGCTTTTCCATTTTCCATTGAAATTAATGCGCCGTTTCTTCTTCCTTCCATATCACCTTCGTACTTTCCATAAGAATGAAATATTCTATTAATCACTCCATTACCTTTCGTTAATGTTAGAAATCTGCTTGTATAACCCATTAAACCTCTTGTTGGAGCATGAAAAACTAATCTTTTTTTGTTTTTACCAGTATCTTTAAGATCAATTAGCTTGCCTTTTCTTCTATTCATTGAGTCAATTACTTTTGAAGAGTATTCTTCATCTAAATCTATGGTAATTTCTTCAATAGGTTCTAGTTTATTTTCATTTTTGTCTTTTTTAAACAATACTTTTGGAGGACTTACAGTCATTTCGAAACCTTCACGTCTCATTTGTGTTAGTAAAATTTCAAGCATTAATTCACCTCTGCCACTAATTTCAAATGCATCTTTATTTTCATTTTCTGAAAAAGTAATACCAACATTATTTTGAGCCTCTAAAATTAAACGATCTCTAATTTGAGTGCTTGTTAGTTTTTTTCCTTCTGTTCCAGAAAGCGGTGAGCTATTAACTGTTATCTTAATAGACATAGTAGGCGGATCTATTGGTGTTGCAGGTATAGGTTCATTTACATCAATATCACAAATAGTATCAGCAACATTGGCTTTTTCTAATCCAGCAATTACAACAATATCACCAGCTTCGCCAACTTCAATTGGAACTTTTTTAGTTCCTTCATATCTAAAAATTTTAGTTAATCTACCTTCATCAACTTTTTTACACTGGAGATTGATTGCCTTAATTTGTTGGTTAGCTTTAGCAGTTCCTTGTGATATTCTTCCAACTAAACTTCTCCCTAAGAAAGTATCCGCATATAAAAGAGTAGACAACATTGCAAAAGGTTTTGTTTTATCAAAGTCAGCAGGCTTAACATGTTCAATAATCAAATCTAATAATGGATGAAGATTTTTTCTAGAACCTTCCACCTCTTTACTTGCCCAACCAGATCTTCCACTAGCATATAAAACATGAAAATCTAACTGTTCTTCATTTGCGTCTAAGCTTACAAATAAATCAAAAGTTTCATCTAAAACTTCTTCAGCTCTTTGATCTGATTTATCTAATTTATTAATTACTACAATTGGTTTAAGTCCTTGTTTAAGAGCTTTAGATAGTACAAATTTTGTTTGAGGCATTACTCCCTCTGCAGAATCTATAAGTAATAGAGCACCATCAGCCATACTTAAAACACGCTCAACTTCAGCTGCAAAATCTCTGTGACCTGGAGTGTCTATAATATTTATTCTTGAACCTTGCCAATTAATTGATGCAGGTTTTGCTAAAATTGTAATTCCTCTTTCTTTTTCCAATTCTCCAGAATCCATTAATCTTTCTTCTACAATTTCATTTTCTCTAAATGATCCACTTTGTTTCATTAATGAATCAATCATAGTTGTCTTGCCATGATCAACGTGAGCAATGATTGTAATGTTTCGAATATTGTTGGTCATATTTTGCGGCTCTTATACATTAATTACTTAATATGAAAACTTAAAAGAAACCTAATATTTCATTAAGATTTGACTATTTGATTTATCTCTAAATGCTATAGTCTATGATATAGTTTGTTGCTTAATTCGAAGAGTCTTTATGCAAATTATTTTTTATGAATTGTAAATAGTTTGCATAACTAGTGTAGCCTAGTGTGATCCTCTAATGCCCGAGATAATCATCAACTTCCAATATCAATGTCGGAGATTACATCGATTTTTCTTATTTTTGAAAAATTACATTATTGTTAATTTTGCTAAAAATATAAGCTAAAAGTGTTGAAAATAGAGAAAAATTAGCCCTTTTAACCCACGAAAGTATGTTTAAAGATCAACCATCGTTGATTGATTCGGCGATAAATATAACGAAGGGAGCAAAAATGAAAGCAATACAAGGATTAACAGGGACAATAACAAGTTTAACAAATGTTGTTATTTCTTTACTAGCCCTAGCTATCGTTGTTTCTCTACTTGGTGGAAATGTGCCATTTGTAGGTGGAGTAGCAGACAATATAGTTGGTCTAGTTCAAGGTTTGGGTGATGCTGGTATAGTTGGTTTAGTAGCCGCTATTATCATTCTTAACTTGTATAAATAAATATATTTATAATTAGCACTCCCTCATGGGTTGCTAAAAAAAATCCCTAATCTGCGTAGTAGAGATTAGGGATTTTTTGGAAGGATGTAAATGAATAGTTGGATTTCTAAGATTTCAAGTTATTTGAATAAATTTCTAGAACTGGGAGTTCTTTTATTGGGTGTATCTGTAATTGCCGAGATATTATTTGGACCCAATGTTGCTTTTTTTGGTTCACAGGTAACAAATAATTTAATTAATTTGCTTAACAGTTTAGGAGAGCAGGGCGTAGCTGCGCTAATAATTGTTTTTGCTGTAATATTTGTTTATAGAAAATATTTAAAATAATCACCAGATTTCTAGATTATTTTTCAAAGTTTAGTTGTGTTTTATCGTTTCACAATCTTGTTTTTATTTTCTTTTCTTTTTTAATTTTTCTTTTTTCTTTTAAAGAAAGTTTAACTTTTTTCATCACACTAGAATCTTTAAATGATTTACCACTATATCGTTTTGACATTTAATTTTTTTATTTCATTATAATTTAATACCTGCCCATTTCTAGAAGCTGAATTGATTCAGAAATTGTTTTTTCATAATCCTTTTAGTATAAGCAAAATACATGAATTGCACGATTTCATCTATACATTATTGTCCAGTTAAATCCATATCTTTTCAAAATATACACTCATGTGAAATAAAAGAAAAACTAGGTATTACCAATGATAGAATATTCGCATTTTCAAGAAGTATAAATTTAGAAAAAACAAAATTAATAGAAAAAGACGCAAAAGAAAGAAAGTTAAATAATTTTTTAACTTTAAAAAATTCTCCAGTATTAAACAAATATAACTTTGTTTATGAAAATAATAAATTAACACTTATTTCTAATAACGAAAATATAATTTCAATATCAGCAGATGACCCAAATGAAAGATTATTGTTATCAAATAAATTAATGGAATTAGAAAAATCTTTATTAAAGCCGATCACATTATTAAAAAATATAGATTTTCCTTTTTACGACACTTCTCACTCTAACAATGTTTATAACTCTATGTCTTTAATTAATTTAAATAGCATTAAAGATTTTGAAAAAAAAATTAATGAAAAGGTTGAGTTTCAAAGATTTAGAGCTAATTTTTATGTTGATGGAATTGAAGCATGGGAAGAACGTAATTGGATAGGTAAAACAATCAAAATAAACAATATTTCATTTAAAGTTGAAAAAAATATTACAAGATGTGTGGCTATAAATTTAAAACCTACAACTGATGATAATTCTTTAAATTTACTTCAATCATTAAAAAAAACTTATAATCATTTTCATATGGGTATTTATTTAACTCCATTTAATAATGGAAAAGTAGAAACAGGAAATATAATTGAAGTAAAAAATTAATTTTTATTTTCTTTATTAGATAGATCTACCCCGGTATCAGGATCCAACTCTATACCAAGTGGAGTTATGTTTCTTGGAAGAGGAGTAAATGTATTATCAGGGTTTTCAATAACTTGTCTTATTGCCATTCTATATATGCCAAATAAGCCTATAATTATGTGAAAAATAATTAAATAAACAAAATAACCATTAGGTCCCAGAATATCCATTACAATAGAACAAAGCAAAGGTCCTCCCATTGCACCCAACCCAAAAACCAATTGCAAACCACCTCCTGCAGCAACGAACTTCTCTTTTGGAACAAAATCATTTGTATGTGCAAGGTTTAAAGAAAAAATACAAAGCGTTATACCCGCGTAAACTGTTATAATAATGAAGAAGTATAGCTTACTTGATCCAGCATAAGTCAGTAAATTAAAATCTTGAAGTATATTTATATTTAAAAGTAAATGTAGGGCGTTTAAATTAAAAAGTTTATCCCCTGATATAAAAATTAAAGTTAAACAAAAAGCAGCACTAAATAAATTGCATAAAACAATTATAACTCTTCTATTATATCTATCTGACAAGTATCCCACAGGAGCTTGAAAAAAAGCTCCCGCAATTGTTGTTAAAAAAAGTAATATCGAAATTTCAAAAAGTGTAAAATTAATTTTTGTGGCATATACAGCAAACATTGCAAACAATGCAGAATATATTGCACCTGTACAAAATGAACTTACAGTGCCTAAGGGAGAAATTTTATAAAGTTCTACTAAACTTAAAGTGCCAATTTTTTTAAATTTTGGAGCAGGACGTTTAGTAAGCAAAATAGGAACTAAAGATATAGATAATAAAATAGAAACTAAAATAAATGGTTTAAAACTTGTTGGATTATCAAAATTTAATAAAAGCGCTCCACAAGCAAGACCAAAGTAGTTTATAATCATGTATACTGAAAGCAATTTTCCTCTAGTTCTATTATTAGCTCTGTCATTAAGCCAACTTTCAGCTACGATATAACAACTAACCAAACTTAACCCTGTTAAAAACCTTCCTAGTGTCCAAACAATAGGATTTACATATGTTGCAATAATCAAAATACTTAATGATGCTGTTGAGGCAAAAGCAGCAAAAACTCTTATGTGGCCCACTCTCGACACCATATTGGGAGTTAAATTAGAACCAACGAAATATCCGATAAAATATCCCGACATTATAATTCCAGTTGATAAAGAGCTGAAATTTTCTATTACAGATCTTACACCCATTAGATTGCCTTGAAGTCCATTAGCAAGTAGAATTATTCCTATTCCAGTAAATAAAGCCCAGGTATTTTTTAATATTTTTCCCATTTTTTCAGTGAGTATGCCTTTTATGTAAAAAAGCAAGTAGTTAGTTTTTTATTATGTTTTTTTTAAGGCCAAGAAGGAATGGCTTGCGATTGTTAATATGATTACAGAACCTCCTATAATGGTTTCTAAACTAGGCTGTTCTTTAATTACAAGCCATACCCAAATTGGTCCAAGTATAGTTTCTAGTAAAAAGAAGAGATTGACTTCAGCACCAGTTATAAATCTTGGCGCTATAGTTACTAAAACAAAAGGTATGGCTACACACATTATGCACATCAAAGGCACATAAAATAAATCTTTTCCTAACAATTCGAAACTTTCAACAAAGAAAAGTGCAAAAATAGCCACACATAACTTACCTATGACAGCTGAAGGCACAAGATCTCTATCTTTGGCGTATCTTGCTAGAGTTGCGTTACAAGCTAAACCAAAAGCAGTTACAAAACCAAATAAGTCACCATAAAGATTACCTAATTTAAGAGAGTCATGAAAAATGTATATACATGCAGCAAACGTAATCATTATAGCTAACCATGTTTTTTTATCAGGCGCTTCTTTCAAAAATAAAGCTCCCAATATAGCTGAAAGCATAGGAGCCAAAGCAATCATTACCAATGTATTAGCAACATTGGTATTTTGTATTGATATAAGAAAGGTAATATTACATGCAGAAAAACTTATAAAATAAAATATTCCTGGATAACCAATACCCATTAATGCTTTTAAAAAATTACTTTTGTAAAATAATAATAGTCCAATCAAAACAGTCACAAAAGGAATAGCCCCTCTGTAAAATAACATTCCCCAGGTTTCTATATTAGATAGTCTTATTAATAATGAATCTGGAGTAATTAACACCACAGCTATAAATGCTAGAAGAGAACCTTTTTGTTGATTGGTAGAATTCTTAAACATTATAATTTACTTTCTATAAAACTATTGATTTCTGCTAAATTAGTTAATTTTTCTGAACAGGTTTGGTTTTTGCATGCCACAACACTTCCGTTTATTTCGTCTTTATTTTTATATATAAAAGTTGCTCTACCTAAATAGTTTTTTTGTAAATCATTTTTTATATCTTTTATTGAATTTTGGTTTCCAAAAAAAGTAAATGAGATGTTATTATCGCATAAATCTAAAGTTTTAATAAAACTGAACATCTGAGAAAAAAATGAATTAATTACTTGGTGAAATGATTTTTTTAAAATTTCAACTTTTTCCATCCAAAATTTATCATTTGTTATTGTGTAAAGTTTGTTACACAAATTTAAATAAACGCTATTTCCATTTGGAATATTGCTATCGTTTATATCTATAGGCTTAACAAAAAGATCGTTCTCTTTAATTATGTTTTTTTGCAATAATTGAGTATCTTTATTATAAAACATCTCCCATATTTCTTTCATTATAATTATTGATTTTTTAAGTGAATTTTCATCACTGTCGACTTCATATAGTGTAATTAATAACATAGCGTAATAGACATAATCTTCCAAAAAGACATCTATTTCATTAGAATTATAGCAGTGATAAATTTTTCTAGATAATTTTTCATTTAATATTTCTAAAGCATCCAAGGCATCTTTTTTAAGTTTGTTATCCTCTAGAACAATAGAGGCATTTATAAGAGTGTCTAAAAGAAATGCATTTAAATCTGTTTGCGATTTATTGTCAAAAAAAGGTTTAATTCTCTTTTGTCTTTCGTGAATAAGTTTTTTTTCAATTTCGATAATTTTATTATTTTCTTTCTCTACAAGTTCTTTTTTTGACTCAACTAATATATTTTTTCCTTCAAAATTTCCTGTATTTGAAATTTCATATTTTTTTTCTAATAAAGTCAAATCATTTTGAAGAAGATTTTTTAATTCTTCGTAAGACCAAACATAATACTTTCCCTCAACTCCTTCACTGTCTGCATCGTAAGCTGAACCATATAAGTTTTCATTATTTTTAAATTCTTTATTTAGGAAATTAATTGTTTGGACAAGTTTTGTTTTAAAATACTCTTTTTTAGTTTTTTGATAAAATTTAGTTAAAAGATTTACATATTGAATATTGTCATACAACATCTTTTCAAAATGTGGAATTATCCATTTTTCGTCAACAGAATATCTTGCAATACCACCTTCTAATTGATCATAAACTCCTTTTGATGAAATATTGGATAGTAATGTTTCTACTGGTGTTAAATATTTTTGATTATTTGTTTTTAAATAAAAGTAAAAGATTGCATCAAACATATAAAATTGAGGAAACTTAGGAGCGCCTTTAAAACCTCCATACTCTTCATCAAGATAAGATATAATTTTTTCTACAAACGGTTCTAATGATTGGCTTAATACAGCCGATCTTTGATTGATTTTGGAAAAAATATCCTGCATTTGAGAAGCTTGAGCAATTATTTTTTCTCTATTTTCTTTATAAACATCTGAAACATTATTTAATACTTTTTTAAAATTAGGACGCCCTTGCATTTCTTTTGGAGGAAAATAAGTTCCCCCAGTAAATGGAACGCCATTTTCATCTAAAAACATAGATAATGGCCAACCACCTTGTGTCCCAGTAAGTATTGAAAGACTTCTTTGAAAAACATAATCTAAATCAGGTCTTTCTTCACGATCAACTTTTATATTTATAAACTTTTCATTCATTAATTTTGCTGTTTCTTGATCTTCAAAACTTTCGTGAGCCATTACATGACACCAATGACAACTTGCATAACCAACGCTTAAAAATATAGGTTTTTTCTCATTTTTTGATTTCTGCAATGTTTTTTTATTCCAAGCAAACCAGTCAACAGGGTTATTCTCATGTTGTTTGAGATAAGGACTTTTTTCATTTTTAAGCTGATTTGTCATGATTAATTATTGAAAAATATTTATATTATGTTACTTTATTTACAAGCGCTGATTTAAATCTAATTGCGAGCGCTTTATAAGTCCTGCTAAAGCGATAGTTCTTGTTAGACCACCGCTTTAGTCGGTGGTTTTTTTTTATTTAACAGTAACTAAAGACCAGGTATTTGAACCGTATTGTGCACCTTGCATGAAACTAAAGCACTAAAAAGGAGAAGAGAAAGCTCATATTTATCTTCCTATTATATTTGAGCTTCTTTTCTTCAAACATTGTTGGAGGAAAAATGAAAAAAAGAAAATTAATAGATAGATTAAATCAAGGCCCAGTTATTTGCGCCGAAGGTTTTCTATTTGAAATAGAGAAGAGGGGCTATATGTCTTCTGGAGAATTTGTACCAATGGTTTCTTTGGAGCACCCAGAAGCATTAGAAAATTTGCATAGAGATTTTCAACATGCTGGCTCAGATATTGTCCAGGCCTTTACCTATAATGGCCATAGAGAAAAAATGCGTGTTATTGGAAAAGAGGAATTGTTAGAACCTCTTAATAGAGAGGCATTAAAAATTGCAAAAAAGGTTGCAAATAGTCCGCTTGGTGAAGAAGAAAATTTAATGGCTGGTAATATTTCAAATTCAAATATCTGGAATCAAAATGATAAAAAATCCCAATTAGAAGTTGAAAAAATGTTTTCCGAAATGATTGGATGGGCCGTTGACGAGGGCGCAGATATATTAATTGGCGAAACTTTTTATTATGCAGAAGAAGCCTATGCCGCTTTGAAAGCAATGAAACAATCAGGACTTCCCAGTGTTATTACAATTGCTCCTATGGGTGAAAATATTATGAGGGACGGAGTTTCAATTGTAGATACTTGTAAAGAATTAGAGCAAAGAGGAGGAGATGTCGTGGGAATGAATTGTTTTAGAGGCCCCAATACGATGATGCCTTACCTTAAAGAAATTAGAAAAATATTGAAATGTCATATAGCAGGATTACCTATAACTTATAGAACAACAGAAAGTCATCCTACTTTTTTTAATTTGCCAGACAACAACGGATGTGCCTGTCCTACTCCTCACAAAACTCCATTTCCTACTGCTTTGGATCCAATGCAGTGTAACAGATATGAAATTGGAAAATTTGCAAAAGAAGCATTTGATCTTGGAATAAATTATTTAGGCGTTTGTTGTGGCGCAAATCCTATGTTGATCAGAGAAGTTGCTGAAGCAGTTGGTTTAAAAGTGCCAGCTAGCAAATATAGAGAAAATATGTCCAACCATTTTTTGTTTGGAACTCATGAAAGAATTCCCAAACATCAAAAAGATTATACAGATAAAGCTTAATGATGATAGAAAGACTTTCTTGAAAAAATATTTCTTACCATTGGTTCAAATTCTTTTAGCGACATAGATTTGTAATTTAGATCAAATGATGATTGATCATAATTTTCGCAAAAATCTACTGCAGCTTGGTAATATTTGTGATCTTTGTATTTTTTTCTTGCATTTTTATCGCCCCCTAAATGATCTGCGGTATAGTAAGTTTGAAATAACCCATGTTTTCAACAATCCAATGAGTTTTTTCTGAAACGTATGGTCTTAATACAGCGGCCGCGTATTGAGAATGATTCATTGGCGCAAATTCATCTCCAATATCATGTAATAATGCAGCAACAACCATTTCTTCACTTTCTCCATTTTTGAAAGCCCTTGTTGCCGTTTGTAACGAATGTTCTAGTCTTGAAATTTGATAACCTTCAAGAGTATTATTGAGTTTAAACATAAATTTTAAAATTCTATCAGCAGTTCTTCTTTCAAAATCTTTTTCATGTTTTTTTAAAAGAAGATAATCTTTTTTTGTTCCATCTTTCATTTGAGTAAAACTTGCTTTTTTCATATCTAGTTATTTGAAGTAGTACTTAAAAGAGATAGTTGTGTAACTTTATCTTTTCCTAGTTCATCAATTATTTTAACAGGATAGTCACCTGTAAAATAATGATCAGTTAATTGTGGATATGTGTCATTTCTTTTTTCAAAACCCATGGCCTTATAAAGTCCATCAAGAGTTAAATATTTTAAAGATTTTGCGTTAATAAAATCACATATTTCTTTAACAGATTTATTTGCTGCCAAAAGTTCTTTTTTTGTAGGTGTGTCGACACCATAAAAGTCTGGATATTTTATTTCTGGGCTTGCAATTCTAACATGAACTTCTTTAGCCCCAGACTCATACAACATTTTTACAATTTTGTGAGAAGTGGTTCCTCTAACTAATGAATCATCAATTAAAATTATTTTTTTATTTTTTATAACAGATAGATTTGAATTTAATTTTAATTTTACACCTAGACTTCTAATTTTCTGAGAAGGTTCTATAAAAGTTCTACCAACATAGTGATTTCTAATTAATCCTAAATCAAAAGAAATACCTTTTTTCTGTGCATATCCAAGTGCAGACGCATTACCTGAGTCAGGTACAGGAACAACTATATCAGCTTCTAAATTATCTTCTTCTGCCAATTGTGCTCCAAAATTTTTTCTATGCTCGTAAGCAGTTTTGCCATTCAAAATGCTATCTGGTCTTGAAAAGTATATGTATTCAAATATACAGGGTCTAATTTTTTTTGGTGAAAATGGTTTCAGGCTTTTTAGTTCATCATTTTCAGTATACACAATTTCTCCATTTTCAACTTCTCTA
>JAGFWP010000050.1 GCA_017639935.1 Pelagibacteraceae bacterium
AACAAAGATAAATTTTTTATCTTTGTTACAAAAAAATGATTTAATTTTTGAAATGCTAATTATTTATAGTCAGTATTTAAGTGCATATGATGTTATTTCAAAATATCCTAACATTCTTTTTATATTAAATCATTCATTGTGGCCAATAGGAATAAACTCATCTAATTTTTCAAGATGGACTAAAGCTGTAGATCTACTTTCATCTCTTGAGAATGTTATAGTAAAATTATCTGGTTTTGGTGAATTAAATGCTAATTGGTCAAAAGAAAAAATTAAACCATTTATATTATATAGCATAGATAAATTTGGCTCAAACCGTTGTATGTTTGGCTCAAATTTTCCAGTAGATAAATATGTTTCTCAATCAAAATATCTGAGCTTTTGGGAAGCTTATTTTGATATTGTCTCAGATTTTTCAGAAGATGAAATTGATAGAATTTTTTATAAAAATGCCGAAAAGTTTTATAAAATTTAATTTGTAGTTTATAGGTTAAAAGGATTTTTTATGAGACTAATTAATAAAAAAATAATTGTAACTGCTGCAGCCCAAGGTATTGGTAAGGCAACAGCACTTGCTTTTGCAAAAGAAGGGGCAAAAGTAACGGCTACTGATATAAATGAAAATAAATTATCTGAATTAAGTTTGGAAAACAAAGATATTAATACTTTTGTATTAGATTCAACTAACAAAAATGATGTAGAGAATTTCGGTAAAAAAATTGACGATATTGATGTTCTCTTCCATGCAGTTGGATTTGTGCACCATGGCACCATAATGAACTGTTCTTCAGAAGAATTTTATAATTCTATGAACATTAATGTTTATTCAGCCTACTTGATGACTACGCATCTTTTGCCAAAAATGTTGAACAAGAAAAAAGGCAGTATTATTATTGTATCTTCTGCCGCTTCTAACGTAAAGGGCGCGCCTAATAGATTTATATATGGCACAACCAAAGCAGCCTTAAACGGCTTTATAAAATCTGTTGCAGCAGATTATGTTAAAGATGGAATACGATGCAATGCGATTTTACCAGGTACTGTACAAACGCCTTCTTGGGAAGGAAGAGTGTCTCAAGCTGACGATCCTAAACAAGCAAAAATTGATTTTATGAACAGACAGGCAATGGGGCGTTTGGGTCAACCTGAAGAAATTGCTTCACTGGGCGTTTATTTAGCAAGTGATGAATCGTCATTTGTGACTGGGGGACTGCATTTAATAGACGGTGGATGGACTTTATAATTTATGAAATTGCTTCGATACAGAGATGGCAACTTAGCTAAGCCGGGGATACTTGATAAGGAAAACAAAATTAGAAACGCATCTTCACTGGTAGAAGATTGGAATAACGAAAATATTTCAGCAGAAAATTTAGACAGAATAAAAAATACTGATCTTTCATCGATGCCAGTTATTGATGAAGATTTTACTTTTGCCCCGTGCATTGCTGGCGTGGGAAAGTTCATATGCATTGGTTTGAATTATTCTGATCATGCGGCGGAAACAGGACAGGAAGTTCCAAAAGAGCCAATTATGTTTATGAAAGCTACAAGTGCTATTTGTGGTCCAAATGATGATATTATTATTCCTAAAAATTCGTCAAAGTCGGATTGGGAGGTTGAGCTAGGAGTTGTTATCGGAAAAGAGACAAAGCATATTGAAGAAAAACAATCACAAGATCACATCGCTGGTTATTGCGTTGTCAATGATTTAAGTGAGAGAGAGTTTCAATTAGAGCACTATGGGCAATGGGTTAAAGGAAAATCATGTGATACATTTGGACCCCTTGGTCCTTATTTAGTTACGAAAGATGAAGTTGCGGATCCACAAAATTTAAGAATGTGGTTAGATGTAAACGGCGAACGTATGCAAGACGGATCAACTTCTACCATGGTTTACGGTGTCAATTTTCTTGTTAGTTATTTAAGTCAATTTATGTCTTTGCAGCCTGGTGATGTTATTTCAACCGGAACGCCCCCGGGCGTTGGTATGGGAAAAAAACCACCACTTTATTTAAAACCTGGTGATGTAATGAAATTAGGAATTGAGCATTTAGGGGAACAATGCCAGAAAGTGATCAACTATTCTGAAAAAACATAAAATTCAAAAAAATTTATTAAAATCAAAAAAAATCATTTATTCTCACATAATTTTGTTCTAAGATTTTTTCTATGATTGAAGAAATTGAACCTATTCTTATTGGTGAGTTAATAGACATCGACAAAGATAGTGTGGAAAATTTTGAATATGAAGAAATTGACTATGCCATTTATCATTTGGAAAGCGGAATATTTGCAACACAGGGTCACTGCAATTGTGAAGAGCAGGCTTTTTTGAGTGAAGGAGCAATTGAGGGTGAAGAATTAGAGTGCGCTAGTTGTGGTAAAACGTTCAGCATAGTCTCTGGTGATCCTATTAGTGATCCTGATGCGGGGCCACTTAAAACTTATGATGTAACAGAAGAAGATGGTAAACTGTATTTAAATCTCTAAACCTATTTTTTTTCCATTAATAATATTTTTTATATTGAGCTTAGATCTGTCATTTAAGTAATGCAAAACATTTTCACACGTCTCTATTGCCATTCTTTTCCTGCATTCAAGTGTAAGCCCAGCAATGTGAGGTGTAAGAATTATATTATTTAACTTAAATAAAGGATTATTGATGTTTGGCGGCTCTTGCTCATAAACATCAATCCCAGCGCCATAAATTTCCTTATTTGTTAGAGCCCAAATTAAATCCTGTTCATTGATAATGCCCCCCCTGGCCGTGTTCACCAGGATGCAGGTTTTTTTCATCATCATTAGTTGATCCTTAGCAATCATATTTTTTGTTTTTTCATTAAGAGGCATATGCACGCTGATAAAGTCAGAAGTACGCAAACCTTCATCAAAGTCCGCAGGGATGCAATTATTTTCTTTAATGATTGAAGCATCAATAAAGGGATCATACACATATACCCTGGCATCAAAACCAAGACAGCGCTTAGCCAGCGCCCTGCCAATTCTTCCAAAACCAAGAATAAGAATATTTTTTTCATACAACTCAAAAAAATCTGGTAATGAACTTTTTTCTGTAAATTTGCCATCGCGGACAAGCCTATCAGATTGTTTGATTATTTTGCAAACATTTAAAAACATTGCCATTACATGTTCAGCTACAGTCACAGCGTTAGCTGTTCCAGTGATCGCAAGAGCAATTTTTTTTTCATTGAGATAATTCAAATCAACGTTGTCGTACCCGACACCATGTCGCGAGACTATTTTTAACTTATGACATTTTTCTAGAACATTTTTAGTTAGTTTAGCTGTTCGAAGTGCTATACCGTCGACATCTTGTAATTTTGCAATTAAACTGTCTGAGGAAAAATCTGTAACTTCAAAAACGTCACAGCCATTTTTTTCTAAAATAGACAATCCATCAGAATGGACTGAACCTATCATAGCAATTTTCATCATGACTATATAATTATAATAAACTTTAACTAACCTTTAAGCTATTGGTGATCGTTGATCTATCAAATTATCTTGTTTGATTTTTTTCCAAAATTCCAGAGGGATCTTTTCTTGATAATTATTGAAATTTTCTTCAACTTCTGTACTTGAAGACATGCCTAAGATAACACTTGCAACCACCTCATTAGCAAAAGGAAACTGAATTGCTGTTTTTTTTAAAGAAATACTATGTTTTTTACACGCATCTTTTAATTTGTAAGCTTTATTCAACCAGTATTCAGCAGATTCAAAATCTTTAGGAATGCGCACAAGATTTTTTTTGGCATTTTCAACCCAGTGTTCATCTAATTGGGTATAATCAAAATACGTGTCAGGCCTTGGGTCAATTAGAATGCCACTATTAAAAACTCCTCCTAGCAGTAAAGATATATTACTATCTTTACAAAGTGGAATTAATTCATCTAAGCTTGTCTGATCCAATAATGTGTATCGACCTGCTAGAAGAAAACAATCGAAACACCCTTCTTTTGCAAGATCTACTAGCATTTCATTCTGATTAAGACCGCAGCCAATTGCCTTGACTACTTTTTCTTCTTTAAGTTTTTTCATTGCTTTAATAGCGCCTTTTTTAGCTTCATCCAAATGATCGGGGTGATTATCAGGGTCATGCAGATGTAAAACATCGACGCGGTCTAGTTGTAAACGTTTAAGACTTTCTTCAAGAGAGCGCATAGTTCCATCATAACTGAAATCAAAAACTGTATCTTTATTGGGATCTTGTCCTTTAAACTTATTACTGCCAGTTGCAGATTCAATCACTAATCTTCCTATTTTTGTTGCTACAACAAACTCTTCTCGATTTTTTTCTTTTAATAATTGCCCTAATCGCCTTTCTGCCATTCCCGATCCATATAAAGGAGCTGTATCAAAGTAACGAATACCTTTTTCCCATGCTGTATTTAAAGTTTTTTGTGCTTGATCTGAATTGACTGCCACAGGCCACCCACCTATGGGCGCTGTACCCATGCTAAGTTCTGACACTTCTAAATCAGTATTTCCAATTCTTCTTTTTTTTATCATTTAATAAACAAATCTCACTAAATCATCTTATTGGTTAATAATTTAATATTAAATCCCCACACCGTAGACCCGACATAATTCTATGATAAACCTTTATATGTTTATAGAATAAGCATAAAAAAGATTTATTATAGAGAGCTATTATTAAATCAACTTTCTATCAAATTAATAAAATAAAAATGATTATAGATCAACTTGGAAAATTTTGAATAGTTTGAGGTAATAGGTTTGATGAATGAAATAGATTTAAAGAATAAAGTTGCTGTTGTGACTGGAGGCGCACAGGGTTTTGGATTGGCTATAGTTGAGCGCTTTCTTTCTTCAAGTGCAAAAGTTGTCATTTGGGATAAAGATAAAGAAATGATGAATTCTCTAAAGCTTGGGGGAGATGTATTAAATATTGAAGCAGACGTTACAGATTTTGAAAGTGTTGAGGCGGCAACGAAAACAACTCTTGATCATCATTCCTCAATAGATATTTTAGTAAATAATGCTGGCATAGCTGGGCCGAGTTACAAAACGTGGGAATATCCTTTAAAGGATTGGCAAGACGTAATTGATATAGATTTAAATGGAGTATTTTACTGTTGTAAATCGGTTGTTCCGTTTATGATAAGTAACAATTATGGAAGAATTGTAAATATTTCTTCAATTGCAGGAAAAGAAGGCAATCCTAATGCTATGCCTTACAGCGCTGCTAAGGCAGGAGTTATTGCTTTAACAAAATCACTTGGCAAAGAATTGGCTGATAAAAATATAGCTGTTAATTGCGTTACTCCAGCAGCAGCTAAGACTCGTATTTTTGATCAAATTAGCCAGGAACATATTGACTATATGCTATCAAAGATTCCTCGGAACAGATTTGCAAAAGTAGAGGAATTGGCTTCACTGGTATCGTGGATGGCATCGGAGGAGAATTCTTTTACTACTGGGGCTGTTTTTGACTTAAGTGGAGGAAGAGCAACGTATTGATTATAGAGTTATTCTACAGAGTAGCCCCAATAACCCAGGGATTAAATTCATCATCCCCGTAACCATTTATTTCACTTTTGGTTAATTTGCCAGAGGCGGTATCAATAATAGAGTAATATATTTTTTTGCCAATAGTGGCAATGTCAGACTCACCATCCATAATAGTACCTGCGTTGATATCCATGTCATCTTCTAGCTTATTAAACATATTCGTGTTTGTTGCAATTTTTATACTTGGAACTGGTTTGTAACCAAAACAAGATCCCCTTCCCGTTGTAAAACATATCACATTACTACCAGAGGCTACTTGCCCTGTTACAGATACTGGATCATAACCTGGGGAATCCATGAAATTAAACCCTTTTTCCTTTATAGGTTCTGCATAATCAAGAACATCTTGCATTTCTGATGTGCCACTTTTTGCAACAGCCCCCAGGGATTTT
>JAGFWP010000051.1 GCA_017639935.1 Pelagibacteraceae bacterium
TGTCAAAAATAGATTCAATTATAAGAAAAGGCGATTTTCTTTTTCTTAAATATAAGAAACAAGAATATCAGTTTGATAAAATTGTTGTTGCAGCTGGTGCATGGTCAAATTTTTTAGCAAAAACTATTGGTGATAATTTTCCTCTCGATACTGAGCGCGGATATCATATTATATTTGAAAATAACAACAATCTCCTTACCCGCCCAGTAGGATGGGCAAAAACTGGTTTTTATATGACTCCAATGGAAGATGGAATAAGAGCTGCTGGAACAGTTGAAATTGCAGGTTTAATAAAACCCATGAACAAAAATATATTAGCTATGATCGAAACTACTGCGAGAAGCATTCTTCCAAAATTAGGAAAGGTTAAGAGTCAATGGATGGGATTTAGACCGACCCTTCCAGATTCATTGCCTGTAATTGGTGAATCCCGAAAATGTAAAAATGTCTACTATGCTTTTGGTCATCAACATCTCGGGCTATCTTTGGCTGCAGTGACAGGCAAAGTGATGCGATCATTGATTGAAAATCAACCCACTAATATTAATATTGATTCTCTAAGTCCTTATCGATTTTAGAAGTATCTCCCTTACAGATAACTAATTTATATTCTTCTTACATAAATAGGATAAGAAGAGAGTTTGTTGCTATTTTTTTATGCTTAAATTTAATTTATTAATTTTTGGCGATACAGGTTGGGGTGATGAGATGCTTTTTTCCTGTATAATGACAATACTTGTGAGTCTTAGCGCTATGGGACTTGGTGTTTTTATTGCTATTTTCACGGCTTGGGCAAAAATATCTGGAAATATTGTTTTAAAAATAATTGCTAATTTTTATACTACAGTCATTAGAGGGGTTCCTGAACTTTTAGTAATTTATTTAATATTTTTTGGAAGTAGCGCTGGCATCATGTATATTTCCAAAATATTTGGCTATTATGGTTACATAGAGTTCAACGCCTTTACCATGGGAACGATAAGCATTGGGATTATATCAGCAGCATATTCCACAGAAGTTTTTCGAGGAGCATATAATATTATAGATAGAGGACAGATCGAAGCTGCTCGAGCTCTTGGATTGTCAAAAATTAATACTTTTATAAAGATTTTAACTCCGCAAATATTAAAACATGCCTTACCAGGATTAGGGAATGTTTGGCAAATAACGCTAAAAGATACTGCTTTAATTTCTGTAACAGGATTAGTTGAAATCATGCGACAGTCAAGAGTCGCTGCTAATGTAACTCACTCACCTCTAACTTTTTATCTGACCGCTGCAGTATTATACTTAATCTTAACTTCTTTCTCATCAAAAGCATTTAATAAATTAGAAGATTATTCAAATAAAAATCAAGTGAAAGCATAATGGATATTCAGTTAATAATTAATAATTTCTTTAGTATCTTGCAGGGTCTTGATGAAACTTTGATACTAATTTTTCTATCATTAATTTTAGGTTTTTTTATATCTATCCCCTTTGCTCTCGCTAGAGTTTCTTCAATAAAAATATTATCACAAAGCATATATTATTATATTTTTGTTATTCGTGGCACTCCTCTTCTTGTTCAGATTTATTTGATTTATTTTGGTCTCGGATCAATCAAGGCTGTTAGGGATAGCTTTCTTTGGGTGCTTTTAAAAGAGCCTTTCTGGTGTGGGGTAATCGCCTTAGTGATAAATACTGTCGCTTATACGACTGAAATATTCAGAGGAGGGATACAATCTGTAAATAAAGGGCAAATTGAAAGCTGTGAATCTCTAGGAATGAGTAAATTTACGATGTATTTTAGGATAATCCTACCCTGTGCTTTTAGGCAGGCTCTACCAGCATATGGTAATGAAATTATATTGATGGTTAAAGCAACTTCACTAATAAGCTTAACCACCTATATGGAAATGACAGGTATTGCCAGAAGCATAATGTATAAAACTTTTGCTCCAGTTGAAGCTTTTATTGCTGCTGGTTCTATTTATCTTTTTTTAAATTTCCTTGTTGTCCAGTTAATTAAATTTCTTGAGTGGAAATACAATCCACACTTGCGAATTAAAACTTAAAGTTTATAGGCAAAACAATGAATTCCTTACTTGGTTTAATAATACAAATCATTAATTTATACAAATTAGTTTTATTAATCTATATCATTGCAACATGGTTAATTAATTTTAATATAATTAACACATCTAATCGTTTTATATATAGTGTTATGGAAATACTTTATAGACTCAGTGAGCCGAGTTTGCGTTTAGTAAGAAAATATGTTCCCGCATTTGGTAATATCGATATATCGCCTATAATAGTGTATTTATTATTGTGGTTTATTCAAAGTTTGCTTATTGAATATTGGCCGAGATAATTATGACGCATATTATTAATGGCAAAGAAATTGCGCAAAATCTTCGCAATAATCTTAAAAAAGAAATTTCAAAACTAAAAAATAAATTCGGGGATGTTCCTGGATTAGCTGTTATTCAAGTTGGAAATATAGCAGCAAGTAGTGTCTACGTTAAAGCAAAAACAAAAAATGCTCAAGAGGTGGGAATTGAAGTCATTGATCATCATCTGGAAGGGTCAGTATCTGAAGAAGAATTATTGAAACTTATCAACACTCTTAATAATAAAAATAATGTTCATGGAATATTAGTACAGCTTCCTTTGCCAGAACATATGCACGAACAAACTATTCTAGATTCAATACACCCTGATAAAGACGCTGATGGTTTTCATCCTGTTAATGTTGGTAAATTATCGATTGCTGCTCATAATGATGAAAATCTCCTGATACCATGTACGCCATATGGCTGTCTTATAATGCTAAAGGACTTGAATATTGACCTTGTCGGAAAAAATGCTGTTGTGATTGGACGATCCAATATTGTCGGCAAACCAATGGCGCAATTATTAATAAAAGAATCTTGTACAGTAACGATCACTCATTCAAAAACCAAAGATCTGCCCGGATTATGTAAAAATGCAGACATAATAATTGCTGCGGTCGGAAGACCAAGGATGGTCAAAGGAGAATGGGTTAAGGAAGGAGCCATTGTAATAGATGTAGGCATAAATAGAGTTGAAATATTAAAAGATGGTGAGAAAAAAACATTATTAGTGGGCGATGTTGAATACAGTGAGGTAGAAAAGAAAGCCTCAGCCATTACTCCTGTTCCTGGCGGTGTAGGACCAATGACAATAGCTTGTTTGCTTAGAAATACGACAATTGCATTTAAGAATAGTTTTCTTAAATAATATTTAATGAATGAATTTTTAAAATTTTTTAATAAAAACAACAAAAAGGATTTGCACAAATGGTTGCATTACTTCGATATCTACGAAGAAAATTTTTCTAAATTTAAAAAAAAGAAAACTACTATCCTAGAAATAGGTATTTCCAAGGGTGGATCTTTGAGGATGTGGAAAAATTATTTTAGTCCTGACTCAACAATTGTTGGAATTGATATTAATCCCGAGTGCAAGAAATTTGAAAAAGATAATATTAAAACATACATTGGAAATCAAGCGGATGTAAATTTTTTAAGCTCGGTTATTAAAGGCATTGGCAAACCAGATATAATAATTGATGACGGCGGTCATACATCTAATCAGCAAATTATAAGTTTTAATTATTTATTTGGTCACCTTAACGATAAAGGAATTTATTTAGTGGAAGACACTCATGCTTCTTATCATTCTGATTTCCAAGACAGACAAGATGGTTTTACATTTATGGATTATGCTAAATCATTAGCTGATAAACTAAATCTTTGGTATCAATACTACGATTATAAAATTTATAAAAAAGAAATAAAAGAAAAAATAAATATGCCTTATTTCACAAAAAATACATACAAAATATGCTTCTATAATAGCATAGTAGTTTTTGAAAAAAGGAATATAGAAACTCCACAGTGTGTATTGAAATAATATATCGCAATAAGTATGAAAAAATTATTTACTTTCCCCAATGATTTTAAAATTAGGGAAGATGAAGTAAAAAATAGCTTGAATGGGGAAATAACAGTACAGAAATTTAGCTATGGATATGATATGGCTAATAGAACATCGATCATTAATCATTTAATTCATAAATATAAATTAAAAGATTATTTAGAGATTGGTACTCGTGATGGACGCAACTTTGATAATATTATTGCACGCAATAAGATAGGTGTTGATCCAAAACCTCGAAATTATTTTAATAATATAATTATTAAAACCTCTGATAATTTTTTTATAACAAATAATATAAAATTTGATTTAATATTTATTGACGGATTGCACTTAGAAAATCAAGTTGATAAAGATCTAAGTAATTCCTTAAATTTTTTAAAAAAAGATGGATTTGTCATAATGCATGATTGCAATCCTCCCACAGAATTTCATCAAAGAGAAATTTATGAAGTAAATGGCAAGTTTCCAGCTTGGAACGGAACAGTTTGGAGATCATATGTAAAAAATAGAATGTATAATAAGAATTTAAATATGTCATGTGTTGATAGTGATTGGGGGGTTGGGGTAATTCAGGTTGGCAATCAAAAAATTTTTAAATCAGAAAAAAATTTGAATTATGCATTTTTAAAAAATAATCGTAGAAAATTATTAAATTTGATATCAGTAAAAGATTTTATAAAAAAATTTAACTAAATAGAAAAATAAGAAAAATTAATCTATTATTTTACCATTTTATGTTTTGATATATGATGTTTTTCCAATCTCTGGCTATTGTAGCAACGCTGTAATTTTTATTAACATATTCAAATCCTTTCTTAGCTTTCTCAACTGCTAAAAGATTGTTCTCCTTAGACCATTTTAAACCTTTGCCAATATTACCTAAAAAACAAAAATTGTTAAATTTTCTTAAATGATTTAGATCTGAAATAATTGTAAACCTTCCTAAATTTATTGAATCCGTTATTCTATTATATGACTTCACTAGTCTTTTGTGATCATTAAGATAGGGGATAATAACAATATCTGTGGTGATAACTTCCTTGTCCATTAATTCATTCCATTTAATAAATTCTAGAGAAATATTTTTTAAATTTAGGTTGCTTAATTTTGATCTAATTTTATCTAATTTATTTGTAATTATTTTTATATTGGCCACAAAATCATACTCCAAAATTTCTCTGATACCAAACTCCAGGGTGTCGTGATTTGTGTCCATGCCAAACCACGATATTGTAAATGGATAACTAATTTTATTAATCGGCATATGGGGTTCAAATCTTACACAGTCAGGAATTATTTTTGCTCTAAATCCAGTATGCTTATAAATAATATCTGCTGCGCTCTTTGTCTTTACAACAATATTGTCGGAATATTTAGATAATTTTAAGTTATCGATAAACCTTAGCTTCGTTCTTTTACCTTCTGGTTTTATAAAATACCAATCATCAAAAATCGAAATTACTTTGATATTTAATTCTTTTGCAGTCCTTGCAAGATTTATTACATTGGTATGCATTGCTTTGTTAATAATAATCAGTTTAGGATTAAAACGTGTTAATATCTCCTTTGGATCATGGTCTTTCAAAAAAATAACTTTTTGAATATTTAAATAATCAGCCGGTAAAATTCCACTAAATACATAACTTGGAATAGAGGAGGGGTTAGAATGAGAAAAAACCCACAAAATATCTTTATTTAAATCCATCGTAGTTTATGTTTTTTATATATTTGAAAGTAAAGCTAGTAATTAACTTTTTTATTAATATTTCTTTCTACCGCATTAATGACATTAT
>JAGFWP010000052.1 GCA_017639935.1 Pelagibacteraceae bacterium
TCCAATTTCTGGACGTGCTAGAATAGGGCTATACCATTTTTTTTTCGCCTGCCGATCCGATTCTTGTCTTTGTGGTTGCTGTGTAGTTGAGGGATCCATTTTTTTTAATTAAAATTGAAAAAAAAAAGGACCGCCGAAGCGGTCCTTCATAAAATTAATTATCTATCAATTCCTGCTAAAGCAGCAACTGAAGATGCGTTAGACTTATCAACAAAGCCAGGTCCTGATGGGATGTTAGCTCCTGGAAGAAGTCCGGCACCGTTGTTGTACAAGTGTAATACGATAATTGGCATATAACCTTGTAAACGTTGTTGTTGATCAATGGTGAAAGCTACTTTTCCAGCATTAATTAAATCCATAACAGCAGGACTTAAGTCAAAGCAAGAATGATGAACTGTCATACCTAGATCATCAAGTGCTTTTGAAACAGCGTCACAAACGTGAGGTCCAACTGATAAAACTGCATCTACATCTGGATTAGATTGAAGAGCTGCAGTTGCACGAGTTTGGATAGTAGCTGGGTCTGAAGTTGTATCAGTGAATTCCATAGGAACAGCTTCTCCATAACCTTCACATCTATCAACTAGAGCTGTATTATAAGCTTCTTGAATCATACAAAGAGCTTTAGTTGCACCTTCTGCTTTTGCACGAGCACCAGCTGATTGACCAGCAAGAAACTCAGGCTGTCCAACATGCATAAGCGCACCTAAACTTGCGGAAGACTCTAAACCAGAATTCATTGTAATTACTGGAACACCAGAAGCAACAGCAGCTTTAATAGCTGGTCCCAGAGAATCAGGATCTGGTAAAGAAATTACCATTCCGTCAGGTGAGGTTGCAGCGGCCGCTTGGATTGAGCTTGCCATATCCGCCATATCAGCAGATGGATTGTAAATGTACTCAAAGTCAGCACCAATTGCACGAGCAGCATCTTCACCGCCTTTTTGCACAACTGGCCAGAAAGGATCATTCCCTTCTCCATGTGTAACCATAACATAACGTTCTGCTGAAACAACTCCAGCAACAAACATTATAGTAAATAAAGTAAAAAGAAATTTTTTCATTTTTCCTCCTAAAAAAATTACGTAATCTAACAAACTAAAACCACAAAAGAACTCATACTTCAAGAATAAAGTCTATACTCGGTGTATAGTCTCAAAATCTGTAAATTCTGTTTCCAGTAATAATTGGTATAACGATATTTAATAAAACGTTTTACTTGTCAATATTATTTTAAAAAAAACATTAATATTGCTAGTATAATTATAAAAAATCCCATTTTTTCATAAAAAAAATTAATATTGCTAGATCTAGTCAATAAATACAACCTTGAAAAAAATCTTAATAAAAGAAGGGTTTCTCTACTTTATTAGACTCCTCTTCTTTGTCTCTCTTTTCCTTCTTTAAACTCCTTATAAGCTTGCTTATTGCCTTCTGTGTTTTGAACTTCAAGGGTAGGACTTTCCCAGAAAGCTGTTCCTTCTAACCATTCATAGCCATGCGTTTTTATTGATATAACATAGGTCTTATCAGACTTTTTTGCTCTTAAAAACGCAGCTTCTAATTCAGATGTTGAAGTGACGGTTTCTGTTTCAGCGCCCATGCTAGCAGCATGGGCAGCAAAATCCACTTCTACAAAGTTTGATGCTCTTGCTGATTTAAGGTTGCATAAATATTCTTTTCCGCCTTTTGCTAATTGAAGTCTGTTGATAACCATATGTCCGCTATTATCGCAAACAACTATGATAAGTTTTTTTTCATAAATTATAGAACTGTAAATATCGCTGTTTGCAAGAAGATATGATCCATCTCCTACAAAGACAATTACATCTTGATTTGGTTTAGCCATTTTAATTCCAAGAGCTCCAGAAATTTCATATCCCATACAACTGAAACCCCATTCAGTTTCAAAAGTATTTAATTCTTTAGGTTTCCAGATTTGAACGGTCTCTCCAACCAATCCTCCTGCTGCTGTGACAACAACATCCGAGGGATCAGCATTTCTATATACAGCTCCAATGGCATGTGCGTAAGTTGGTATTTCCTGATTTGTTGGACCGCTTTCTTTTTCCACATACTCGTTCCATTTTTTTCTTTCTTTTGTAGCACGATCATACCAGTTTATTGGGGCTTGCCAGTCCCCTAATAACTTTGATAGCTCTACAAGTGAAATTTTTGCATCCCCTACAACAGGTATTGCTCTATGCTTAGTTACATCAAAGCGTGCGGCGTTAATAGAAACTAATTTGAAATCAGGATTGTTAAAATTAGTCCACGAACCGGTTGTAAAATCACCTAATTTATTTCCAATAGCCAAAGCTAAATCTGTATCTTTAGATAAACTATTGGAAGAACCAACTCCCAAACAGCCAATGGGTCCAATATAATAAGGATCATCTTTATCCATGCATCCTATGCCCATGACTGTTGTTGTAACAGGTATGTTGTGTTTTTTTGCAAATTCGGAAAGTTCTTTTTCAGCTTCAGAGTATAAAACGCCTCCGCCAGAAATTATGATTGGCTGTTTAGAATTTTTAATAACATCAGCGGCTTTTTTCAATTGATTTTGATCTGGATGAATTCGTCTAATCTCATGAATTTGTTCTTCAAAAAATATTTCAGGATAATCAAATGCTTCTCCTTGAACATCTTGTGACATTGAAATTATCGCAGGTCCGCATTCAGCTTGATCGAGCATCACTTGAACTGCTTGTGGAAGAGAAGTGAGTATTTGTTCAGGGCGTGTAATACGATCAAAATATTTTGACACCGCTTTAAAAGAATCATTTTGAGTCTCAGTTGGGCTAGTGAAATTTTCAACCTGTTGAAGTACCGGATCGGGGAATCTACTAGCGAAAGTATCTCCAGGTAAAAGTAAAATGGGAAGTCTATTACTAAGTGCAACTGCAGCAGCAGTAATCATATTAGTCGCACCAGGGCCTATGGACGAAGTTGCAACAAAAATTTGTTTCCTTCTCATAGCTCTAGCATACCCAATTCCTGTTAAAGCCATGTTTTGTTCATGATGGCCCCTATATCCAGGCAATTCATTTTGGTATTCCTCCATTGCCTGCCCAATGCAAGCAACATTACCATGTCCATAAATACCAAATGCACCAGCAAACAATGGCATTTTTTCCCCATCAATCATTATCTTCTGTGCAATTAAAAATCTTACTAATGAATGTGAACAAGATAAACGAATTGTTTTCATATTATATAGCCCCGAAATTTTTTCCAATTTCTTTAAGACTCAAGACAAACATAATTATTTATAATTAACTTTCACTGATTTTCCAGTGTTAAAAGATTCATAGGCGGCATTTGCAAGTATTAAAGCATTGCGACCATCTTCAAAAGTTACTGTAGGTTTTTTGTTTTCTATTACAATATCGACAAATTCATCTAGCTCATCTTTATAGGCTTGATCATATCTTTCTATAAAAAAGAAATGGATAGGATCACTAGCTAATGTTGAAACATTGTTAAATCTTTGAACTGAGGTTGGAGATTGGTTGTTAGAAATCATCATGCCTTTACTGCCAAAAATTTCTAGTCTTTGGTCATAACCATAAACTGCACGACGTGAATTATTAATATGAATTAAAACATCTTTCTGGGAACGCATAATAAACATTGCAGTATCTTGGTCTCCAACCTCTTTGCACTCATCACTTATAAGTTGGCTCCCATATGCACTTATTTCTATTATTGGATCATCACCGAGGATAAATCTGGATAAATCAAAATCATGAATTGTTGTATCTCTGAAAAACCCTCCGGCAGCTTGTAAATAAGCAATTCCTGGTGGCTCAGGATCTCTGCTTGTAATAACAATCATTTCAAGATTTCCTATTTCACCACTATCTTTGGCTAATTTTAGTGCCTTATGACTATTATCATATCTTCTATTAAATCCAATTTGAATAGGAACATCAAAATCTTTAATTGTTTCAAAACATTTATTAACTTTTTCAATGTCTAAATCAATTGGCTTTTCACAAAAAATTGCCTTTCCTGCTTTGGCCGCCATAGTTATAAAATCTACATGAGTAGGTGTAGCAGAAGCAATGAATACTACATCAACATCTTTATCATTAATAACTTCTTCAGCTGATTGTGCCACATTAACTTTATTTTGCTTTGCAACTTCATTTGCAAGATCTTGATTGATATCAAAGATGTAAGATAAATTACATTTTGAATGCATAACTATGTTCTTTGCATGCATTTTTCCTATTCTGCCCGCACCCATTAATGCAAAATTAAGCATAGTTTGTTAAATCAGAATAAAAAAAAATTTCAAGGGTGAAAAAATTATTGATTTATTTTCAATCATAAATCATACCGTTCCACCATCAACGATATAATTTTGAGCGGTACATCCTGAGCTTTGATCCGATGAAAAAAATAAAACGACTTTTGCTATATCTTCAGGAACCAGCACCCTTTTCAGGCACTGTCTCTTTAGCTGTTCTTCTTCAGCTTCAGCTGTAAGCCATAAATTTTTTTGTCTCTCAGTAAGTATCCATCCCGGAACAACACAGTTTACACGAATATTATATTCGCCTAAATCCCTTGCAAGGGTTTTGGTAAGTCCTGCAACAGCAGATTTAGCTGTAGTATATCCGGGCATACCTCCCTGAGAAAGCATCCATGAAAAACTTCCAATATTAACAATGGAACCGCCGCCAAGCTCCTTCATATCTTTATAAGTTGATTGAACCGTAAAGAAAAAATGTCTAAGATTAACATGAAATCGATTATCCCAAAATTCAGGCGTAACATCATCAATATTGTGTCTTTCATCATTTGCGGCGTTGTTAACAAGTATAGAAATTTTACCTAGCTCTGTTTTGATTTCTTTGATTATATTTTGAAGTGAAACAATATCTGTTAGTTCGCACTTTTTAAATAAAGCGGAATGCTTAAAATTATTAAGTTTTTTCGATAATGATTTACCTAATTCTTCTTCTTTATCAAGAAATGCAACTTTCGATCCCTGTTCTAAAAACTTCTCCACAATTGACTCACCTATGCCTGATGCTCCGCCAGTAACTAGAACTACTTTGTTTTTTAAAGATGGATAAATAGTTGTTTCAGACATAATAACGCTTAACTAATGTGTATTTATTTTTAAAATAAATTTAATATGTTAATTATAAATTGAAAATGAAATAATGTACAACGTCATAAAGTTAAATAATAACGATAATGTTGGTATTGCCCCCATGCCAATACCAAAAGATGCTAATATAAGTCCGTCTTTAACTGCAAGAAATAATATTCCTTATGGCCATAAAATTAGTTTAGTTAAAATAGAAAAAAATAGCTTTGTTTACAGATATGGGCAAATTATAGGAAAATCCACAAAAGATATTCTTCCGGGTGAGCATGTCCATTCTCATAATTTAATATTTTCAGAATTTGATAGGCCACCTGAAA
>JAGFWP010000053.1 GCA_017639935.1 Pelagibacteraceae bacterium
TACAACTACTAAAAAACAAAAGACCGTTTTCTTGTTTGACCGCTTATTCAAGCAGTATTGCTAAAATTGTAGATCAGCACGTTGATGTTATTTTAGTTGGGGATTCTGTAGGAAATGTTGTTTATGGAATGAAAAACACACGATCTGTCACTTTAGAAATGATGAAAAATCATGGAAAGGCAGTTTTTGAATCTTCTGAAAAAGCTTTTACCATCATTGACATGCCTTACAATACCTATCAAAATTCAAAACAGGCATATGTTAACGCAAAAAACTTATTAAAAGATACTAAGTGTCAGTCTGTAAAATTAGAAGTTAATAAAAATAAAGTTTCAATTGTCTCACATCTGGTTAAAAAAAATATTCCCGTAGTATCTCATATTGGAATTTTACCTCAACAATTTAGTGATTTTAATAAAATTAGAATAATTGGGAAAACATTTAGACAAAAAAAACAACTAATTGATTTGGCCTATCAATTAGAGGATGCTGGCTCATGTATGATTCTTTTAGAGTGTATTGATAAAGAGATTGCAAAAGAAATTACCAAGAACCTAAAAATACCAACCATCGGCATTGGCTCTTCTGTTCATTGTGATGGCCAAATTTTAGTTATCAATGATATTTTAAATACTGACAATACGATCAAAAAACCTAAATTTGTAAAAGCTTATACTAATCTTTCATCTTCAATAAATAAAGCTATAAAAAAATATGTTGCAGATGTTAAAAATAGAAAATTTCCAAAATAACAAGTACAGTTTTTTAAAAAAAAATGAATTTAGATGATCTATTTTTTTTTATTCTTATTATCTAGATCTAATAGATGATATCTCAGAGCTTTTGTTGATAGAGTGATTTCATACAGGTAAATTATTAACGCCACGATAATTGACAGCAAACATAAAGCAAAAAATATTTTAGTGGGCACTACTGCATTAAGAAATAAAGCAAAAACAGAGAACATGTTAAATAAAAAACTTAAACCCATTGAAATTTGATCTCTTTTTAAAAGTATGATTCGTGATTGTAATATCTCCAACTGCTTGTTAAATGCAGCTGGCATCACTTTTTTAAAAATGTATTCATTATGAATCTGGTGAATAAGGACACTGGTAGTATGAAATCTATTACCAAACATCACCATAGTAAGAGGAATGGCAGGAAACATAATGGCAATAAAGGTGTATTCAAGATTCATAATATTTTATAACCTACTATTCAATCTGATGATCATTTTCTACTTTTGTTAGAAGTAACAATCCAACAGCAAAAAGAACTAACAATGACGCCATTCCCAGTTTAGGGGATGAAAAAGTATAAGTTATAGTTCCATAAAGAATAGGACCTATAAAAGATGTCACTTTCCCGGAAAAGGAATAAAATCCGAAAAATTCATATTTTTTTTCATCAGGAATAAATTTTGCAAAATAAACGCGGCTTGCAGATTGGATTGGTCCAAAAAAAGTACTTAGACATATGGCGAGGATAATAAATGTATTTTTTTGATTTATTAATAGTATTGCGAAACTTATTATAAAAATACAAATTAATGAAAAAACAATTATGTTTTTTGATCCAATTTTGTTTTCAATAAATGAAAAAACCCAGCTGCCAATACCAGCCGCAAAATTTGTTCCTATTCCCAACATGATGATATCAGTCGTGGACATTCCGAATACTGTGGCGGCATAAATTGCAGCGACAGCAAAAATAGCATTGATGCCATCCATATAAAATAATCTTGCTATTAAAAACCATATGATATTTTTATATTTTCTTAGATCTTTAAATGTGATGATGATTTGATTAAAAGATTTTTTGATATTAAATTTGGAAGTTATTGTATCGGATTTTGGATCTTTAAAACTAATGAACAAAGGTAAAGAAAATATAAGAATCCATGCTCCTGTAATTGGAAAGCTGATTCTTATATTTTCATATGTAGTTTTATCCAATGTAAATATAGGATCTTCAGGCAATAAAAATATTCCATAATAAATAATAAAAATGATAACAGTGCCTGCGTAGCCAAGACCCCATGCAAAACCGGAAAGTTTAGCGTAATTATTTTCTGTTGTGATGAGTTTTAATTGACCATTATAAAAGATTTGTGAAATTTCATAAGATATGTTGCCTATAAACAATAGAAAGATTATTAAAAATAAGTCCATGCCTTTAGGTTGAGCAAACCAGAAGCTAAAAGCTATAAAAGAATAAATAAAAGTTGATAATATAAGCCAATATTTTGAACGTTGTGATTGATCTGAAATGCTTCCCAGAATAGGACTGAGCAAAGCGGCTACAAGACTTGAAAGGCCAATTGTCCATGTCCAATACAGAGTTCCTAAATCTTTGTCAGGCGCAAGAACATTAACAAAATATTCAGCAAAAATAAAGGTTATTATGATTGCTGACCATGCAGAATTCGCCCAATCATAAACAGACCAAGAAAATCTTACATTAAATCTATTATTCATGACTATCTATATTGAACATTCTTAATTATATATTTTATCTTATATTGAATTTATATGAATAATTTGAATAATACCGATAAAATTTAATAATTTTATTTCCGATAATATCAATGAAGTTATCCAGCCTTTTAAAAAACAAAACCCTTGCTAGTGGCCTCCCATCATTTGCTTACACGGATGAAGAATTCTGGCAAATGGAGTGTGCCACTGTATTGACTGACAACTGGACCTTTGTTGGCTTTGCCCATGAACTCAATAAACCAGGTGATGTTTTGCCGGTTTTAATTGCAGGGAAACCTGTCCTCTTAGTCAAAAATATTAAAGAAGACATTGTCGCTTTTCATAATGTGTGTAGACACCGATGTCTTAAGTTAGTCGATCAACCAAAAAATGTTGGCAAGATTATTCGTTGCCCTTATCATTCCTGGGCTTATGATCTTGATGGAAAATTATGCGCATCACCTCTTTTTGGAGGAACAGACAAACATCAACCTCCTGATTTTAATCCAGCCGATTATGGATTAGAGTCAGTGAGAATTAAAGTTTGGCACGACTGGATCTTTATTAATCTCAATGACATAGCGCCGCCTTTTGAAGAATATGCAGCTCCATTAATGAAACAACTTAATGATATTAAATTTGATAAATTTTATCCAGTTGCAACACTTGAGTTTGAACAAATATCTACAAATTGGAAATTTCTCATCGAGAATTATATAGAACCGTACCATGTTCAATTTGTCCATGACAAGACAACGAATCAACCCCTTAAAAATCATTACACTATTGTAGATGGAAGATGTTTGGGAAGCGGCGTTGATTTAAGTGATGAAAACACATCCAGTGACAAACTTTCTGTTTCTTCAAAGTATCTGTCTTTGTTCCCAAATTTTATTTTAGGTACATATTTCCCAGGACAATTAGGTGTGCATCTGAACCAGTCCCTTGGACCGGATTGCACTTCTCAAAAAAGAGTGATTTACACATCAGAAGGCTATGAACTCACAAAAGTCGATATTGATAATCAAAAAAAACTTTGGTGGGAAGTTCATAAGGAAGATCACGAAATTTGCGAGAGACTTCAACTAGGACGCGCTTCCCCTGTATCGGATAAAGGAGGAGTATTGTCACCCCATTGGGAAAAAAATGTTCGTGAATTTCAGAAACTTGTGATTGAGTCAGTTATGGAATATTCTAAAACTCAAAAGGAAAAAATTTATGTCTGAGATAAAAAAGCATAAAGATTTTAGATTGGCACACACGATGATTCGTGTTCGCAATCTTGAATTGTCATTGAATTTTTATTGTTCCACCTTAGGTATGAAGGTATTGCGACGAACAGATTATCCAGAGGGTCGATTCACTAATACTTTTATCGGTTATGGCCCTGAGACCGAATTTCCAACATTAGAATTAACGCACAACTGGGATCAACAAGAAAATTATGAAAAAGGAAATGGTTGGGGTCATATTTGTATTGAAACACCTAATGTTTATAAAGCATGTGAAGAAC
>JAGFWP010000054.1 GCA_017639935.1 Pelagibacteraceae bacterium
TAGTTTTTTTTTTAATTTTTTTAATTTTTTTTTATAAAAAAAAACTGTATTTTTTTATAAAAATCAATAAATTATTTTTTTTATTAACATATTTATTTTTTTTTAATAAAATTATACATATTTAATAAAATTGTTTAAAAACTGTGTTTTTTTTAATAAATATACCTACTCACAGCATCAATTACTAAAACAAGAAATATATTTAAATAAATTATATTTTGACAAGGGTTTAAATAATTAATATTAATCATCTTTCTTAAAATAACCTCCAATAAACAAGTATGAATTTACAAGATTTAAAAAATAAAGAACCAGAAGAGTTATTAAAACAGGCTGATAAACTCGAAATTGAAAACCCATCTTCATATAGAAAACAAGATTTAATGTTTGCTATTTTAAAAAAAATAGCTGCTGATGGTGAATTAATAACAGGTTTGGGGGTTATTGAGATAATGCAAGATGGTTTTGGTTTTTTAAGATCAAGAGAATCAAACTATTTACCAGGACCAGATGACATTTATGTTAGTCCTAATCAAATTAAAAAACTAAGCTTAAGAACGGGAGATATTGTTGAGGGCGAAATAAGAGCCCCAAAAACAGGTGAAAGATATTTTGCTTTAATTAAAATAAATAAAATTAATGAACAAAAAACAGATTTGGTAAAAAATCGAGTAAATTTTGAAGATCTAACCCCCCTATATCCTCAATCACGATTTAAACTTGAACAAGAAAAAATAACTCCGGACCTAACAGAAAGAATAATTGATATTATCGCCCCCCTCGGAAAAGGTCAGAGACAATTGATAGTGGCACAGCCCTTTACCGGCAAAACAATTATTATGCAAAAAATTGCTAATGCTATTATTAATAATAACCCCGACACAAAACTTATTGTTTTGTTGATTGATGAAAGGCCTGAAGAGGTAACAGATATGGCCAGATCTGTTAATGGAGAAGTAATAAGCTCAACGTTTGATGAACCAGCATCACGACACGTTCAGGTTGCAGAGATGGTGATAGAGAAAGCAAAAAGACTGGTTGAATATAAGAAAGATGTAGTTATTCTTCTTGATTCAATAACAAGACTTGGAAGGGCATATAACACAGTAGTTCCATCAAGTGGCAAAGTTTTAACGGGAGGCGTAGATGCAAACGCCCTACAAAGACCAAAAAGGTTTTTTGGCGCAGCCAGAAATGTTGAAAAAGGGGGTTCTTTAACAATTATTGCAACCGCCTTAATTGAAACTGGCAGCAGAATGGACGAGGTTATTTTTGAAGAATTTAAAGGGACGGGAAACAGTGAAATTGTTTTAGACAGAAAGCTTAGCCAAAAAAGAACTTATCCAGCCTTTGATATAGGCAAATCAGCAACAAGAAAAGAAGAGCTGTTGTTAGATAAAAATGAGCTTGGAAAAATATTTATACTTAGAAAAATTCTTGCACCAATGGGGGTTACAGAAGCTATGGAATTTTTACTAGATAAAATGCAAAACACCAAAACCAATAATGAATTTTTTCAAAGCATGGGAACAAAGGGCTAATATCGCTGGTACTATTTTTCTAACTTTTTTTTAAATTAAAATAAATAAATTAATCCAAACATTGCAAACGTAAACATAGACTTGTTTTGAGTATAAGTTTATTTACCATTCTTTATATGGTAAAAAAACAAGACACAATATACGCGCTTTCAACCCCACCCGGAAAATCTGCAATTGCTGTGGTTAGAATTTCGGGCAGCAAAGCCCTTGACTACATAAAAAAAATATCTTCATCTATGCCCACAAAACCAAACACATCAACATTAAATAAGTTAATTACAAAAACCGGCGACGTAATTGATCAAACAATAACAACTTACTACAAGGCGCCAAAAAGCTTTACAGGAGAGGATATGGTAGAAATATCTATGCATGGCGGCAATGCTGTAATAAATAAATTTATTGATGTTTTTAAAAAAAACAAAAAAACACGACTTGCTGAACCAGGAGAATTTACAAGAAGATCGTTTGAAAACAACAAACTTGACCTAACGCAGGTAGAAGCAATAAGTGATTTGGTTAATGCAGAAACAGAATATCAAAGGAAACAGGCACATAGTCAGCTTGAAGGAAATCTTACTTTAAAAACAAAAGAGATTTATAGTGAGTTGACAAACGTTCTTGCAAATATTGAAGCTATGATAGATTTTGCCGACGAAGAACTGCCAACAGATTTGTTAAATAACATAAAAGAACAAATAGAGAACATATCTAATGAAATATATAATATTTTATCAAAAAACAGCAAGGGAAGAAAAATCCGAGAAGGCTTTATTGTTGGAATAATTGGAAAGACAAATACCGGTAAATCAAGCTTTATAAATAATGTTTCTAACCAGGAAATAGCGATAGTTTCCAACAAACCAGGAACAACAAGAGATGCTATAGAATCATATATTGATATTCGGGGACTGCCAGTTAGGTTTTTTGATACCGCAGGAATTAGAAAACACAGGAATACTGTTGAAAAAATAGGAATAAAAAAATCTAAAGAGATTTCTAAAGAAGCTGATCTAAACCTTGTTTTTTTAAACAAATCATCTGAAATCGATGATTTTAAGAATGTTTCAAATCCCATATTTATACAATCAAAATATGATATTAGAAAAAAACCAACAACAATCAACGACATCACAAACATTTCATCAAAAAACAACTATGGAATAAAAAGCCTACTAAATAGAATTTTTCACCAACTTTCTGATAAAAACTTTACAGAAAACACATATATTTCACGTGAAAGACATATTGAGTGTCTAAAAAATACTATAAAATATTTAGAAAAATCTAAACAAAAAAAGAATTACGATGTTTTTTCAGAAGATATTCGACTTGCCATTAAAGAAATTTCAAAAATATATGGAAAAACTGATATAGAAAATATACTAGACATAATATTTAGTGATTTTTGTATAGGAAAGTAATTTCACGTGAAAAAAATAACATATTTTGACGTTATTGTTGTTGGTGGAGGACACGCTGGAGCCGAGGCGGCGGCAGCTGCGGCGCGAATGGGGGCAAAAACAGCATTAATTACCCATAGTATTAGTAAAATTGGTGAAATGTCATGTAATCCAGCAATTGGGGGCCTAGGCAAAGGTCATTTGGTAAGGGAAATCGATGCCCTGGATGGAATAATGGGTCAATCAATTGATAAATCTGGAATACAATTCAGGATGCTCAACTCTAGCAGAGGACCCGCAGTCAGGGGTCCTAGAGCTCAAGCAGATAGAAAATTATATAAGAATTCCATACAAAAGATCCTTTTTAATCAAAAAAACCTTAGTATAATTGAAGAAACAATAGAGGACTTAATAATTGATAAAAATAAGGTTTGTGGAGTCATAACACACAAATTAAAGAAAATGCACTGTAGATCGCTTGTTTTAACGACAGGGACTTTTTTACGGGGTCAGATAAGGATTGGAAAAAATTCTTATCCTGCCGGAAGACTTGGTGACAAGTCATCAATAAATTTAGCAAAAAAAATTGAATCATTAAAGTTTTCAATAGGCAGACTAAAAACAGGAACACCACCCAGAATCTATAAACAATCTATAAATTTCAATGATTTAGAAGAACAAACACCTGATAAAAATCCTGTTCCATTCTCATTTATTAACAAGTTTATCCACATTCCTCAAATTTCTTGTTTTATAACTCACACCAACAACAAAACTCATAAAATTATTAAAAACAACATCCATTTATCACCAATGTATTCTGGACAGATAATGTCAATGGGCGCAAGATATTGCCCGTCAATTGAAGACAAGATAAATAAATTTTCGGATAAACGCAGCCATCAAATTTTTTTAGAACCAGAGGGCCTTGATAACAACATTATATATCCAAACGGAATTTCGACCTCACTTCCAGAAAATATTCAAGAAAATTTTATTCGCTCAATTAAAGGACTAGAAAATGCAATAATTATTAAACCAGGGTACGCTATTGAATATGATTTTGTGAATCCACAAGAGCTCTACCACACGCTTGAAACAAAAAAAATTGACAATTTGTTTTTTGCAGGTCAAATTAACGGAACTACAGGATATGAAGAAGCGGCTGCACAAGGAATAATTGCCGGAATTAATTCAGCTCTAAAATTAAGTAATAATCGAAAATTTATTATCGATAGATCTGATGGTTACATTGGTGTTTTAATTGATGATTTAGTAACAAGAGGAACAAACGAACCCTATCGCATGTTTACCTCGCGTGCAGAATTTAGGCTTGTATTAAGAGCTGACAACGCGGATCAAAGACTAACCCCGCTGGGGATTAAAACAGGCTGCGTCTCTAGATTCAGAGAAAATATTTTCAATTATAAAATTAACAAACTAAAAAAAGATTTTAGTATGGTTAAAAGCAAATCTATTTCTCCCAACAAACTTAATAAACTTGGCATACCAATTAATCACGACGGAAAAAAGAGATCGGCCTTTGAGCTTTTATCCTTTAATAACATTGGTTTTGACGACATTGTCAAAATTTGGCCTGAAATGGGCTTGATTGATAATGAATCTAGAGAGCAGATTATTATTGAGTCTCAATATGCTGGTTATCTTAAAAGACAAAGGGACGACATTGATGATTTTAAAAAAGATGAGCAATTGACACTTCCCAACAACTTAGACTACAAATATGTTGGAAGCCTATCAAATGAAATAGTTGAGAAACTATCATTAATTAAACCTCCAACACTCGGGGCCGCCTCAAGAATCTCAGGAATAACTCCCGCTGCAATTATTGCCCTATTGAGACATGTCAGAAGACAAAAGAATAACAAAGAAGCCTGATTTGACAACCTTAAGTAAAACAATAAATGCTTTTTCGATTAATTCATCTCAAGAGAGTATGTTGATCAAATTTTTAAAAGAATTAGTTATTCACAACAAGCTCACAAATCTGGTCGGAAAATCAACTCTTGAAAATCCATGGCGCAGCCATATTTTGGACTGCATTCAGATTTCTTCATTTATAAAAAACAGAAACAGCACAATTTTAGATATGGGGACTGGCCCAGGTTTGCCAGGTTTGGTATTAGCGATAATTGGTTACAAAAACGTTAATCTCGTTGATTCTAATCGTAAAAAGATAAATTTTGTAAAACATATTGCAACAAAATTAAATATTGGTGTAAAAATTTATTTAAGCAGGATAGAAAAACTAAACGATTCAAAGTTTGATTTTTTGATATCCAGAGCACTGGCCAACCTAAACAAACTTTTCATTTATTCACACAAACTTATAGACAAAGACACTGTTTTAATTTTTTTAAAAGGGAAAAAAGTAAAAAATGAAATCCATGAAGCAAAAAAAATATGGAGCTTTAATAGTGAAATTTACCCAAGCCAATCTGATGAAAGAGGAAGTGTCTTAATAGTAAAAAATTTGAAACTTAAAATATGACTAAAATAATTTCAATAGCAAATCAAAAAGGAGGGGTTGGAAAAACCACAACAGCCATTAATCTCTCGACTGCGATGGCGGCTATAGATAAAAAAGTGCTGTTAGTTGACTCAGATCCACAAGGAAATGCCAGCACAGGGCTTGGAATTATTGAAGATTATAGAACACCCTCTCTATACGATCTTTTATCAAGCGGAGAATATGATGAAAAAGTTATTAAAAAAACATCAATTCCCAACCTTGATATTATTACATCAACTCAAGATCTTGCGGCATCAGAGATAGAATTAGCTGATGTTAAAAACAGAGAAGAACAACTAAAAAACATTATTAATAAAATACCCGGTTATGATTATTTTTTTATAGATTGTCCACCAGCACTGGGACTGTTGACGATTAACGGACTAGTGGCCGCGAGTTCAGTCATTGTTCCTCTTCAGTGTGAATTTTTCGCACTTGAGGGACTAAGCGCACTAACCAATACAATAGAATTAATTAAACAAAACTTTAACCCAGAACTTGAAATAGAAGGAGTGGTACTAACAATGCACGACAAAAGAAACTCTTTAAGTGATCTGGTTGAAAAAGACGTTAGAGAGTTCTTTGGAAAAAAAGTTTATAAAACTATTATCCCCAGAAACGTCAGAATTTCTGAGGCGCCAAGCCATGGAAAGCCCGTATTAATTTATGATACAACTTGCGTTGGCTCAAAAGCATATATAGATCTTGCCAAGGAGGTGATTTTCAATCAATAATGTGTAGCGTATATGAATAAAGAGAGCAAAAAGTTGGGAAGAGGTCTTAGCTCTTTATTATCACCGCATAATAGCAGAAATGATAATTTAGGAGATAAAACCTTTAAATTAATAAACATATCTTCGATTGAGGCCAGCGCCCAACAACCTCGAAAAAATTTTGTAAAAGAAGAGCTTGAAAACCTATCAGCTTCAATAAAATCTGAAGGTGTTTTACAGCCAATACTTGTAAGAGAAAAAAATAAAGATCTGTTTGAAATTATTGCCGGAGAGAGAAGATGGAGGGCTGCTCAAATTGCGGGAATTCATCAAATTCCTGCAGTGATCAAACAAATGAATGACGACGAAGCTATGCAGGCCGCCCTTATAGAAAACATTCAAAGAGAAGATCTAAATCCAATTGAAGAAGCAAGGGCTTATAAAACGATACTAGAAAGTGACGGTATAAATTATGACAATCTTTCTAATGCGATAGGAAAAAGCAAGAGTCACATTTCAAACACAATAAGACTTCTTGAATTAGATATAAAAATCCTAAATTACATAGAAAATGGAAAAATATCAATGGGGCATGCAAGAGCCCTTATTGGGGTTCCAAATGCCATTGATCTTGCTGATGAGATCATAAATAAAAAATTAAGCGTAAGAGAAGTTGAGCGCAACACGTCCAAATATAAAAAAACCAAGCGCAAAAATATTTCAAAAGATCCCAATATACTAGATTTAGAAAAAGAACTGTCAGAAAAAATTGGACTAAAAACCTTGATTCATTTTAATGAACAAGGCTCTTCAGGATCTATCACACTTTATTATTCAGATCTTGATCAACTCGACGACATTATGAAGAGACTAAAAAAATAATTATTTTATAGTCTTGGAAAAATTTAATAAAAAACGCTGAATAATTACTAAAAATCTAGAATCGTTTTTTCTAATATATAATTCGGCTTTTTGGAGTAAATTATTTATAATTCTTATTTTCATTAAATCCGCCCTGGATACAGCTAGTTCAAAACTATTTTTTTGTCTAAATAAGTATTTTGGCAAGTAGTGCTTTGCCAAGTCAGCAATATTATTTTTGTTTTTTCTCTCTGATGAAGAAATTAAAATTTTTAAAAATTTTTTTACTATTTGCAAAAAACTGTATGCATCAGCAGACGATCGTATCATTATTTCAGATTTTTTTATTATTGATTGATTGCTGCCGACAATACATTGAAAAAATAAATCCTCAAATTGTGATGAGCCTGCAGTGCCAGAGAGCTTGCTAATATCTTCAACCGAAGCATTAACTTCGCCATAATTAGAAATTTTTATTACTTCATTCTCAAGTATTTGATAATCATCGCTGCTGTTTTCTAGAAAAAACCAATACGCGTCTTTTGAAAGTTTGCAGTTGTGCTGATCAAATAATTTATCGATTAGTTTTTTTTTAAATTCTTTTGTTAATTTATAGCAAACAATCGAATAAAATTTTTTATGAAAATCAAAATATTTTTTGATTTTTGAGTTATTTTTTATATTTTCTCCTTCAATTATAATCGTGTTATTGTCATAGTTTATTTTTTCTAAACTTTCTATCAACGAATCATTTGGATTTTTAATTTGAAGAATGTTTGATTTATAAAAAAGTGATTGGGTATGTGTTAGCTCTTTTAAATAATTTTTATTATTAGTTTTGAGATTTAAAATTTTTCTTTCGCTGTAAGTATTAGATTTGTGTTTGCATAAAATAATATTTTTAACTTTGTTAATTAAGCCTTCTTCATTTCCTGATATAAAAAAAACTGTTTTTTCAAATTTATATTGATCAAGATTATCTAAAAATTTTTCTGCATTAACCTTCATTTTTACATTTTAAATTATTATAATTTATTGATAGTTCACTTAAGAACTGATCAATGTTTGAACGTAGATTTTTTGTAGATAATTCTTTTTCAGCAAGATCGGTTCCAAAACTATATCCTGCTGATTTTGCATCGTATAAATTATTTGTTAATATGTTTTTTTCAAAGATTATGCATTTTTTGTTTATATTATTTAAGGTATATTTTATATCGTGTTTAATCATAAATTTCGAGGCTGTTGCATCAGCCTCTATCACAGCGGCATCAATCGATTCGCTTGAAACTATCGATAAAATATAAGTGGGATTACTCTCCGATCTCCCAATTTTGCTTAATAAATAACTATTAATAATATCTCTATTATTTCCACTTATTGAAAAAAGGGTTTTTTCTTTGATTTTATCAAAATTAACATCATTATAAACAAACGTAAAACCGGAACAGTTTATTATTAAAACCATCAACGGAATTATAAAAAATATTCTTTTAATCATTTAATTATTTCAAAACTATATTAATTATTTTTTCTGGCACGAATATTATTTTCTTAATTAATTTTTTATCAATCATCTTTTTAATTTTTTTGCTATTTAAGGCTTTAATTTTAACCTCTTCCTTACTGATGCCAACATCAAATTCTATTATTTCTCTTGTTTTTCCATCAATTTGTATAGCAATTTTACATATTTTTTTTGTTTGGATTGTTGGTGCTTTAGGCCACAGTTGATTAATTGCCAAACCGTCCAGACCCAAAGATTTCCAGATTTCTTCGCTTAAATGAGGTGTAAAGGGTTGTAACAAAAGAGCTATATTTTTTAAAGATTCTTTCAAACAATTTTTTGAAGAAGATTTGTTAGAAATAGTTTTTTGTAAAAAATTAATCAATTCATATAAATTAGCTATAGATTTATTATAATGAAAAGCATTAATATTATTTGTTACATTTTTTATAGTATCATTTGTTTTCCCCCTTAACAGCTGATTGTCTGTTTTGTTATTTTCTATGTAGTCATCCGACAAACATAATTGTAAAAGATTCCACACCCTGTTTATAAATCTATATGAACCCGTTACACCGCTTTCTGTCCATTCAAGGTCTCTTTCTGGAGGACTGTCTGACAGTATAAACCACCTAGCAGTATCTGCTCCATATTTTTCAATTATGTCAGATGGATCAACAATATTTTTTTTAGACTTGCTCATTTTTTCAATTTTACCAACTTTTACTTTATTTCCCTGATTGTCTGTTATTGATTCTTTATTGTAAATAATTTCATCTGGACCAATCCACTCATTTTTATGATTTTGAAATGTTTGGTGCGTAACCATTCCCTGAGTGAACAGGCCTTTGAAGGGCTCATCTAATTCTATGTAGCCAGTGTCCCTTAATGCTTTAACAAAAAATCTTGAGTATAATAAGTGTAGGATTGCGTGTTCTACCCCCCCTATATATTGATCAACTGGTAACCAATAATTTATATCCTCTTTAACAAAAGCATTAAGATCTCTTGGATTACAATATCTCAAATAATACCATGAAGATTCAAAAAATGTATCAAACGTGTCAGTTTCTCTTTTTGCTTTCATCCCTGTTTTAGGGCACGAAACATTTCTCCACTCATCAATTTTTTCTAAAACATTTCCTGAACCACTTAATTCTTTAACATTGGGAAGTTTAACCGGGAGGTCTCTTTTTGGAACTGGTATTATTTCGCCGTCCTCTCGATACATTACAGGTATTGGACATCCCCAAAATCTTTGTCTTGATAATCCCCAATCTCTTAAACGATAATTAATTTTTTTATTACCAATCTTTTTTTCAACCAATTTTTTGATGACAATTTTTTTTGCATCTTCAATTTTTTCACCATCAAGAAAAGAAGAATTTATTAAATTTCCCTCGCCCACATAAGCCTCGTTAGTAATTTTATATTTATCTTTTGATTTTCCTTCTGGCAGTATTACTGGGATTATTTCTAATTTATATTTGATCGCAAACTCAAGATCTCTTTGATCGTGAGCGGGACAGCCAAATATTGCGCCAGAGCCATACTCCATCAGAACAAAATTTGCCAAAAAAACAGGCAACAACTTTTTTTCAATAAAAGGATGTTCTACAAACAAACGTGTTTTGAATCCTTTTTTTTCTTTTTCCGGGCTAAGAGACGAACATTCCTTTACAAATTTTTTTGCAACTTCATCTCTTCTTATAATATCTTTAGATATTGGATGATCTGTAGAGATAGCGCAAAAGCTTGCGCCAAATATTGTATCCGGTCTAGTAGTGAATACATTCAAAGAATTTGAATTTAAATTCTGTGGATTACTTATCTTAAAATTTATCTCTACCCCAAAAGACTTACCTATCCAATTAGATTGCATAATTTTTACTTTTGATGGCCAGTCATCAAGTTGATCCAGGCAATTTAAAAGCTCTTCAGAATAGGCGCTAGTTTTTAGAAACCATTGGGATAATTTTTTTTGTTCAATTTCAGCTCCTGATCTCCAGCCTTTGCCATCTATCACCTGCTCATTAGCTAAAACCGTCTGATCGACAGGATCCCAATTTACAAAAGATTCTTTTTTGTATGCTAATTCCTTTTTCAACAAATCTAAAAAAAAAGACTGTTCATGCTTATAATAATCAGGGTGACAAGTAGCAATTTCCCTTGTCCAATCAATTGAAAGCCCTATAGACTTTAATTGCGACCTCATTAAATTGATGTTTTGATAAGTCCATTCTGACGGTGATTTTTTTGCAACGATTGCAGCATTTTCTGCAGGAAGACCAAATGCATCCCAACCCATTGGATGCATAACATTAAATCCACACATTTTTTTATACCGGGCCACCACATCTCCCAAGGCATAGTTTCTAACGTGTCCCATATGAATTTTACCCGAAGGATATGGAAACATTTCCAATACATAATATTTCTTTTTGTTTTTATCTGTTGCTGTTTGAAAAATTTTTTCTTTTTCCCATTTCTGTTGCCACAAGCGCTCAACTTTTTTATGGTTGTATCTTGATGACACGTTGCTAACTTTGAGAGAGTCTTATTTTTTTTGCTTTGTTCAGAATAGCGTTTTCAAGCTTTGCATCATTATCAATATTATTTTTTATGTCTACCCATTGGCCATTTGACAATGATTGGCAAAAAGAGTTGACTTTTAAATTATCAGTCTTCATTTCATATCCCTTAATAAATATATTTATCTTACATCTTTCGTTAGGGGCGCCTTGGTTGGCATACCAATCAGTGATTATTATACCCGCAAAAGGATCCACAGAAGCAAGAGGCATAAAATCTATAGTCTCCAAACTTCCTTTCCACAAGTATGGATTAATGGGTAGTCCAATAGTAGCGGTTGTTTTTTCAGACTTATTAATCTCACCCAAAGACAAACCTTTTTTGCCAAGCAAGCCACCACCGGACTTTAATCTGTTTTCTGCGTCAGCCAGCGCCAATTGTCGTTCTTCCG
>JAGFWP010000055.1 GCA_017639935.1 Pelagibacteraceae bacterium
TAGCTCATTGACTACATCCGCTGGATGGAAAGTAAAAAAGTATTGGTTTGATAAAAATAAACACTATTCAATTTTTTTACTGCAAAATCAATAAACGAGATTAAGATTTAATAATTATTTTTTACCATTTCATCAAATTTAATGGAAAGATAATCTATAAATGCCTTTGATAAGCCTTCTTTGATAAGATATTTATGGTCAACCGGAGTGTCAATAGTTTTGAAATTTGGGTATTTTTTAAATAAAATCGGAAAATTATGGTGAAGAATAGCTGCTCTTCCCAACATTATCCAATCTACATATTCAATAGCTTTTAATATGTCTTTGGTAGTTTTGATTTTACCTGCAACACCAAGTTTTGTTTCTCCCCTATTTAATTCAGAAAAATGCTCAATGAGATTTTTACCCTTAAATTGATCTTCTTCCGGTTCTTTAAATACATCCCATAAAGACATGTCCAAAAAATCTATTTTTCCTGAAATCATTAATTTTTCTGCTAATTCTTTTGACTCTTTTAAGTTGATACCGTTCTCTAAGCCTTCAGGTGAAAGTCTAACACCTATAATAAAAGCATTTCCACATTCTGCCCTTATGCCATCTATGATTTCAAATACTAATCGGAAGCGATTTTCTGAATTTCCTCCATAAATATCATCTCGCAAATTATATTTCGAACTAAGGAATTGACAAATAATATAAGCATGGGCACCATGAAGCTCAACTCCATCAAATCCAGCTTTTTTGGACCTGACAGCGGCTTTAATAAAATCATCCCTGAGTATTTTTACTTCACTTATTGATAGCGCTCTAGCATTATAAGATTCATTATCTGATGGGCAAACTGGAGTTTCTCCAATAAGTTTTTTAGGAGATTTCATTCCTGCATGATGTAATTGGATAATAGATACACTTTTATTTGACCTAATTTCATCAGTGAGTCTTTTGAGATTGTTAATATGGTCATCTGAAAAAATTCCCATTTGCCCAGGGAATGCTCTCCCTATTTTTTGGACATGAGAAGCGCAAGTCATAGTGAGTCCAAACCCTCCTTTTGAGCGCATAGTTAGCCATTTAAATTCTTCTTCGGATAATTTACCATCATCATCACTTTGACAATTAGTTAAAGGCGCTAACAGAAATCTATTTTTAATTTCTTGTCCAGAAGTAAATTTTAAAGAACTTAATACTTTATTCATCTACAAAATTATTGTTGGCAGCATAGTGCGCACAACTTTTTAATTCTTTCAAATACATAGTTTTTAAAAATCAACTATTTTAACGGATCCATCTTTAAATAAGAATTCTGCTTTTTTTTTGTTTAATAACTTAACAGATTTAAACTCATCAACATCATTAATTAATTTATCTAGTTTTTTTCTGCTTTTTTTACTCATTTTCATTCCTGGAGCATTTACCCCCACATCTATTATTATTTCAGCACCATTCGCAAAAGCGTTTATATAACTCGATAGTACTTTACATTTGCCAATCATCGCTTCTGTAACCCAAATAGGTTTGTCTATATTTGTGCTTTTTAACAAAGCTGCAAATTCATCCACCCAAAATTCTTTATCACATTTACCATCGGGAGTACTTATGTGGTGAATATTTGCTATGTCAAAATAATCTTTGATTTTTGGCAGAGTTGATTTCCAAAACTTTTTATTTTCTGGAAACATTCCTGCAGCACTCGCCATAATAATGATTGAATTTTTTTGTTTTGATTTTATTGTTTTTGAAGAAAAATTAAAAATTTCAACAAATTCATCTTCTTTGCCATTAAAGAACATTTTAAATTCAGGTTCGTTCATAATTTCCCAATGAATAATTGGGTTAGTTAACCCTGGCATATCATTATTGCCATCACCATCATATCGATCTACCAATGCTAAAAGAAAAGTCTTATAATTTTTCATTGAACAAGGTTTGCTTAAATATTTTGGAAAACTCCTTCCAAATGGACTTTTAGCTTTTTTTCTCTTGCATAATTTTTGCTCCCAATTAGCATAAGGCCAAATTGTAGCTAATATTGTTTGATTGTGATTTTGTGCATAAGCAACATATTCATCTGCTTTTTGCCAAGAAAAATTACCTTGTTCTTTTTCAATTTTGTTCCAAACAAATGGTCCTGGATGAGGTCTAACCCATTGATTATTTTTACCTCTCATCCTCTCATCCTTCATATTAGTTAATTCTCCAAATCGGGATTCAGCAATACCAACGTTGCACCACAACAAACCCAGAACCACAATTCCAAAAAGTTTTTTCATCCTGATCCATCTTACCACCAACCACGGGAAATGTTGAATTATTTTAATAGTGTTCGCTTAAAAAATTTATACAATAAGAATAAAAAAATAGATTTATATTTCAACTAGCTTTTTTTTTACATCGTACAATCGGAAAAAATAATACACGAAAAGGAGTGAAAAAAAGAAATCACCTATAATAACAATGAATACAACAGAATTGGCGAGTCCCGACAGGTAAAGCTTAAATAAGGAAATTGCAAAACCAACTTTGCCAATTCCACCAACAATTACAATACCGTAGTGTTTTAGGGGGTTATAAGCAACAATTGCGTAACCTATAAAATATACAAGTGTTGTTCCCCAAGTACCTTGATAAATGGCATAAAATAGAGGGTCTGTTAATTCCCTATCAAAAAAACCGTTAAAAGTATAGGCGGTGTTGAAATAACCGAAAAATGCACCTATTAAATTCCATAAAGATGCAATTATAAAAAAGAGTTTGAAAAAAGTAAGTTCTTTGTTTTTCATTCAAAAATCTTTCCTTCTACATCACCTATTCTCGGTGGTGAGAAAACTTGGTGAAACGGTATGCACATTGTTCTTGTTCTAATAATCCCCTTTTCCTGAAACAACGTTTCTTACGCCGCCTCTAGGATTTTTCACATCACCTTTATAACGAGGAATAACATGAATGTGCGCATGGGGAATTGTCTGGCCAGCTACTGGGCTATTGTTGATGCCAACATTAAATCCTTGGGGTTGATAGACATCTATGAGCATCTTCCGAACTTGCTTCACCAAATCAAAACAGGCATGGTATTCCTCATCTTCTAACTCAAAAAGGTCTGCTACTTCTTTTTTTGGAACGACAAGCGTGTGCCCCTCGGATACGGGATGCTTGTCATAGACAGCAAAGGCGTGGTCGTTCTCCGTTATCTTTTCTTTTTCATAGAAAGGACTTTCCATAATTTAATATAACACCATTCCCATAAAGATTAAGAGGTTTAATTTTAGGCTAACACATGATTTATTGAAGTATGTTTTTTCGCGCAAAATCAACAAAAAAAATATTAATAAATTGATTTGAATCAATAATAAAGAAACATATAAAAAAAGATTTTACATTTATCACAAACAGGGAGAGAATTTTTTTGATAATAAAAATTTAATAATCATTAATGTCAAAATGAAGTTATCTAGTCTTTTAGAGGAGAAAAAACTCCCCAACGGTTTGCCGTCTATGGCTTACAATGATGAAGAGTTCTGGCAAATGGAGTGCGACACTGTACTGGCGAACAACTGGACCTTTGTCGGCTTTGCCCATGAGCTTAAGAAATCAGGAGATGTTATACCGATTTCAGTTGCTGAAAAGCCTGTC
>JAGFWP010000056.1 GCA_017639935.1 Pelagibacteraceae bacterium
ACTTTGCTTTTAGTGAAACTATTCAAGGGAGTGTCTCAGACCATATTACTACTCATAAAAAACAATCTGGTGGAGCAGGACAATATGCCAGAGTTGTTGTGGATGTAAAGCCATTACCCAGAGGTGAATTTTTTAAGTTTGATAATAAAATTGTAGGCGGTGTAATCCCAAAAACTTATATTCCCTCAGTAGAAAAAGGATGCAAAGAATTCATGCAAAAAGGCCCTCTGGGCTTTCCAGTGACGGACATACAAGTCACTTTGAAGGACGGCAAAACCCACGATGTTGATTCAAATTCAAATTCCTTTCATATAGCTGGCATTAAAGCTTTAAGAGAAACACTAGAAAACTGTAAACCGATTTTGCTTGAACCCTATCATAAGGTGAAATTTCTAGTTCCTTCTAAAGTCATTAATAATATTTATACTTTAGTTACTAGCAAAAGAGGTATGATCAAGGACACACAACAAAAAGAAGGATGGTCAGGCTATGAAGTGTTGGAGGCTGAAATGCCCGGATGTGAGTTATTTGATTTAATTATTGATATAAAAAGTCTAACAGAGGGATTGGGTTCCTTTGAGCATGAATTTGAAAGAATGCAAACTGTGCAAAATAAAGAACTTTCAAACAGTTTGATTAAAAAGTTTTCATCAAAAGAAGAGATATAATAAGACTGTTTAAATTTATTGTTTTTCTCTACCCCTTACAAAAGGTTCTTTTATAACAGTTGCCCCAGTCTCATCACCTCGAGCAAGAATAGTGATTTTTGTTCCTATTTGAGTTTTTTCAATCGGCAACATTGCATATCCAATATTCTTTTTATATAAAAACAACCTATCTGGTGATAATATAATTTTAATGAGATTTTTATTTTTATTTCTAATTTTATTTTTTTCATTTCAGCAAAATGCTTTGAGTGAAAGCATATTTACAGAGCTTCTAGTAGCTAAACCATCTATGCAAGATCCTAGATTTAAAGAAACTGTGATTGTTATGCTTTATCACAATCAAGAAGAGGGGGCTGCAGGCTTAGTTATTAACAAACCTATTGATACACTGTCTATAAGAGAATTGTTTAACAGCAGTAGTTTGAGCCCACCTGAAAAAATAGTAGAAAAGGAAATCACTGTATATTGGGGAGGGCCTGTGGATCCTCAACACATTTTTTTTATTCATTCCTCTGATTACAAGAGTAGTGATTTCATATCTTCAAACAATGATTTTACCATTACACGAGAACCTAAAGTTCTCTTTGATATTGCAAAAAATAAAGGCCCTAAAGAATATATCATTCTTTTAGGCATAGCCGTTTGGGAATCCGGTCAGCTGGATTCAGAAATGATGCGAGGCGATTGGGATAAAAAATTAAATAATTATACACCGTTATTTGATAACGGAAAAGAAATGTGGAGTCATTTGATTAGCTCTAGGGATATTTAATCATTATATTTCTTGAGGTTAATGATAGGATGAATTGATGAAAATTCTATATTATGGTCATGCAGGAGTTAAAATTGAAGACGATTTGAGTATTTTGATTGATCCTTGGCTGAATGACAATCCCCTTGCCACAATTAAAGCTAAGGAGATCGAGAAGGCTGATTATGTTATTGCAACACATAATCATTTTGATCATGTTAATGACATACCTCTAATTGCAAAAAATACAGGAGCTACAGTTGTCAGCATAGTTGAAACTGCAGAAGATCTGGCTTCAAAAGGATGTGAAAAAACAATTGGATGCAATATAGGCGGAACAGTCAAGTTAAACTGTTTGGAATTGATATTTACGCAAGCTTTTCATTCCATGAGCTCCAATCCAAGTGGAGTTGTCATTTTTTATAATAACAAGAAAATATATCATGCAGGAGATACGGGGGTGTTTGGTGACATGAAATTAATAGGGGAGATGTATCCACTTGACTTAGCTTTTCTTCCTATCGGCGGTCATTTCACGATGGGAATTAAGGAAGCGCAAAAGGCTGTACAATTGTTGAATGCAAAAAAAATAGTTCCAATACACTACAATACTTTTGATGTGATTGAACAAGTTGTTGATGAAAACCTTGTAAATGAATCAGACTCACAACTATTAATCTTGCAACCTGGGGAAGAATTTACACTATAAACTCAACTTTCCTTGCAGTTAATGTTAAAGTATGAATATTAATACTGAGGAGGATTTTATGGATTTAAAACTAGTATTTCGTATTGCCGCTGTGATTTTTTTAATCAACGCGTTTGGAATAATTTTTATGCCAAACACATTCTTTGAAATGGCTGGTTTAACTATGTCTGATTCACTAAAGACTGTGGGACAGTTTCTTGGAATTACGATCGTGTTTATTGCTTTATTATCATGGCGCATACCTGATATCGCCGGTAATGCATTTTCTGCTTTAGGCCAGCTGTGGGGGATAGGCAATCTTCTATGGTTTTTAATGGTTTCATACCATGTCATGACAGGACAAGCAGGAGGATCTACCGCTTATATTAATATAGCTCTTTTTGCCGTTTTTGCAGTTTTGTTTTTTATGTACAGTAGGAAATCTGAGTAACTATTTATTTGTAAAGACTCTCTAATTTAAAGAGGGTCTTTACATCTTTACATTCTCCCTAATTTTCAGGTATTACAAGCCATAAAGGGGCTGTAGCTCAGCTGGGAGAGCGCTACGCTGGCAGTGTAGAGGTCAGGGGTTCGATCCCCCTCAGCTCCACCATAATATCAACAGGTTTGTTGACATATTCTGAAAAAAATTGGTGGACCCAGAAGGACTTGAACCTTCAACCTGTCGATTAAGAGTCGAATGCTCTACCATTGAGCTATGGGTCCAATATTTTTATTTTTGTTCATTTTATTAATTGCTATTATTTTATTGTAAATTTATCAAGGGATAAAAAAAGTTAATGTTACAATTTTAATTGTAGGAAGATCTAAAATGTGCGCAGACGTTTTTTCTAAAAAGAAAAGATCAGAAGTGATGTCCCTGATCAGATCCAAGAACACAAAACCTGAGCTTTACGTGAGGTCTTTCCTCCATAAAAAGGGCTATCGTTTCAGGCTTCATCAAAAAAATCTTCCGGGAAGTCCTGACATAGTTTTAAAAAAGCACGGAGTTGTAATCAACGTGAATGGGTGTTTCTGGCATCATCACAACTGCGGTAAATACAAAATACCAAAAACTAATAAAAAATTCTGGCTTAACAAATTAAATAAAAACAAGAAAAGGGATGAAAAAAACAAGAATAAACTAAGAAAACTTGGCTGGAAAGTCTATAAGATATGGGAGTGCAAGCTTAAACAAAACACTAATAGGATAATTAATAAAATTTAAAATGAAAAAAAAATCTAAAAATACATTATTTATAGAGCTTGCAAAACCTAATGCAAAAGGGGTCAGTAAATGGGTGAATATTTCGGAGTTTATAGGGGAGTATTCAAGATTATCACACGCAAATGGTCGTGATTGGGGAAGAAATGATGATTCAAGATTTCCTTTTAAGATAGATCAACAAAAAGAAGGCAATAAAATTGTAGAGTATAGATGTGGTGGAATTAAGTATTCATTAAACAGATCAATTAGATCTGATCTGATAAAAAAAATCAAACAACAAAAATGCCTGCTACTTGGAACATCAAAACCAGAGGTGGATCATAAAAACGGAAGAAAAAATGATCTTAGAATTGGAAAATTGATCAACCAAAAATTGTCTGATTTTCAACCACTTTCTAAAGCGGCTAATGATGCTAAAAGACAGCATTGTAAAACTTGCGCGAAAACAAATAAAAGATTTGATGGGAAAAAATTAGGATTTGAAAAATCTTTTACATATGGCAATATTGAATATTTAGAATCTCCAGAAGGATGCGTCGGTTGTTTTTGGTTTGATGTTCGAGATTTTCAAAAAAAAGTTAAAGTAATTTAAATCTGCTCTTTTATTGTATTTGCGATTTCAAATCCCAGTTTAGGTGGTACGGCGTTTCCTATCTGAACAAGGATTTGACTTTTTGAACCTTTGAAGATGAAATCATCCTCAAATGATTGAAGTCGTGCGAGTTCTCTTGGCGTCATGAACCTGTTCTTTTCATAATGGATGAATACCCCTCCGTGGTTTTCCTTGACCGTGTTGCTTGGTTCGTCAGGATAGCTTCTGTAATAGGCGTCACGATAGCCTTCGTAGACGCTTGTTCCTATTTTTGTTTTCTTTATTTTATTTAAGAACTCCTTTCCGCAGTTTGTGAAAATGTGATTGAAATCAATATCCTCAGGATGATCTTTTATATCGTCAATTGCTTCTCGCACCGTTATCCAGTCCTGAAGATTTGATTTGAACAGATCTTCTGTGCCGTTTGTTTTTTTTCGGTATGTTTGATCGGGAAAATTAACTGGAAGACCGTCATATCCGCCTATGAAAATAACCCTTTCCCTTTTTTGCGGTACGCCATAATCAGCGGCGTTCAAAACCTGCATTTTGACGTCGTAACCGATTTTTTCAAACCGTTCCTTGATCATATCGGTCACCTTGACCCTCAAGTCCGATGTGTTTTTTTTAACTTTCTTCAACTCCTCTTTAGTCACCTCCAGAATTCTTGAATCACTTTTGGTGAATTTAATTTTTGACGTGTTCAATGACTGCTTGCGCCTGAGAAGGAGGGATGACCTTCTTTTTTCCAATGTTTTAATTCTGTTAAGTTTTATTTGATCGCCAGGAGGTAGATTATTTTTATCGTGTTCCATCGACAATATTCCTTTGACGTTTTCAATGACGAAATATTTCGGGCGAATTTTTTTTACAATTTTCAAATATTCTTCAAATAACCTCCCCCTGGGATCATCCACATCTCTCCCGCCGGACAAGCTGTAGGCCTGGCAGGGAGGCCCGCCGACAATTACGTCACAACCAAGTGATTTATGTATGATTTCTTTTTTGATCTTGGCCTGAGCAATGTCTCCCAGGATGAAATTTCCGGAAGGGTTGTTGTGCAAGAACGTTTCTTGTGCCGGTTCCCAGATGTCGTTTGAAACAACATTGTCAAAACCCGCTTTTTCAAAACCAGTGCTCAAACCTCCGCATCCAGAGAAAAGGTCAATTGACTTGGGTTTTTTCATTCGAATAACTTATAATTAACTATTATCTTATTGTCACAAGGTTATCAATTTGAAAAAAATTCCTCAATATTCCTCACAATTAGTAGAATATGTATATTCAATCTTTCAGTTGATTTTTTAAAATAAATCCCTATATGAACTCCAACACATTTGTACTGATTAGAATTATCAAGAATTAGCTTTATATATATATTTCACTACAATTTAATGAACGACAAGAAAGGACTATGAATGTCTAACGGAAAAATTAAATGGTTTAATCCGACCAAAGGATATGGATTTATTGAAAATGACGCGGGAGGAAACGATGTATTCCTTCATGTGTCCGCTTTAGAACAGGCTGGAATTGACACTCTTACGGAAGGTGAGGCAGTTTCATTTGAAATAGCTGATAACAGAGGCAGGGAAAACGCGATTAATATTACAAAAAGTAATTAATAAAAAACACCAGTAATAATTTATATTTTTCATTTTGCATCACAAATAGATATTGGATTTGTTGAATTAAGAAAAGAAAAACCCCATCAACATTGAGATGAATGGGGTTAAATTTCGGCTTATTCGCCTAATTGGAAACCTTTTAAAAAGGTCTGCTTAATTGTTTAAAGAACTGTGATCGGTTGTGGACACCACCCTATCTGGTTTTGGTGGAATCATACTTAAAATACTCCATAGTTTATTAAGATATTATGCTAGCACTTATTCGTTTTATTTCAAGGCGCAAATATGTACGTATATAAAATAATATGAATCTGGATAAATGGTGTTGTTTGACTTCAATTCCGCATATAATTAGCAAAAAATCAAAATGATTTGAATTGTATAATTAAAGTAGTAAAATACTCATTTCTTTTTCTACTTACTCACACAATCCTGTTTTTTCTCAACATTTTTTGTGGTTAGTGGTAATGTAATGATATGGAAAAACTTCCAAAGTTTAAACTTAAACTCTTTGATGATGCGGAAATAAAATCCTCTGAAATTAAAAAAGCAATTCTATTCTTTTATCCTAAAGCCATGACTGGCGGTTGTACGATAGAAGTTTGTGATTTTCAATCAAACCTTAACAAATTCAAAAAATTGGGTTTTAAAATCATAGGTGCTTCGAAAGACAGTATTGAGAGAAATATAAAATTTGCTGAAAAATACAAAATAAAATATCCCTTAGCGTCGGATGAAGATGATGTGTGTGAAAAACTTGGCATTTGGATTGAAAAATCCATGTATGGTAAAAAATATTTCGGAATAAGCAGGAGCACTTTCATGATTGATAGCAAGGGTAGATTGTTCAAACAATGGAACAAGGTTAAGGTTTCCGGACATATCAAAGAGGTTTTGGAAACAACAAAAAACTGTCCGTAAGTTTCAATATTAAAAAAAGAAAGCAATAGTTTAATTACTATTTAAGGAAGTCGAACGTAGATAATATAAGTAATTAGAAATTACTCTCTTTAAGTAACTATATAGCGCATAACTTTAATAAAATTGACTTATATCAAATAAAATTAAATAATTTTTTATCATTGTAAGTAATAAATTGGTATCTGTGTTTATATAAACGTATATACTCATCTGACCATAAAAAAATTTTATTTTGGAAAGGAAATAGTTATGAACAATGAGAAAATTATTAATTTTTTATTATTAAAATCCATCCTTGTTTTGGTTGTTAGTTTTCTTGGTTTTGGAAGTATTGCCAATGCTGAAGATTGTTATCGAGGCACACTTGATGATGCTTACTGTGATCGCAATATGGATCAAACTGCCGATTTACCTCTTAATCCAGATGAATGGATTGATCCAAGTACATTAATTTTTACTTACACTCCTGTTGAAGATCCGGCAGTGTACGCGAATATATGGAATGGTTTTGTTGATCACTTATCAAAAACAACTGGAAAAAAAGTTGTATTTTTCCCTGTAGAGTCAAATGCTGCACAATTAGAAGCTATGCGATCCGGAAGATTGCACATCGCAGGATTTAACACAGGCTCTAATCCTATAGCAGTTAGTTGCGCTGGTTTTGTTCCTTTTGCAATGATGGGATATATGGATGGTTCTTTTGGTTATGAAATGGAAATCATTGTGAAAGCCGACAGTCCAATACAATCTGCAGCTGAGATTAAAGGTAAAACATTGGCCTTTACTGCCCCAACATCTAATTCAGGATTTAAGGCGCCATCAGCTATACTTAAGGGTGAATTTGATTTAGTGGCCGATAGAGATTTCACGCCAACCTTCTCAGGCAAGCATGATAATTCAATTCTCGGCGTTTATAATGGTGATTATGAAATTGCCTCTATTGCGAATTCTGTATTAAATAGAATGATACGAAGAGGGGTGATTGAAGAAGGTTCAATAAGAGCGGTTTATAGATCGGCAACCTTTCCTACAACTGGATATGGACATGCGCATAACTTACATCCAGAATTAGTCGCAAAAGTGAAAAACGCTTTTTGGACTTTTCCATGGAGTGAAGATGAACTTTTTGTCAATGAATTTAAAAAAGCAGATAAGTTCATAGGCATAACTCATAAATTTGATTGGGCGGTTATCCGTCAAATTGATGCAGCTAACGAAGTCAGTTACGATTGTAAATAATTTATAATTTCTTCAAAAAATTAATTATGCCCCTTTTTTTTAAGGGGCATAATTTAAACTCAGAGTGATTATTGAATGTTACGTTTAGAAAAATTAACAAAACAGTACAAGACTGGTGATCAAGCGCTTATAGACGTTGATCTTGAAATTCCAAAGAGTCAAGTAATAGCATTAATCGGCCCTTCAGGGGCGGGTAAGTCTACACTTATTAGATGCATTAATCGTCTTGTTGAACCAACCTCAGGCAAAGTATATTTAAATGATTTAGAATTAACCTCTTTATCTTCCAGAAAGTTAAGAAAAAATCGCCGTAGGATGGGAATGATTTTTCAAGAATACGCTTTGGTAGAACGACTAACCGTTATGGAGAACGTTTTGTCCGGAAGGCTTGGCTATGTTGGTTTCTGGAGAAGTTATTTTCGTAAGTTTCCTCAAGATGATATTAAGGAAGCATACAGACTGCTTGACCGAGTAGGTTTGATGGATATGGTTGATAAGAGGGCGGATGAATTATCAGGTGGGCAGCGTCAAAGAGTCGGTATTTGCAGGGCTTTAATTCAAAACCCTGACCTTCTATTAATTGATGAGCCAACAGCAAGTTTAGATCCTAAAACTTCCAGACAAATCATGCGACTTATCAATGAATTATGTGAAGAGCGTGAATTGGCGGCAATCATTAATATACACGATGTTCAATTAGCCCAAATGTTTTCACAGCGCGTAGTCGGATTGGAATTAGGATCCGTTGTTTATGATGGTCCTCCGGATGGCCTTACCCCGGATGTTTTAACCAAAATATACGGTGAAGAAGATTGGTCAGCAACGATTGAAAAAGTTGAAGATGATGATGAAGAAATAATTTAAAAAATGAATTCAGAAACTTCATTAATAAAATATCCTCGACATTGGAGAAAGCCTCCATTTATAAAAAGTTCTAAATTAAGGTGGGCTATAATCATGGGTGCTTTAATTTATCTATTTGCTGCTTTTGGGAGTATGGAAATTGATGTGGAGAGATTTATAAAGGGCATTCCTCGTGGTAAAAGATTTTTTGATTCATTTTTTCCACCAAATTTTGCAGATCATCGTGGAGTGGTTTGGGATGGAATCCTTGAAAGTGTGTGGATGGCAATCATATCCACTGTCGCTGGTATAGCTTTATCAGTCCCAATTGGATTGGGTGCGGCTAGGAATTTAGCTCCTTTGTGGGTATATTTATCTTGTAGGGGGGTGATTGCAGGTTCAAGAACTTTTCCTGAAATTATTCTTGCAATTTTTGCTGTAAAATTATTTGGTTTCGGACCCTTTGCTGGTTTCATTGCGCTATCTATTGGAACCATAGGTTTCTTTGCAAAACTCTTAGCAGAGGATATAGAAAATATGAATGAAGAGCAGGCAGAAGCAATCAAGGCTACTGGTGCTAGTTGGTTTCAATGGATAAATTACGCCATTCAGCCTCAAGTGATGCCAAGAATGATAGGCTTATCAGTTTATCGATTAGATATTAATTTTAGAGAGTCCGCTGTTGTTGGTATTGTAGGGGGTGGTGGAATTGGCGCTACTTTAAATACTGCATTTGCACGTTATGAATTTGATACGGCCGCCGCAATTCTTGTAGTGATAATAGTCATAGTAATGTCTCTGGAATATGTTTCTGGATATTTAAGAAAGTGGGTGCAGTAATGCCAAAAATAGAAAGTGAAAAAGGATTAAGTTGGAAACGAAGAACAACTAAAAAACAACTGCTTATTTGGCTGGGATGGCTTATTGGAGTTTCCATCATAGTTTTTGCTTGGCAATTAATATCAGAAAAAACTGTATGGTTTTTTGTTCAGGATGCACCTAGGCAAGCTGCGGACATCGGAGTAAGAATGGTGCCTCCAAAATGGTCCTACACGTCAAAGTTAATAAAACCAGTTTGGGATACAATTAATATTGCAACTATAGGAACTATGATCGCTATTATAATAGCCGTGCCAGTTGCTTTTTTAGCAGCACGGAATACGACACCTCATAAAATATTCAGGGTGGCGGCCCTTTTTATTATTGTATCTTCCCGGTCCGTGAATTCTTTGATTTGGGCCTTAATGCTGGTTTTTATTTTAGGTCCAGGAATAGTAGCTGGAACGATTGCAATTGGACTGCGCTCAATAGGTTTTTGTGCAAAGCTATTATATGAAGCAATTGAAGAGATTGATCATTCGCAGGTAGAGGCTGTCGAAGCCACTGGTGCGAAAACATCTCAAAAAATACTATTTGGCATCATCCCCCAAGTATTGCCTACAATCGCGGGGGTGGCGGTTTATAGATGGGACATTAACATTCGTGAATCAACGATTTTGGGACTGGTGGGGGCTGGAGGAATCGGTCTCCAGTTGAATGGCTCCATTAACACCCTAGCTTGGACTCAAGTATCAATGATTTTAATTATAATTTTTATAACTGTTTTAATATCAGAGTGGGTGTCCGCCAAAATAAGATATGCCATCATTTGATAATTATTTCTTTACCTTATTATAGATATCGACATCTTTTCTTCATCAGCATTTTTTAATTCATTGCAATAATAGAAAGTAAAAATATTTTTTTCCCCTAAAATGACTTGATTTTTAACAACCAATGAATCCTAAAATAGAATTAAGAAATTGATAAAACTCCTCTAAATTCTTAGTTAATATTTATTGTATGAATATCTAAGTTAAGGTCTTTATCCCATTTAAATAATTGAATGTAACTAGAGTTATCCATAAGAAGATTTTCTGGAGATTTAGCATCAATTGGAATTTGAAATGACGAACTAGGACAGCTTAATAATTCCTGATTTTCTACATTTTTACTGAATTTACAATGTACGTGACCAAAAACAATTTTTGAAATATTTTGGTATTCTTTAGTAAATTGAAGAAATTCATTACCATTTTTACATTTAATATCATCAAATAGTTGACTACCAATATTTATTGGGGGATGATGCATAAAAATGATTGTGGTTTTGTTCAAATCCTTGCTTAACTCATCTTTTAACCACTTCATTGTTTCAATACTAATTTCTCCTTCAACCATATTTTCTACTGCCGTATCTAAACAAATTATTCTAATCGGATGATTATTTAGTGAAAAGTTTATATAACCATTAGAATCAATTAAACTTTTATCGGAAATGAATTTGCGCAATTGATCCCGCACATCATGATTGCCCATCATAAGGTAGTATGGTTTTTGAAGAAGATTAGTTATATTAATAAAATTTTCATAATATTGTGGCTTGTCATGAATTAAATCACCTGAAATAATATAAAGATCTGGTTGGGGGTTTAAATTATTACAAAAATTAACTGCTTTTTTAAACTGTTCAGCAGTATTTATTTGATTAAATAATTTATCAAAATCATCAGTAAAATGAATATCGCTTAATTGACAAATAAAAAAATTATTATTCAAAAAATTTCCCTATCTTAACTTTATTAATTCTTTTGCAATGTCAAAATTTTTTTTATAATATCTTTCATATCTAAGAGATAGCTCAAAGTTTAAAATAATATTTGAAGGAAATTGAATATCAGAAAAAATTTTTTTGAAAGGAATGTCCCCCCATCCCAACGGTAAATGAATATCACCTTGACCGTAAGTTACGTCTTCTGAATGAATGTATGTATCCATAACTTTAAGCTTGCCAAAAGAATCATGTAAATGAAGGTGTTTTGTTAGTGGAGCAAGTGATTTTATTTCTTCAATATAGTTAACATTATTCAGGGAACAATTGATATAAGCATGACTAAAATCAATAGTTACCTTTGCATTAGAGTGTGAAAGCAATGAAATTTGTTCAGCTATTTCACTTGGTAGGGGCGCATAATCTTTTTGTGTAAATGGAAATAAATTTTCAACAGCAAGAATAACATTGTGTGCCTTTGCATATTCTGCCATTTCATAATACGTCTCTAGTTGCTTTGCTAAAAGTTTATTGTAAATATTTTTATTTTCGTAATTTTTTTTACTTGTGTAACCAAAATGAGTGACGAGTATCAAGCTGTTTATGGCCTCACTGATTTCTATATCTCTTTTTAAAACTTCTTTATGATCATTTAAATATTCATCATCCATTAAATTGACAGATATTGATCCATGTAGGGAGCGATTTAAATTAGAGATCTTAAGTGTTTGTTGCAAAAATATTAATTCATCTTGTACAATTTGTTTGCCACAAATTATATCTAGCTCATAAAGTGGTATCTCCACGCTTTCGGCACCAATATTTTCAAAATAAATTAGTTGTTTTTCAAAATCACTTATTCGCGCATTTCTAGGCTTTAGAGAGAATCCTATCATCATAATTTATTACTTAACAATTTATTGTGCATATTTATTAATA
>JAGFWP010000057.1 GCA_017639935.1 Pelagibacteraceae bacterium
AAAATTAATCTTTGGGAGCCTTCTAGTCGTTATTAAATTAAGCTGCCGTAAAAAAATCTATTTCCACTGGTTCTGCCTCTGGTTTGCCAAGTATCATATCTGATGCTTTTTCAGCCATCATAACAGTGGAAGCATTCAAATTGCCGCTAATAATATCAGGTAAAATCGAAGAATCTACAACACGCAAGTTATTCAAACCATGAACCTTGGTATCAGCATCAACTACTGACATACTATCAATTCCCATCTTATTCGTGCATGAAGGATGATAAGCCGTTTCTGATGCATTTCTTATAACCTCATCTAATTCTTCATTGTTTTGAATGTCAAGTCCAGGACGGATTTCTTTTCCCAAATATTCATTAAGAGATTTTTGACTAAAAATTTTTCTAGATATTCTTACACATTCCCGCATTTGCTGCCTGTCTCCTTCGGTTTCAAGATAATTAAACTGAATAATAGGCAAATCACTGGGGTTGGAAGATCGCAATTTTATCCATCCTCGACTCGTAGGTCTATTCGGACTAGCATGAAATTGAAAAGCGTGCTTGTCTGGATTTTCAAGACCGTGATTAATAACCAGGGATGGGAAAAAATGAAATTGAATATTTGGATGATCAAAATCTGAGGAACTTGCAACAAATCCTCCCAATTCTAAATGTGAATGTGCCAATAATCCTTTTTTTAAAAGAAACCATTGAGCGCCGTGATAAAGCTTCATAAGCGGATTATTAAAAAGTCCGTATAACGTGACTGGCTTTTTGCATTCATGTTGTACGTATATCTCCAAATGATCTTGTAAATTTTTCCCAACACCGGGCAAGTTATGCATCACTTGAATGCCTACTTGTTGCAGATCCTTTGCATCTCCTATCCCAGATAATTGTAATAATTTCGGAGAGTTAATTGATCCGCAACATAGGAGAACTTCTTTACCAGCGAATATTTTTTCTTTTTTCTCTTTTATAATTACCTCAACTCCTTTTGCCACTTTACCCTCGACAATAATTTTTTGAATATGAGATTGTATGAAAATATCTACATTTTTTCTTTTTGATGCTTCTTTCAAATAAGCTTTGCCAATGTCACATCGTTTTCCATCTTTAATTGTAACATCATAAGTGCAAAAACCTTCTTGCATGAACCCATTTGAATCTTCTGTATAACGATATCCTGCTTCCTTCGCTGCATCTATAACAGCCTGGTACAGAGGAAACTTTTCATTTATTTTGGATTTAGAAACCTGTAGTGGACCATCCCCTCCGCGATATTTATTATCGCCTCCTGACCAGGTCTCTAATTTTTTAAAATATGGTAAAACATGATTATAGCTCCAATTAGTTAATCCTTTTTGAGCCCAGCGATTAAAATCCTGAGCATGTCCTCTTACGTGAACCATTCCATTATGGGACGAGCTTCCGCCAATCATTTTTCCTCGCGGACAAAAAATTTTTCTGTTATTTAAAAAAGGCTCTGGCTCTGAATAATATTTCCAATTATATTTTGGATCATGCATCGTGTATAATAAAGCGCTGGGCATATCAACTTTCCATGTATCACTTGATGGTCCTGCTTCAATCACTGCAACTGATATTCGTGGATCTTCAGACAATCGATTTGCAAGAACACAACCGGCAGAGCCGGCCCCTAAAATCACATAGTCGTATCGATTCACTAATTCATTCTTTCAGTATTGCCATCCACTGTCATTACTTGTCCTGAAATTCTTTTTGCCTCTTCAGATAATAGAAAAACTGCCATATTAGAAACATCCTTCTTATCAACAAAAGATTTAAGCGATACCATTGACTCATAATCTTTTTGTATGCTTTCTTCTTTAACTCCAAGAGATCTGGCTTTTGCCTCTATAACTCTTTTCATCCTATCTCCAGAAACGGACCCTGGACAAATGGCATTGACACGAATATTAAATTCTCCTAACTCCACTGCAAGAGATTTAGTCATGCCAATGACTGCCCATTTACTTGCTGCATAAGGGGAGCGAAAAGGAAATCCAAATAATCCTGCCGTAGAGGATAAATTAATTATAGATCCTCCATTATTGTTTTTAATCAACGGAATTGAAAACTTAGTGTAATAAAAATGACTGTTGATATTAATATCTATTGTCTCCCTCCAATCATTAATATTTAACTCTTCTAATCTACCTGTAGGACCTGCTATTCCAACATTATTTATAAGCGCGTCTACACTATCAACTTTATTCTCTATTTTATTAAAATAATCTTCAACTTCCTGAGCGTCATGAGCATTGACTCTATCTAAAAATAATTGTTTTTCATATAGATCGTGTTTTGAAATTTTATCTAAAGATTCATTATTCTTATCAGTTAAGTAAACAATCGCACCATTCTGCATGCATTCTTGCGCAATTGACCAACCAATTCCCTCGGCTGCTGCTGAAATTATTATTTTTTTATTAAGAAGTTTTAGCTGGTTCATTGTGGCTGGTTTTACTCAGCGAAATAGCCAATTCTTTTTCAGTAATATAACCCTTGGTATCACCTTTATTATCAACTACTACAATTGTAGATCTATCCCGGAGAACTTTTGGCAAAAATTCTTCAATATAAGTATCTTCATCAACTTTATAGGATTCAGATAACTTAACGTCTTTACCATTAAATTTATCGGGTTTTACCATCACAGTTCTAGCACGAAGGACTTTGGCTCTATTCACATCTTTAACAAACGCTTCTACATAGTCATCTGCGGGATTCATAATAATATCTTCAGGTGTTCCAACTTGCACGAGACGGCCGTGATTCAAAATACCAATATGATCCCCTAGTTTAAGAGATTCATCAAGATCATGCGTAATAAAAAATATTGTTTTTTTTAATTCAGATTGAAGTTCAAGTAATTGCTTTTGCATATCACTTCTAATTAACGGATCTAGTGCGCTAAAAGCTTCATCCATTAGTAAAATGCCAGGATTGGTAGCTAGTGCGCGCGCAAGCCCTACTCTTTGTTGCATGCCTCCGGACAATTGACTTGGATATTGATTCTCAAATCCTTGGAGACCTACTGCCTCTATTTGAGACATAGCTATTTTATTTCTTTCATTGATTTCTTTGCCTTGAATTTCAAGACCGTACGCAACATTTTGCATAACTGTCTTATGTGGAAACAAACCAAAGCGCTGAAAGACCATACTCATTTCATGCTTCCGAAACTCAATCAGTTGTTTTTCTGAAAGCTGCATAACGTTAGTTCCATTAACGATTATTTCACCATCAGTTGGATCAATTAATCTGTTTAAGTGACGAATTAAGGTTGATTTTCCAGAACCAGATAAACCCATGCATACAAAAGTCTCCCCCTCCTCAACAGAAATAGAAACATTATCTAATCCAACTGTGTGGCCTGTTTCTTCTAAAATTTCTTCTTTAGTTGCTCCTTCTTTTACGCTTGGAAGAACATTCATTGGTTCTGTTCCAAAAATTTTATATACGTTATTTACTTCAATCTTTGCCATTATAATCTATTTATTTTTCTCCTTTTTTGCAGGTTGAGTTCTCTCCTGAATTTTTTCACCATAAGCTTGAGTTATCCTATCAAAGACAATTGCCAATAAAACAATTGCAAGTCCCGCTTCTAATGAAGATCCCACATTTAATTGTTGAAGGCCTAAAAGCACTTCATCGCCAAGTCCTCTAGTACCTATCATAGAAGCTATAACAACCATCGCTAACGCCATCATAGTGCATTGGTTTATTCCCTGCATAATATTTGGAAGAGCTAGTGGCAATTGAACGCCCCACAGTTTTTGTTTTTTATTTGCACCGAAAGATTCGGCAGCTTCAATTACTTCTTTATCCACTAACCTAATTCCCAAATCTGTTAAACGTATCAAAGGAGGACAGGCATATATAAAAATTCCAATAATGGCAGGAATTGCTCCAAGTCCAAATAATATTATACCCGGTATTAAATAACAAAAACTTGGTATGACTTGCATTAGATCAAGCACAGGTAGTATTGCATTTCTGACTCTTGGATTTCTTGCCATCGCAATGCCTACAGGAAGACCAACAATTAAACAAAGAAGTATACCAATAAAAACAATTGTAGTTGTTTCAATAGCTTTGTCCCAAAAACGTGGATTTAGGAAACCTATTGAAAAAATACAAAAACCAACAAAAATAGTTGTTCCTATTTTTTTTCCACTTGCAAAATAAGTTAGTAAAATAACTCCTAGAACGATTAATGGCCATGGTACATCAATTAAAAAATTTTTTGTGATTGAATAAGCCCGAAGTAATGCATAACCAATGGCATCAAAGATAAGTCCGTATTTTGCGCTAAAAGCCCTCCATCCATCATTTATCCAAACCATGAATGGAGCATCAAGCCATTTTGGGAAATCGTTCAACCAGCCAAAATCAGTAAATAATTCTGTAACGCTATCTGGTTTTCTTTTTGAAGAAAGATAGCTGATAACTATCAAGCCAGCAAAAAGTATTAGGTATATATAGTTGATATATTTTTTTATGATTTTTATCATGATGAGAAAAAAACCAGGGGTAATACCCCTGGTTTAAATATATAACAAATAATAACTATTTATAGCGCGCTCTTAACCTTTGCGGCTACATCTGCTGAAACCCAAGATTCCCACACAGATTCATTAGACAAGAAATGTATAGCTGTTGCTTCCATATCGCCGCCTGATTCATCTACATAGTAAGCTAACATTTCATTAACTTTTTCTGTAGGTAACGCATAAGCTTTAATCATTGCTGCAATATCTGGATTTGCTGCTGCCCAATCTGCTCTTACTGACTTGGTTAAAGCCATATCTTTATATTCACAAGCACAAGAAGGTTTATATGCTTCAAAACCGTTTGCTTTGATATCTTCAACAACAACAGACATAGCTCCCCAACAATCAGCATCATAAGCAGGTTCTTCCAATCTAATCATATCAATTTCTGCTTTACCCATCAAGCTGGTTGGCGTCCAATAATATGAAAATATTGGTTTGCCTTTAGTAAAAGCACCAGAAATAGCTGCATCTAATGCGCCGCCTGAGCCTGGATCAAAGTTTGTATAAAGCTCATCAAGACCATACTCTTTTAATTTAACATAGTTAATTGTGTAACAAGTCCAGCCTGAAATACAGCTTGTCATTCTACCTTTAGATGGATTTTCAGGATCTTTAAAAAGTTCCCAAACGCCAGGTTTTTTCATATCTTCAACACTTTTTAAACCATGTGCTTCAGCTGTAGCTCTATCTACCCAGAATGCTTGCTCAGAAGCAGGTGTATTAGTGCCCATGTGAATGATACTACCATCCGCAAAATGAGGTTTTAGCAATTCAACTAAGTTATCTTCCCATAATTCAGTAATGACATCAATTTGACCATCAAAGAAGGCTGCCATTATTGGAGTAGTGCTTCCTTTAGTTACTTCAACATCACAACCATAACCTTTTTCAATGATAAACGTAGCAATGGCAGTGTGGATGTTTGCACTATCCCAGTCAAAATCACCTAAGTGAGTGCTACATGCTGCTTTTGCACTAGATGCACCTAGTGAAATGCCTGCAATGAAAGCGAGGGATAAGATTAATTTTTTTATGAATTTCATAAATATCCTCCTAATGAAATTATTTAAATAATTTACCCATTAAACGTGTAATGATAGAAAAAACAACCTTTAAAATGGCTAATATTATGAATTTCGCAGGTTTTATAAAAAAAAATAGTAGTTTGCCATAATAACCCAAATCACAAAATATATACGGCATTTTATGAATTTTTTTAGAAATTATTCTATTTTTTCGATTTATTTTTGTTCTCGGTATACAATGTAGATGCCGCTAATCACAATAAATATTGCACCGATATAAACGGTGATATCCGGCACTTCATTAAAAAACAAATAACCTAAAATAGTAACAAAAATAAATGAGCAGTACTCAAAAGGTGCAATGGCCATAACTTCAGCATTTTTTGCTGCTTGTGATAAAAAATAATGACCCAAAGATCCAATTATTCCAAGACTTACAAGAGGAATTAAATTTATCAGTGAAGGATATATAAAATTTTTTGGAAAAAAACAAATAGATACAAAAAGCAGTGCAATGGAATAGTAAAAAATAATTGCAACACTGGATTCTGTTGACATCAAATACCTTGTTGAAAGATATGCTAGTGCCATAAAGCATGCTGCTGCAATTGGAATTAAAGAATAGATATTAAATAGATCAGTTCCTGGTTTTAATATTATTAAAACTCCGACAAAACCAAGCAAAACTGCAAATAGACGATGAAAACCAATTTTTTCCTTTAGTATGGGTACTGCTAAGATGGTGGCAATAATTGGTGAAGAATGAAAAATAGCTTGGTTTTCTGCAAGAAGTAAAAATTTTATTCCGAAAAAAAACAAAACTACAGTTCCTACAGATGAAAAAGCTCTAATTGCGTGTCCAATTGGTTTTGCTGTTATTAATTTGGACCAGCCAAAATAAAAAACTAGAATGAAGGATATAATCACTCCGCTAAAGGCCCTAAAAAACACTATTTCCCACACAGGAAATTTAAAACTTAAACCTTTAACCAATATATCATTAATACCTAAACTAAAGATTGCAGCAATCATAAAAAATATTCCTAGGATAGTTTTATTGTGTTTCATAATTATGATTTACAAATTGATATTTATGATCCAAAAAAAGTAATAATATTAATATATAGACACATGGTTCAAGCAGTATCAATAAAGAACGTTTCAAAGAATGACAAATCATTAGAAATTGAATGGAATGATGGAGAGAAAAGTAATTTTCATTTTATGTGGCTTCGTGATAACTGTCCGTATGGAGTGCATCCCACTGCGAGACAAAGAAGCTTTAATTTACTAACTGTATCAAATAATATTCATCCTAAAACCTACTCCATCACCCAGGATGGAAAATTAGAAATCAAATGGAGTGAAGGTGAACATACAAGTCATTTTGATCCTCTTTGGTTAAGAAACCATTGCTATACAATCAATAATAAGAAACCTTATACTTCTCCTTACGTTCTTTGGGATGCCAGACTTAAAGATGATATGGGAAAAGTAACTGTAGAGTGTGAAGAGGTAATGAATAGTGATGAGGGGTTAATTAAATGGATGGAACAACTGCACCACTATGGTTTTTCACTGTTACATAACGCTCCTACAGAAAAAAAATCTGCATTAAAAATTTTACATCGAATTAGCCACATAAGAGAAACATTTTTTGGCACGCCTTTTGATGTAATTAATATTCCCAAACCAAATAATACTGCCTATACGTCTCTAGGCCTTCGCAATCATAGTGATTTACCATATTATGAATATATGCCTGGCTATCAATTTTTACATTGCTTAGTTAATGATGCCAAGGGCGGATTATCATTGGTTATAGATGGTTTCCATGTTGCAAAATATTTAAAAGAAAATGATCCTAGCGCCTTTGAAATATTAGCTAAAACTCACGTAAAATTTAAAGACAATGATTATACCCAAAACAAAATTCGTATTTTTCACTCCCCAATGATAAAGCTGACAAAAGATAACGATTTTAGCGAAATACGATTCAGTGTAGCAACAATGGCTGCTATGGATTGCCCGCCAAATGAAATGGAAAAATTTTATTTTGCATACAAAAAATTTGCAAAACTAGTTCATGATGATGAATTTGCAGTTAAATTTAGAATAAAAGCCGGAGATATTCTCTCTTTTGATAATCGAAGAATATTACATGGAAGAACAGAATTTGATCCGAATTCAGGGCTCCGGCATTTACAAGGCTATTATAGTGATCGAGATGAAATTTTATCTAGATTAAATTACTTAAAAAAAATAGAAATATGAAATTAATCTAAATCGAACGGATATAAAAAAAATATTACTTCCAACCACAAATTGTTTTTACTTCTAGGTACTCTTCTAATCCCCAAGTACCACCTTCTCGACCATTTCCTGATTGTCTATAACCTCCAAAAGGAGTTCCTGGATCAGAGCTTTTCCCGTTAATATACACTCCGCCAGATCTAAATTGTCTAGAAACTCGTCTTGCTTTTTCTTTATCTTGAGTTTGTACATAATTGCCTAGACCATAAGAAGTGGCATTAACTATAGAAATCGCTTCTTCCTCATCTTCAAATGGTATTATTGATAAAACAGGCCCAAATATTTCTTCTTTTGCTATTCTCATATTGTTTGAAACATCAGTAAATATTGTAGGTTTAATAAAATAACCTTTATTCAAACCCTCCGGACGATCTGTCCCCCCTGCCACTAAAGTTGCTCCTTCATCAATGCCACTTTGAATCAAATTCAGTATTTTGTCATACTGTGTTTTTGAAACAACTGGGCCAATATGATCTCCTTTTTTTTCTGCAACATCTACTTTAATTATATTAGCTTCATCTGCCGCTTCTTTCACAGCTCTTTCATAGATTGATTTTTGAACAAGCATACGTGTTGGAGCATCACATGATTGTCCTGAATTACTCATAACATTTCTAACGCCCTCTCTTACTGCTTCAGTATGTGAATCTTCAAAAACAATATTACCTCCCTTACCGCCAAGCTCCAAACATACCCTTTTAATTGTATCTGCGGCATTTTTTGTGATTAATTTTCCTGCTCTTGTTGATCCTGTAAATGACACCATATCTATATCAGGATGACCGGATAATTGTGTACCAACACCAGGTCCATCGCCGTTAACTAAATTAAAAACACCTGGTGGAAACCCCGATTCATCAAGCATTTCTGCAAATAACATTCCTGATAGTGGCGCAATCTCAGAAGGTTTCAAAATCATCGTACATCCAGCGGCCAAAGCTGGTATAACTTTCAATGTAATTTGATTGATTGGCCAATTCCACGGAGTAATTAGACCACAAACACCAATTGGCTCATAAGCAATATAATTATCTGATTCATTGCCAAAAGATAATTCAAATTTAAATTCTTTTAACCTTTTTATAAAGTCTTTTATATGGGAAGCTCCAGATGATGTTTGTGCCGTACTAGCCCAATCAATAGGAGCTCCCATTTCCAAAGAAATCGATTCTGCCATTTCACTCCATCTAGATTTATAAATTTCATATAATTTTTGAATGAGAGAAATTTTTTCATCTTTTGAAGTTTGGCTCCAACTTGAAAAAGCTTCTTTCGCTGCTTTTACAGCTGAGTTTACATCTGCGACACCTCCTAATGAAACAATTGCGCAGGGCTCTTCATTTGACGGATTAATTACCTGGAAATCATTCAATTTTATTGGAGCAGTCCACTGACCATTTATATAAAAATTTCTTTTATCCAGCATTCAAAATAGTTTTTTAAATTTATGTTTTTATTTATTGATTATATATCGATTTATTATCATCTAATAGTCTTAAAAGAGCTGGCCACTCATGTTTGCCTAATTGAAATCGAGGATCATCATACTGACCTGCTGCATATTCCATTATATTGTCAGACGGCCCAATGACATCTTGCCCCATGGAAAGAGTGTCAACTTGATTTTTACAGGCTCTGTCCAGATAATACATTAGCATAAAAGCCTCCCCTATTGTCTCTCCACAAGTCAATAGCCCATGATTGCGCAATATCATTACTTTATTAGAGCCAAGACTTTTAGCTAAACTTTCACATTCTTCAACCTCAGTCGACATCCCCTGCCAATCATGATAGCTAACTCTGTTGTAAAATATAGCTGCGTCTTGAATAATAGGTTGTAGCCCATTTTTTAAACAAGAAATTGCAAGACCTGCCCTTGAGTGAGTGTGCATAACGCAATTAATATCTTCTCTGGTTTTATGAATAGCTCCGTGAATAACATAACCTGTATCATTGATCTCCCCATCACCACATACAACCGTTCCATCTTGATCTATTTCCAAAAGATTAGAGGCTGTTATTTCATCGTATCTTAAGCCAAATTTATTTATTAAAAATGTATTTTTTTCAGAAGAAGTTCTCACAGTTATATGATTCCATATAATATCACTCATTTGAAAATGATCAGCTAAATGATAACATGCAGCTAAATTTATTCTATTAGACTTTTCTTCTTCACTAAAATTTTTTTGATTATTCATTGTACTGTACTTTTAAATTAAAAGTTTATAGTTATAAAGGAAAAAACAAGAGGATAAATTGTCTATAAAAAACATTGCTTTAGATATCGATTTTGTAAAAGCTCAATTTCCCGCCTTTAAAGATCCCCTAAGTTCTAAATGGTCTTTTTTTGAAAATGCAGGAGGAAGCTATGTACCACATAATGTTATAAAACACCTAAATAATTTTATGACTTCTACAAAAGTTCAACCCTATGCAGAATTTGATACATCTGCAATTGCTGGAAATAATATGGATAAGGCAACAGAATTATTTGCAGAAATGATAAATGCCAGAAAAGATGAAATTATCATTGGAGCATCAACAACAATGAACATGTATGTTTTATCCAATGCTATGAAACATTTCATAAAACCAGGAGATGAAGTTATCGTAACTAACCAAGATCATGAAGCAAATATTGGTGCTTGGAGAAGATTAGAGTCTTATGGAGCAGTTATAAAAGAGTGGAAAATAAATACTGAAAATGCTGAACTTGAGGTAGAAGATTTAAAAGCACTTTTAACTAATAAAACAAAAATTGTTGCCGTTACACATTGTTCAAATATCGTCGGTTCAATTAATAATCTTCAATCTATTGCAAAACTTGTTCATGAATATAATGCTTTTTTAGTTGGTGATGGCGTATCTTATGCGCCTCACGGATTGCCTAATGTAAAAGATCTTGATGTAGATTTTTATACTTTCAGTTTATACAAAACTTACGGACCACACTTAGGTTTATTATATGGTAAAAAAGAAATTTTAAATCAACTTCCTAATCAAAATCATGAATTTTTGGAAGGTGATGTTCCCTATACCTTAAATCCAGGAGGTCCAAATCATGAAGAGCTGTCATGTTTAGTTGGAATATATGAATACTTTAATAATTTATATAATCATCATTTTCCTGATGAAAATAATACTCTTAGAAAAAAAATAGAAAAAATTAATGAATTAATTTCTAATCATGAAGAACAAATTGCAAATCCATTACTAGAATACTTGAACTCACGTAATGATATTAAGCTAATAGGTAAAAAGAAAATAGAAAATAAAAACAGAGCTCCAACAATTGCTTTTACTTTTGTTAATCAGTCATCAAAAAAGATAAGTGATCAATTAGTGAAAAATGGAATTGCGACTAGAAATGATAATTTTTATGCTTGGAGATGCCTTAAAGCATTAGGAATCGATGTTGATGATGGGGTAGTAAGAACTAGCATGGTTCACTACAATACCCATGAAGATGTT
>JAGFWP010000058.1 GCA_017639935.1 Pelagibacteraceae bacterium
TCTTCCTTTTAATAAATGCTCAGCTCCATAAATTTCAGGCGTTTCCGCTAAAAGAGTGCTCCCTCCATTAGAAACAATTAAGTCTGATGCATAACCTAAAGAAGGGTTTGCTGTAATACCAGAATACGAATCAGAACCGCCACATTGCAATGCTATTGAAAGTTCTTCTACTGGTCTTGTTGAACGATGAATATTATTTGCTTCAGGCAAAATATCACGAATTAATCCAAAACATTTATTTATTATACTTTTTGTTCCTCCTTCATCCTGAATATTTAAATAAGTAACATTGGTAGATTCCTTGTTTTGAAATAAGGAAACTTGGGCGCATTCGCACCCTAAACCAATAACAAAAACATGTGAAAAATTAGGATGGTTTTTAAATCCTTCAATAGTTCTATGAAAGACTTGCATACCGTACCCGCTGGTATTCATTCCGCAACCACTAGAATGTTTTAGACAAACTGCGCCGTCAATGTTCTCAAAAGAATTATCATTCAAAAAAAAATTTATTTTATCTGCAATCTTTTTGACAACTGTTGCTGAACAATTAACAGTACTAACAAGTCCAATAAAATTCCTCGTTCCTATTTTTCCATTTTTTCTTACAAGTCCTTCAAAGGTTTTAGAAATTGAGTTATTTGTTAAATCAATTTTTTTTATCAATTGTCTAGGCGTTTCTCGCTTAAATTCAACAAAAGCTAAATTATGGCTGTGTACGTGTTCGCCTGCTTGAATATTCTTAGTGGCTTCACCAATTATTTGACCATATTTAATTATTTTTTCGCCTTTCTTTATTTCCTTAATTGATATTTTATGCCCTTGAGGAATTTTTGTAATAGTTTTAAATTTATGATTTTCAATTAAAGCATTTTCTGGAATATTGATTGATGAAACAGCAATGTTGTCCGATTCACTTAATTGTATGACTTGAAACATTTTGATAATTTAAATGATTATTATTTTCGCTTCAAGGTATTCATTTTTTTCAATGAATCATCGAAGCTTATTATTCCAGCGTCAGAGCCAAGTCCTGTAGCAACTAAACCTGAAGTAATTGTTGCAAAATTTAAAGCTTTTTCTATGTCAAAACCTTTAACTATGGCAGCTATCATCCCCGCATCAAATGCATCTCCGCATCCTGTTGTATCAACAACTTTAACATCAAATGCTGGGGTTTTAATCTGTTCACTCTTATTAATAAAAAACGATCCTTCTCCTCCCATCGTAAATACACAATTTTTTGCACCATTATCTAAATAAAACTTACCAACATCTATTGGATCGTTTAGACCACTCATTATGCAAGCCTCCTCAATGCTTGGCATAAAATAATCAATATGTGGCAATAAAGGCTTGACTATATTTATAGTCTGCTCAGTTGCTCCAATTAAGTCCCAAGTAGTAATGCATCCATTTTCTTTTGCATCTTTTAAAAGTTGAACAGAAACAGGGCCATCTAATTTTTTTAATAATCCTGTCCCCCCTAAATGAAAAACATTGCAATCAAATATATTAATTTTATCCTTTGGTGGCGGAAGAAAATGATCGCAAGCTCCTCTTAAGTGCAGGGCAGGCCTCTCACCATTGGGTCTTATATTCAATATCGTCGATGAAGTAGGTATGCCCTTAAGTCTTTCAAAACCAGATGTGTCTACTCCAAATTTTTCAAGAGTTGAAATTACAAAATCTGCTTTTTCATCATCGCCAACCGCTCCAACTCCTAAAGTTGACAAACCTAATTTAGCACAATCTATAACTGTTCCTCCCGCTGTTCCTGCAACTGTTAGCCTTAACTCTTCAATATATTCTAAATTTCCCCCCTCAGGTATTTTTTCAATTGGCCTTCCTAAAACATCTAAAACCACCAAGCCAACTATGGTTGCATCATATTTTTTAGACGACATAATAATTATTTTAATCTGCTTTCTATGTCTTTTAAATGCTTTATTGAAAGCTCTGTATACTTGTCTTTAAACTCTTCTGCCTTTCCCCCCCTTATGCATGCAAACGGATCTGAAACAGCAGGAATGAGTTCCATAGTAAGGTATCCTGAAAAATTTATATCTTTAAGGGTCTGTAAAATAGGTAAAAAATCTGTATGACCTTGTCCCGGGGCAGCTCTATTCGAATCCGCCATATGAGTATGATTTAATTTTGATCCAGTTTTACGGTAAGCCTCAGCAATATTTTTTTCATCGATTGCCATATGAAATGTATCGCCATGAATGCCAGCATTCGATAAATCTAGTTGATCTAGAATATCCACTGCCTGATCAAGCCTATTAAAGAAATAAGTTTCATATCGATTCCATGGTTCAATAGATATGTTTACACCAACAGTGCCTGCATATTCGCCAACTTTTTGTATGTTTTCAACAGCCCACTTTCTTTCTTCTTCTTCTGATGCCAAAGCTCGCATTTTCCCCACAGGGGATGGAGCCACTATGAAAGTATGTCCGCCAACTTCAGCAGTCATATCAGCTATTTCCCTGCAATAATCTATTGCTTTTTGCCTCTCTGATTTTTCGGGATGAACCAGATCTCTTCCTTCCATAAATATTGAACAAATTGAACTAACTTTGATTCCATTATCTCCATTAATCTTGTTTACTTCTTTAAAATTATACCAATCAGGCTCTCCTACTAATTCAATAGCATCATAACCGTATTTTGCGACACGCGTAGATTGTGCTGAGTATTCTTCGCCAGTGTAAACAATGGTATTGTATGAGTATTTAAAAGTCATAAGATTTCTTCTTATTGATTTTATAACTCCACGTAAGTATTTTCCCATTTACGTGAATTGCCTGAATTGATTACTGCCTCACACACTTTTTGCGTTTGCAACGCATTTTGAAAATCAGGTTGAGCTGGCTTATCAGACTTAGCACTAGCAAAAAAATCTGCCACGCCGTGTGTAAATGAATGTTCAAATCCAATGTTTAATCCTGGCACCCACCATTTATCCATATAGGGATGTTCAGAATCTGTTACATGCACATCTCTCCACCCCCTGGTTAAAGCATCATCGCCATGATCAAAATATTTGAGTCGATGTAAGTCATGAAGATCCCAAAAAATTGATGAATTTTCTCCGTTTATTTCAAAAGTATATAGTGCTTTGTGTCCTCTTGCATAACGAGTAGATTCAAATATTGCAATGGAACCGTTTTCAAACTTCGCGAGAAAAGCGCAAGCGTCATCAATGCCAACTTTTTCAACTTTTCCTGTGATATTGTGTTGTCTTTCTTTAATAAAAGTTTCTGTAACAGCGGTGACTTCAGTTATGGGGCCATTTAACCACATTGCTGTATCGATACAATGAGCTAATAGATCTCCTGTGACTCCACTTCCAGCGACATTTACATCCAATCTCCACAAACCTTCGCCACCTTGTGGAAGGTCGCTAGAAATTGTCCAATCTTGAAGAAAATTCGCTCTATAATGAAATATTTTTCCTAATGAACCTTTGTCAATAATATTTTTTGCAAGTGTAACTGCTGGAATGCGTCTATAATTGTACCATACCATATTTGGAACGCCTGCTTTTTTTACTGCAGTTACCATTTCTTCTCCTTCAGCAACATTCATTGATAGTGGTTTCTCTGTAAGTACCCATTTGCCATTTTCTGCTGCTGCGATTGCAATTTCTTTATGCATGTTATTTGGCGCACAAATATCAACTAAATCTACTTCCTCACTTTCAACAACTTTCCTCCAGTCTTTTTCAACCTGATCGTAACCCCAATTACTTGCAAACTGATTTGCTCTTTCTTCATTTCGCGCGCAAAAAACTTTTAATTCAGGTTCGTAAGGCAAATCTGGAAAAAATTTAGTTGCTTGTCGGTAAGCATTAGAATGAGCCTTGCCCATAAAACCATATCCAATCATTCCTACTCTTATTTTTTTTGACATAATAACCTCCTTAACATTAAAATTTTAACCACTGCCCTCCCTTAGAGCTTGATTCAACAACAGTTGAAATAAATTTTATTCCTTTCATTCCATCATTAATGTCAGGAACAAGCATTGATGAAGGGTCAGGATCCCTATTTTCTTTTTTTGCATTAATCTGTTCTGCAAAATCACTATAAAGATTTGCAAATCCCTCTAAATAACCCTCTGGATGACCTGGGGGTATTCGAGATACCCTATTAGCAACATCAACTGTTCCATAACCCGATCTTCTAATTGTTTGTTTTGCCAGTCCATAAAGATCAAGTGTCAAATAATTTGGATTTTCTTGCTCCCATTCAAGTCCTCCTTTGTCACCATAAATCCTTATCTTTAGAGCGTTTTCATTACCAGGGGCTACTTGAGAGGACCATAGCATTCCTTTAATATTATTTTTATATCGAAGCAGAACATGGGCATTATCATCATTTTTCCTACCTGGAATAAAACTACTCAAATCAGCGCAAAGTTCATCCAACTCAGCACCAGTTATAAAATCA
>JAGFWP010000059.1 GCA_017639935.1 Pelagibacteraceae bacterium
AGAGCCTTATAAAAATTATGTTCAGTCATGTAAAATTAATGAAAAAGATGAAGTATTTAACAATCTTAAAGAAATTGTAAAAAAAGAAGACTTAGATGATGAACAAAAAGAAGTTTTTTTTTACTCTATAAGTAAAGCTTACTTTGATGTTGAAAATAACGAATTGGCTTTTAAATATTTAAATTCTGCAAATAAATTAAAATTAACCAAACTTGACTACTCATTTAATAAGGATAAAAAAAAGTTTAAAAAAATCAAGGAATTTTTCTCAAATAAAGAATTACTGAATATAAAAAATTTTAAAGAAAATGGAGTTACTCCAATTTTTATTCTTGGTATGCCCAGATCGGGAACAAGTTTAATTGAACAAATTGTCTCAAATCACTCTGAGGTTCATGGAGCGGGAGAATTAGATTTATTGCCCATTTCTCTTAAAAACTCCGATTGGCAGAATTCCGTTGACCTTGAGGAAGTATCACAAAAAATAAGAAAAGAGTATTTAGAAAAAATATCTTTAATATCTAAAAAAAAATATATTACAGACAAATTACCAGGAAACTTTAAAAGAATTGGGTTTATACTAAATGCGCTTCCTGAATCTAAAATAATTCATTTACAAAGAAACCCTATGGCAATTTGTTGGTCTAATTATAAATCAAGTTTTAATAGCAAAGGTATGGCATTTACATTAAATCAAAAATACACCGCAGAATATTATTTATTATATAAAGATTTAATGAAATTTTGGAACGAAAGATATTCTGAAAAAATAATTAATGTTAATTATGAAAATCTAGTAGAAAACTTTGAAGAGGAAGTCAAAAAATTATTTGTTAAATTAAATCTTAATTGGGAAAAACAACTTTATGATTTTCATAAAAACGAAAGACCAGTTGAAACCGCATCTTTTATGCAGGTAAGAAGTAAAATTTATAAAAAAAGTTCTGAAGAATGGAAAAAATATTCAAATCATCTTGAATCAATGATGGAAATTCTATCAAAAAATAATGTTGAATTTTAAAAATTAGACTTTCTATGAACAACCAAAATTTGAATATTTTGCCTCTTGCTAAATTTTAAAAAAGCTACTACTTTCAATACTTATAGAACAAGCGGGCATAGCTCAGTGGTAGAGCGTCTCGTTGCCAACGAGAAGGTCGTGGGTTCGAGTCCCATTGCCCGCTCCACTTTTTTCGTGGTCTAGGCACTTTCAACACACTCACAACACAGTCGGACACAACAAGAAAGGATAAAGTTATGCCGACACTAATGAAAAGACCTTATGGGTGGCAGTCTCTAGTAAGGATAAAAGGTCATCCACAAATGATTAAAACATTTAAAAAATATGATGATGCGAAACGTTGGGGGTTAGAGACCGAGCTTAAAATTAGACGGGAAGAAGCGGGAATATTAAAAATAAAATTCCCCAAATTTTCTGAGGTTGCGCTCAAATATATTAATGAAGTTTCCTTAACTAAAAGAAGTTTTAAGGATGAAAGATATACTATTAATGCATTGATGCGTGAGCCATGGTCTGAGTACCCAATCAATCGGATTACCCCTAATGTTGTAGGCTCATATAGAGATAAACAATTAAAAACTGTTTCTGGGAGTTTGGTTAATTGTTTGGATATTTTTTATTAGAAAGGGTACTCCAAAATGTATGACGTGTGGTAATTCAAAAACATTGTTTGGTTAAGGGCGACAACGACTAGGAGTTCTATTAATGTGAAGCCTTTTTGTTTCATAACAAACACAGAACCACGATCCCTAAAAGTTTTTTCATGACACAATTTTCTCACTTTTTTTTTATAAAGTCTACTGACACAACAGCATTGAATCTTGAAAATTTTATCTAGTTTTTTCTAGTTGTATTTTTTATTTTATCAGCAAAGATCAAGAACTTATGTTATATCAAATAAGTGAAAAATTTTAAATATATAATCTTTAAGTTTTTATTAATCACATTACTTTTTTCAACTATTGTTTCGAAGTTGGTAGCCGCTGAAGTGTCTTATCAACAAGAACTTGCGAATCTGTATTGTGAGCCAGAAAATAAAGATCTAAGCTTTATTACATTTGAAGGCTCAAATGAGAGAATATCAACTGGAAAATGTCAGTTTAATGATTATCAAATTGAGTTTTATCAGTACAAATACCTGGCTCATAGTTGTTATGATCGGAACTATCTTTGCGGGATTGAATCTGATGCCAGAGACATTATTGGCAATACTGTCATAGTAAAAGATACAAACGATAATGTTGTTGCAACAAATATAGATATTGATGAAAAAGCTCCAGTAATTGAATTGTTTCGAATGCCTTCAAGTTTTCCTTATATGGTGTTGAGAACAAACCTAGGCGGCGCTCGTTCACTTGCTAATCTCCATTTTTTCACTTCAATACCTATCTTTAAACAAGTTACATCGATAGGACCAATTAGTGGTTGGCGTAATGATGGCAAGTATATATATTCTAATGAGCAAGGCGAATGGCTGGTTGATAAGTTTATAACAGTCCCTACACCACACCTTTCGGCGCTTAGTGATTGGTTGCATTTTCCAGTGACTTATAAATTTGTTGATGATCGCCTTGTGAGGGCAGATGAACATATAAAAGCTAATCTTAAAATCTATAGTGAGTCTGAATTAGCTAATATTGCTGAAGAGGCCCTGCAAATTAGAACTTTAATTGACGGTCAGACGGATAACAAGTGGAATATGGTGAACCTATTGTTTTCAGGAAAAAGAGATTCACTTTCAGGAAGGTTTTTTTCGAACTTCACTGACTTTGTTTATGAAGGTCAAGAGAATTTAGCATGGCAGTTTTTTGAACAAGCTATTCCGGACTCCTATGACATGTTACCAGAAGGCACAGCTCCTGTGAACATGTATGCAACTAAAAGCATCATGAAAGAAACTATGAAAAATTGGATAAAGAAATATTTTCCTCTTGGAGTGTCAAAAGATTGAACCCAGAACCACGATCCCTAAAAGTTTTTTCATCAATCTAAATAACTCCCAAGCCTTCTTATCATTTGTTTCTTTGAAATAATCATTATGCGGCTATGGTTTTTTTATTTTCATATCG
>JAGFWP010000006.1 GCA_017639935.1 Pelagibacteraceae bacterium
TTTTCCTCTTTGCTGCCAATGCTTAGGGAGAATGTTGGTAAGGAAAGGGATAGGAAAATAATAAATCGCTTTAATGCCCACGACCTTTTTAGTGCATTAATTTAGAGGATTCTTTTATGAATTTATTAGAATAGGTAAATCAATACCTCGATAATATTTCCACTATACACGCTTTCCAAGCGTGCTGATTAAACCAGCGCTTCACTCGTCACGCACCAGCATTGGTGAGATAGGAAAGTGAAAATTCAGCTTCCAATATTTCTTTCATAAAGTCTTCAAATCCATTCTCCATCCTGAAATTCAGATATGCTTGATGGTCCTCTTTTGTCTCCCATTGTTCATATAACCACATTGTTTTATTATCCTCACCAACCAAAAGTTCAACATGCTTAAATCCCTTGTGTGTTCTTGTCACTGAAAATCCATCGTCACCTTTTGCCCAATCAATAAGCTTTAACGCTCCTTCTTCATGACACGGACACTTAATAATTACATAAATCATTTTCTTATTCTTCCTGAGTTCTTTATAATCATCAGTTGCGTACTCCCATTCGGCGGCAGTCATCTTACGAGTTGGCATAGAATCTCTAATCGCCTTCTGACGTTTATTCATTAGTATCCAGACCAGAACCAATAATTTGTTCTACATCTTTGTTTTGAATAGCGACTACCTGTCTACTATGTGGGTTTTTATAATCCATATTCAAAATATTCATGTTAAAATTCGGTTTTGTTTAATAATCCCCCGTACCTAGTTCCCCGGGTTCACATTGTGGGAAAAAAAAATTAACAACTTTCATATAACCATCTTGATCATTCCCCAATTTATCATATTCCTTTATAATGTCCTCATAAATAAATGAATATGTATTTAACAAAATCACGCTATCTAACAGGACAGCACTGCTCAAAGAAATTGTGGCTCAGCACGCATAGATACGAGCTGGGCGAATATGTAAAAAGTTTTGCGGCAACAATCGGTGATGAAGTTGGGATTGGGGCAACAACCAATTATCCAAACGGAAAAATGATTCAAGCTTCCTACAAAGAGCATGAAGCGGCTGTCAAAGAAACTCTGGAGCTAATCAATGATGATCAAACCGGGGCTATTTTTGAAGCAGCATTTGAACATGACGATATACGAATTCGTGTTGATATTTTTGAACGACTTGGCGATAATAAGTGGGGAATACGAGAGGTAAAATCAAGCAAATTGGTTAAGAATCACTTCTACCACGATATAGGCATACAATATTATGTTCTCGTGGGATTAGGGTATGATATTGCCTCAGCTAAATTAATTCACACCAATTCAAATTATATCCTAAAAGAGAAGGAGATAGATTGGGGCAATTTTTTTTCTGCTGTAGAATATTTGCCTGACATTAAAGAAAGTTTACCTGAAATAAAAAATGAATTGCTTCGTCTGAGGAAAATACAGCATGATACGAAAGAGCCGTTCATATATCCCAGCCAAGGCTATTGCAAAGGATGTGAATTTTGGGACTACTGCACTAAAGATAAACCCTCTGATTGGGTCGAACATCTGCCACGCCTCTCACCTAAAAAAAGAAATGAATTGCAAGAACTTAAAATTGAAAATATTGCCAAGATACCAGAAGGCTTTTCGTTAACGAACAACCAGAGCAAGATTGTTAATGCGACTAAGACGGGAGAGGTATTCTGCGATGATAGTTTTTCTTCAGAAATAAAAAAATACAACCCTCCTGCATACTATTTTGATTTTGAAACATTAAGCTGTGCCATCCCGATATTCCGGGGACTGAAACCCTTTGAAAGAGTGCCCTTTCAATGGTCCTTGCATCATTTATCTGTTGAAGGAAAAACCCAGCACTGGGAATTTCTAGCCAGGGAAAAGACAGACTTCAGAAGGGAGATGATTGAGAGTTTTATAAATATAGTGCATCCCAATCAGGATAAGATCATTGTCTACAATGCGTCCTTTGAAAAAAGTGTTTTAAAAGAAATGGGTGTTTTGTATCCTGATTTACAAGATAAGATTAATAACATTATTGAGCGCATTGAGGATTTAATGGCTTTCATTCAAAAAAATTTTTATCATCCTCAGTTTAATGGATCATTTTCCCTAAAAAAAGTTTTACCAGCCCTATTGCCGCATGAAGAGAAATACAGTGAAGGAGAAGTAAGCCACGGGGGTGAAGCCCAAGCGCAATTTTACAACATTATTTGTGATAAATATGATCAAAACAAAAAAGCGATGGCGAGGGGTGATCTAATTGCCTACTGTAAAAAGGACACTCATTCTCTCATATTAATCTATCAACATCTTTTGAGAAATTACTAAATGAGAAATATTTTTGACCAATACGAACAAGATGAAAATAAATTAACGCATTCTCTTGCGTCCTGTCTTTATGAAGACAAGCGTTTATTAAATAGTTTTCTTAAAAATTTCTGTTCCAATTTTTTCAATCAAACCTCCAATCTAAAGATAGAACAGCAAACAGTTCCTGGAGAACGGCATTTAATTGATGATGAAAGTCAGAGAAAAGGTCTGCCAGATGCAGTTATTTATACAGAAGAACAATGCCTGATAATTGAGAGTAAAGGGGCCTCTACACTTACAAGAGACCAATTAGAGAGGCATGAAAGAACTGTAAGACGTAGAGGATTTAATAATATTAGAGGAATAGCCATTGTGGTTGATTTATTGCCTAAAGTACGATTAGATAATTGGGAGCAATTAACATGGAAACAAGTTTATAGTTGGGCATACAAAGAAACAAACAAATCAAACAAAGAAACAAACAAATCAAAATGGGCAAGAAAACTAATTGATTATTTTAATGTATGGGAAAATAAATATATGGTTGGAAAATTAGAAGGATCCATAACAGAGTTTACAGGAGTTCATTTTGATGATGAAAATCCATATTCATACCTAGAGGGCAAAAGACAATTAAGACTTCTAGTTAATAAAATAAAACAAAACAAAATTTTACAAGAAGAGTTAAATGTAGATTTATCCAAGGAAGGAAGAGGCGCTATGAAAGGTGGCACTTGGGATATTTTAAGATTTAAATCCGGTGTAGAAGTTATGTCTTTCACGGATGAACTATACTTGACGATAGGTTTGGGTGAAATTGGTATTAATGGATTACTAACTGTTCCATATAAAATGAAAGGAATCACTAGAAAGAATTTCTATAATTTATCTTGGGATGATTTTAAAAAAATAATCTATAAAATTGCTCAAAACTACAGGAATTATTTTCCCAATAGTAAAGGTTTCCAACCATGTATACGAATACAACAACTAAGGTATCCAAGCCAAAGTTCTACTCCAATCACTGACGGACAAATGAATTTGGACATTAGAACTGCCTTTGAGGATCTCTCCTCTGAATTGAAACCAACTCAAAAAAAACAAGAAGAGTGGTTAAGGGCAGTATTTGAATTAAATAACAATAAAAAATCAAACATTCAGTTTCAAGTTGGTGCTGATTTTTTTTATAACAAACATACTCTAGTTAATAACAAAGATGCCGACCAAGTAGTGTGTAAATCCTTTTTAGCATGCAAACCTCTAATTGATTATTTGTTTTCTTAATTTTCAAAATAATGCGATCCTCGTGTGTTTTTATAATCCATATTCATAATCTTTTATGATAAGTGTTTTCATTTTATTCCTTGATAATGGTTTTTGATAAAAAACTTTTATATAAATTCAATGCATCTTCTTTTAATTCGACTCTAAATGTTTTTGTCTCGTTCTCCTCTGCGTCCCCACTCTCACCGTAAGATACTTGTAAAAATGGGTCATCTTTGGGTGTTTTTTGATTATAAGATAAATGTGTTTGAGTTTTATTTCTGTTTTTATAGGAAATATACCAGTTAACATACTGTCTGCCACTAATCATATCTCCGCCCACTTTTACCCTACTTCCAACTTTGTTTTTTGACCAATCAAATTCTTCTTTCAATAAACCAAAGAACTCTTCAAGTAGTTCTTTTGCTTTTTCACTTTTGTCACCTAATATTTTTTTTGCTTTTTCTGGAAATTCAATTCTTATTTTTCTCTCTACTGCACTAATTAAATATTCCCTTTCCAAATCATTTATTTCTGAGCTATCATTAACATTATTAAAAAAATTTCTAAGTTGTTCGATTGTGCGTTCTTTAGTTTCAATATCCTCCTTTATCGTATGGATTTTTTGAGATATTTTATCTACTTCTTCATTCATATTATAAACTCCGCAATTAAAGGATTGTGGTCACTAATACCATGCAAACCTTTATACCACAAACCGCGATGATCATTTTGATTTGCGTCATTACCGCATGCAATTTGCACGCAGAATTGCGTCACTTTTTCTACACGATCAGTCATAAAGAAATTAATTACTCATTATGAGTGTTTTTTTCATACCGAATATTCATATTAAAATTCGGTTTCGTTTAATAATCTCCCGTATTTAGATCCCCGGGCTCACATTGCGGGAAAAAAAAATTAATAACTTTCATATAACCGTCTTGATCATCGTGCAATTTATCATATTCCTTTATGATCTCCTCAATTTCTTCTTTGGTGTATTCTTCCCCGTCATCCTCATGGACTATTTTGCCATCTTCATTCACAGGTTCATCCAAGAGCTCATATGCAACATCTTGATTATCTATCGGCATATGATCCTCTTCATAAAAACTACTTCCCGTAAGATCAAGATTGCTTATTAAATCCTCAACCAGATGATCATGATCTAATTTTGTGAATTCAGCGACATAATCAGCATTCCGTGATCCTGAAGGAGCTGTGGAATTCGCCGAATCAAAATCTATACTTTTTTTTGTTTTCGCATCAATTATAAAAATTCTATTTTTTCTTCCCAAGCCAATACATAAAATTTTTTCAACTTTTGTATTAATAATTATAAAATTGGGCAGATGTTTATTGGCTAATATTAAATCAGAAAGTTCAGGAAAAACATCACAAATATTTTTATGATTTTTATGAGCTTCTTTGTCATATGGATCCATAAATAAAAAATACAAATGATGATGATATTCGGTGCCATATTCATCATCAAGATCTTTCAAAGGAGTTATCATCTCTGAAGCTGGTATTTGCCACTTCTCTAAAGGGGCATTTAGTTTCTTACTATTCCACTCAGCTGAATAACAATCTATTAAATTTTCACCTAGATTTAATTTTTTTAGTTTGTCAATTTGATCCTGTATTTCGCTCATTTATTTACTTATCTTTTATTTTACCACAATTAATAATTAAAATCATTTTATCTTAATTTCAGAAAAAATTTTTAAATTAAAAAAATAAAACTATGTTGGATAAAAACACACTTTTCTGAATTTATCGTTAGAGAAAAATTCAATTTTTGACGGAGAGAGAGGGATTCGAACCCTCGATAGTGTTGCCACTATACACGTTTTCCAAAAATGCTGAAAAAACAAAGTGCAGAGTTTCTAGGAAAAACTAAACGTAAAAAATAAAATAGTTGTTAATATGTGCAACCTATGTGCTACCAAAAAATTATAGCGATGAAAGTATGTTTCCATCGCCTTCAGCAAAATCGTATTTTTCAAAATCCTTTTTTTCAACCCAAGCTAGATCTTCATGTTCACTAAGTTTTATAGTACCGTTTTTTTGAGAGCATAAATAATAGTGTAAGAGAATATCTATTTTATCATCCTTATATCCTTCTTCAGCAATTTTTTTGTGTATGTTGATTGTTATATTTAATTCTTCTTGAACTTCTCTTCTTAAAGCCTCTTCAAAATTCTCATTTTCATGTACTTTTCCTCCCGGAAATTCCCATTTTAATCCCAAGTGTTTATTTTTATTTCTTTGAACGATCAGATATTGATTATCTTTTTTAATAATCGCTGCAACAACGCTAGTAGGGTTCATCATAATTTATTTAAAATATTTCCCAACAAAAAAAAGACCGAAGGATACAAACGGCCCTATTCCTAATGCATATATAACTGTGCCTATTCCGACAATTCCTCCTAAATACCAACCTAATGCCACAGCACTTAATTCTATCAGTGTTCTTGTTAGAGAAAAGGACAAGTTTGTTTTTTTTTGAATTCCAGTCATCAGTCCATCTCTTGCCCCAGGACCAAGATTAGCAATTAAGTAAAAGCCGCTTCCTAAGCCAACAATTAAAACAGCAATAATAACTTGTAATAATTGTGATAGAAATTCTTCGGGGTGCGGAAGGTAAGGCAAAGACAGGTCTACAACTACAGAAATTAATATAGTGTTAAGTATCGTCCCAATTCCAGGTTTTTGCTTTAAAGGTATCCAAAAAAATAAAACAATTATACTTACAATCAATGTAGTGAGACCAATACTATAACCAGTTTTAACAGACATACCTTGATGAAGAACGAACCAAGGACTTACACCAATATTAGCAGTAACTAATAAAGTCTCACCCAATCCAAATAAAATTAAACCAAAAATAAGATATATGAGAGTATTGCTTTTTGGTTTGAAATTTAATTCATCAAAAGAGCTCCAAGAAAGTTTTGGTATTTTTTTTAATGTAAAAATTATATTAATTTTTTTAATCATAATAAATAAAGTGATTAAGAATAAAAAATCTATTAACCTAATTCTGAATAAAAATATAAATATATTATCAAGGGGAAAAAAGTAGATCAAAAATGAATAAAAAATTATTGAACTTAAAAGATATGCATAAGCAAAATTATGACAAATTCGGCAAAATAGAGAATATTTCTTTTATTAATGAGCTGGCAATAGGATTCTCCAAAAAAAATAAAAAAATCCCCTCTAGATTCCATTACGACTTGAATGGAAGTAAATATTTTGAAAAAATCACCAAACTGAAAGAATATTATGTTACCAGAACTGAAAAAAAGATCTTAAAACAATTATCACAGGAAATGAAAAACATTTTCGATGATGATTCAGCGTTCATTGAATTTGGCAGCGGGTCAGCGGATAAAATTAGTGTTTTAATCAATGATAAGCTGAAATTCTATGTACCCTTAGACATTTCATATGACTTTTTATTAAAATCTTCAATAAAGTTGGCGGAGCGTTTCCCTGATTTGTCGATCATGCCCACTTATTGTGACTATGTTGAAAAACTCATACTGCCAAAGAAAATTTCAAAAAATAGGATTGGTTTTTTTTTAGGATCATCAATTGGTAATTTTTATGACAAAAAAGAAAAAAAATTCTTCAAAATGCTAGAAAAACCCTTGGTGACAACAGTCTTTTATTTGTGGGAGTGGATTTAATTAAAAACAAACGAATTATTGAAAAAGCTTATAATGACTCCAAAGGAATTTCCGCGAAATTTAATCTTAACTTAATAAACAGAATTAACAAAGTTCTCAAAACCAATTTAAAACAAAAAGATTTTAAATACTCATCGCACTACAATGAAAAGATTAATTCGGTAGAATGTTTTTTGATCAGCAAGAAAGATCAAAAATTATTTTTTAGCAATAAAGAATTCGTCATAAAAAAGAATGAAAAAATACAAACTGAAATATCAAAAAAATTTACATTCAACACTTTTAGCGCATTGGCTACATCCGCTGGCTGGAAAGTAAAAAAATATTGGTTTGATGAAAATAAACACTATTCGATTTTTTTACTGCAAAATCAATGATTAAAAAAAACAATTCCGTAAATGTTGTAATAGATCTGGTTGCGGGATCGAATTGGAAGCAATTACTCGATATTATAAAACCTGGTGGTAGATACGCTACATCAGGAGCTATCGCGGGACCTATTGTTGAACTCGATGTGCGCACTTTATACTTAAAGGATCTGACATTATATGGATGCACGCATCAGCTAAAAGAAGTGTTCATTAATTTAATCGACTATGTTGAACGTAACGAAATACGTCCATTAGTCGCGAAAACCTATCCTTTGCAAGATATTAAAAAAGCCCAGGAAGATTTTTTATCTAAAAAATACACAGGCAAACTTGTACTAATACCTCCAAATGATAATGTTTGATTTTTTATAAAAAAAAATTTGAAAACATAGGAGAAGATATGGACGAAAAACTGTTTGAAAAAGGCCTTGAGAAAAGAAAGGCCACTCTTGGCAAAGAATACGTGGAAAACAATCTGGCGAAAGCGGATGATTTTACCCGCCCTTTTCAAGAGGCTATGACAGCGTGGTGCTGGGGATTTGGTTGGGGCGATGAAGCCATTGACGCCAAAACACGCTCCATGATGAATTTAGCGATGATTGGCGCTTTAGGGAAAATGGATGAATGGGAGATACACTGCCGTGGTGCCATCACCAATGGTGTAAGCAAAGAAGAGATCCGGGCGATACTGCATGTAATTGCTATTTATTGTGGCGTGCCGCAATCGTTGGAATGTTTTCGTGTAGCAAGAAAAGTTTTGGAAGAAAAAAAAATATTATAAAAAATTATTAATTTAATTTTAGATAATTATATAGTGTATAGATTGCATATAAAATTAAAAATGATATGCCGCTATTTTTAGTCAATTGAAATGCTTTGATATTTAATAACTTAACACCAAATCTCACTTTATAGACAAAAAGAAAAGTTATAATTGT
>JAGFWP010000060.1 GCA_017639935.1 Pelagibacteraceae bacterium
GCTTTTGCATTACAAGGAGCAGTTTCAGGAGAAGGCCTTTTCCATGGTGATGTAATTAATTTCAAACCTTCAAGTCTTTTTTCAGTTTTAAAATAGCTATGCCAATCATCCCAAACTGCTATAGCAACAAAGATATCTGCATTTGAAGTTGAAAGGCCCATTTGATTTGATCCTCGCCAAACTATTGGACGAACGTAACAATTTTTTAAATTCATTTTTAGCAATAAATCATTTTTTGCATTATTAATTTGCTTATGACTAAAAGGTATTTTAATACCCATTATTTCTGCTGAATTAAATAAACGTTCGGTATGTTCCTTTGATTTAAAAATCTTACCATTATATGCTCGCTCACCCTCAAATACTGCGCTTGCATAATGCAAACCTTGGTTAATGATATGGCTTGTAGCTTCCTTCCAAGGAATAAAAGATCCATTCATCCATATCCATCCTTCACGATTATCAAATGATTTAGCCATTATTTAATTCATTTTATATTGTAAGTTTTTCAATGACAAAGGACTATCAGTGATGCATAACTAAGTCAATATGGCTGACCTAAATAAATTGTTAACTCCGCTTTTTTTAAATGAAAAAGAAATAAGAAAAATTATTGAATTAATGTTTTTTGCCTACAGGGATTTTACATCGGGGCCAGATGCTTTGTTGGAGAAAATTGATTTTGGGAGGGCTCATCATCGTGTCATATATTTTGTTGGAAAAAAAGAAAAAATTACAATTAAGGAACTTCTATCTATCCTGCAGATAACAAAACAGAGCCTGTCTCGTGTGCTTAATCAATTAGTAAAAGAAAAGTATATTATCTTGTCCATTGGAGAGGACAAAAGAACAAAAAATTTAACTTTAACGAAAAAAGGTCATGAATTAGAAAATGAACTATCTACTATACAAATAGAAAAAATTAAAAAAATTTTGAAAGATTCCGATGAAGATAACATAAGTGGTTTTAAAACTTTATTATATGAAATGATTGATGATAAAAATAAAATCAAGTTTGACAAACTAAACTATTAACTAATTGATGATGTCTAAAAGCATACTAATTATAGACGATGATAAAAGGCTTCGAGAACTATTGGAAGATTATTTAAAAGAAAAAAAATATAAAATTTATTTGTGTGACGATTTTTCATCCGCAAATGAAATCCTTCAATATTTTTTATTTGATCTTGTCATAATTGATCGAATGATGCCATCCGGAGATGGAATAGATTTAATTAAAATTATCAAAGAAAATAAAAATATTCCTGTAATTATGCTTACTGCTTTGGGGGAAAGTGAAAATCGAATTCAAGGGTTGCAATACGGTGCTGATGATTATCTATCAAAGCCTTTTGAACCAGAAGAGCTTTATCTTCGTATAAAAAAATTATTAAATCTATATAAGGATAAAACAGGTAAAAAAACAGCAATCATCTTTGGGAATTTTGTTTTCAATATCTCCACTCTACAATTAAAAAAAAATTCCAATGACATTTATTTGACTGAAGGAGAGACTGAACTTTTGTTGAAATTAATTGATAAAAGAAATAATATTGTTTTACGGGAAGAATTAGCCGATCGAGATTTTGACGAAAATGAATTAAGAAAAGTTGATGTGCAAGTAACGCGTCTTCGTCAAAAAATTGAAGAAAACCCTAAACAACCGCACTTTATTAAAACGATTCGTGGAAAAGGTTACAAGCTAGTTTGTGATGAACTATGATTTATAAAAAACTTATTCCTGCTTCTTTGCTTGGCCGTTCACTTATTATTGTCTTTGTTCCTTTAATTATTTTAGTGATATTGACTGTATTGGTTTTTTACCAGACATCCTGGACTATAATATCAAAAAGACTCACCCAGTCTGTCGTTGCTGATATTAATGTTATTGTGAAGTTAATTGATCATAACCTTAAATTTAAAGCTATGAGAATTGCTAAGGAAGATTTTAAAATGGATGTAAGTTATAAAAAAAACACGGATCTTAATCCTCTGTCATTCCGTCCAGCAAGAGGGATATTGTCTTTTCGATTACGACAGGCTTTGGAAGAGTTAAACAAACCGTTTTTTTATGATTTGAGTAATCTTGATCAAGGAGCAAAAATAGCGATTCAGTTAAATCAAGATTTATTAATTATTAATGTAAATAAAGACCGTCTGTACAATGAGTCTGCATTTGTATTTTTATTGTGGATGATGTTTGCATCTCTAGTTCTCTTAATTGTAGCCTTTTTTTTCATGAAAGGTCAAATTAGGCCTCTTAAAAGACTGTCAATTATTGCAGAAGCTTTTGGGCGTGGACTTGATGCGCCAGAACTGAAAGGGGCCGGTGCATTAGAAATACGCCAAACCACAAATGCTTTTAATCAAATGAGAACACGTATCAAAAGATTTTTAAAACAAAGAACTGATATGCTTGCTGGTGTTAGTCATGATCTGCGGACTCCGCTTACAAGAATGAAGTTACAACTTTCATTAATGACAGATAACAAAGCTAAAAAAGAACTGGAAAATGATATTAATGAGATGACAGCTATGCTGGATAGTTATGTAAGCTTTGTTCGTGGGGAGGCACCGGAACCGATTGACCGAATAAAATTAAATGATTTCGTTGAAAATATCTGTAAGAGTATAAAAATTAAGGATCAAAAACTAATTACCAATATTAACTGTTTTATTGAAACGTCAGGAAGACCTCTCCAATTAAAGCGATCAATTATGAATATACTCGAAAATTCCCTGAGATATGCTAAAAAAATTCGCGTTGATGTATCAAATAATGATGAAAATTGTTATATAGAGATCTCAGATGATGGTGATGGCATCCTTGAAAAAAATTATGAAGATGTCTTTAAGCCTTTTTTCACTCTTGATCCTTCTAGAAACAAATTAAAAGGTGAAAGTGGGCTTGGATTGACAATTGCTAGAGACATCGTTCGTTCTCATGGAGGCGATATTAAGTTGTCAAAGTCAGATTTGGGAGGATTGAAAACAACAATTAATTTACCTCTATAAATTTAATAAAGTCTCCCCCCATTTTCAATTTTATAATCAGGTGAAACTAATATTGGCTCATTTTGACTATCCGGGAATCCTAATACTAATACTTCTGATATAATTTTTCCTATTTGTTTATTAGGGAAGTTAATAACAGCCGCAACTTGTTTTTGAATCAAATCCTGAACTTGATAATTAGATTTAAGTTGCGCTGAACTTTTTTTCACTCCTATTTTTTTGCCAAAATCAATCTCTAGTATAATCGAAGGTTTTTTTAAATTATTGTTTTCTTCGACTCGCAAAATGGTTCCAACACGAATATCTACTTTTAAAAAATCTGAATAGCTGAGATCGGTCATGTTATATCTTTATTATGCTCAATAACTTTCCAGCCCTATCTAGATGATTGTCCAACGATGTCATAGTTTTTTCCAAAGATTCACTATTATCTTTTGCCCATACTAAAAAACTTGAGAAATATATTACTAGCAATCCTTTAACTTTTAAATTGCCCTTTATTCCAACGATGGGAATTTTGGCTAAACCAGCCATTAAAATCATACTTTCGATTAAAGATGGTAATAAAAAAACTAATTCTTGAGGTTTTTTCTTAAAGAATTCAAAAATCTTAATAATAGGTTTCCGATGAATTTGCAAAATATCAAATCTCATCATTATTATTTCAAAGATCATATCTTTACGAGTAGACTTATCAATCAAATCTGCAATATTACCTAACTTGAAATCAAAATAGTTGTTAATATTTCGAAGAAGATCACGTTTGTTATTAACTTTATTCTGTAAGTTTTTTTTATTTATATTTGTTTTATTATAAACTTCATCAATTTTTATAGAATGCAATGATCTTTTCTCTAATATCAAAAGAGTTGTTTCTGCTAATTTTATTAATTGCTGATTCATAAGTTATTTCTTACTCAGTTCAATTGCACGTTTATGTGCTACTTTAACTGCCTTACTAATCATATTTTTTAATTGATTATTTTTCTTAAAAAATCTAATCGCTGCTTCAGTTGTGCCTCCCTTAATGGCAATATCATTTGTTAATTTTTCAGCACTTTTGGAATTTTTCATTAATAATTTAATTGACCCAAAGGCTGTCTGATAAACTAATTCTTTTGCAATTTTCTTAGTGAAACCTAATTCAACTGCGGCTTTTTCAAATAAATCAATAAATAAAAAATAATACCCAGGACCACTACCAGAGATAGCGGTGACTTTGTCTAATTCCTTTTCGGCACTTAACCAATAAATTTTTCCAATTTTACCAAATAAATCAGTAAGTATATTTATATTTTGTTTAGAAGTTTTTTTATTAGTAACTAAACAAGATACCCCTTCTTCAACCACGGAAGGCATATTAGGCATAACACGTACAAATTGATTGTTGTGTGGTAAAAAATTATTAAAGAAAGATATTTTTTTTCCTGCAACAACACTAACAAATAAAACTTTTTTATTATATTTTAATCCAATGAACTTTCTCATTACCTTTGTGGCAATTTGAGGTTTTATAGCAAAAATAATAATATTAAATTGTTGTGTATTTTGTATTTTGTCAATTGATTGAAAAATTGACACTCTCCGCTTATAAGCTCTTCTTAAAATCATATGTTTATTTGGATCTACTACACTAAAGTAATTTGATGTTTGATTATGCCAGGCGTTTAAAAGAGCGGATCCCATGTGCCCACATCCAATCAATAATATTTTATTCATAATTGATGAATAAAATATAACTCAAAAATGTAAAGAATTTAGGCCCTGCCTAAAGTATCAATTTCACATAATTTCAATGCTTCCTGGGGCTTGCTATCTTCATACAAGATAATATGGAAAGCTGGGTAATACTTCTCGCACTCATAAATCGCAATATCTACTAAATCCTCAAGTTGTTTATAAAGAATTTCATTTCCATAAGGTTTGAGGACTGTATGACGATAAGCAGGAATGCCGTTTTTGGAAGTAATATCAAAATGTCCAATCCATAATTTTTCATTTATATGGGCAAGAAGTTCATATGCCAATTTAGACTTTGATTCAGGAAATTTGATATCAAATGTAACAGTAAAATTAATTGCTTTAATCTGTTCAGACCAAGAAAAGTAAAGTCTATACACACACCAATGAGAAGCAATTTCAGCAACCAATTCATGGTCATCAGCTCTACTAAAAGTCCATTTTTTAGAATGAACTACATCTTCAACTACATCAATAGGGTTTTGATAGAAATTTTCCATCTTCATACATCATCTAGTATAAAAAAAAATTTATATACTAAATATAGTTCTACAAAAAAAAATCGAGGTTTTGCAACAGTATTATTAAATTATTAGAAAAATTTGTGAATAAGGTTGGTATTTTTAGTCTATTTTTCTTTTTTTTCTATTTTTCTTTTTTTTTCTAGTAGGCCTTGTTGATTTTTTATTAGTTTTTTTAAGTTTATCCTTTTCAATAACTAATTTCTGCACCATTTTTTTTAATACTTCAAATTCATCTCTCTTAACAAGTTTCATTTTATTAATAGCTTTATCTATTCTTAAACGAACAATTGTATTCACTTCTTTCTTTATACCTGAGAAAGTACTCGCCGCATCAACAGCCATCTTAGATAGATCTGATAGAATTTTTGTTTTATTAACCATATCTATAAAATTAGTTTAATTAAATATAATGCTTTTAATACATCCTTCTATCGATCCTGTCATTGTTTCTTTCGGTGTTATTCAAATACGATGGTACGGCATTGCTTATGTTTTAGGTTTTCTTCTAGGAATTTTTTTAATAAAACAAATTAATCGAGGCCATAAAAAAAGAATAAAAAATAAACAAATTGATGATTTTTTTATCTGGTCGGTAATTGGGGTAATTTTGGGTGGAAGAATTGGTTATGTTTTATTTTACCAAACAGCAACTATTCTTACAGATCCAATTAATATTATATTCATTTGGAAAGGGGGCATGTCATTTCACGGAGGTTTGATTGGCATAATAATTTCAATTTTTCTTTTCAGTAAAAAATATTCAATTGATTTCTTCCAACTCTCAGATCTTGTATCAAGTGTAGCTCCAGTAGGACTATTTTTTGGAAGATTAGCCAATTTTATCAATGTTGAACTTTATGGAAGAGTTACTGATTTTCCCCTTGCAATGATCTATCCAAGCATAGATCAAGCTCCGAGACACCCGTCTCAATTATATGAAGCTTTTTTTGAGGGGGTTGTGTTATTTATTATTTTGATGTTCTGTAATAAAAAAAATTATAGTCAAAATAACTTTGGTTTTATAACTAGTTTGTTTCTTATTTTGTATGGAATATTTCGTTTTTTAATAGAGTTTCTCAGGGAGCCCGATGCGCATATCGGATTGATATTTAATTCAATTACTATGGGACAATTATTAAGTGTCCCTTTGGTAATAATAGGTGTGGGAATTTATTTAAAAACGCATTCTAAATGATTAAAAATAAAATCATCGATGAAATTCAAAAAAGAAAATGTGGTATTTCATTAGAAAAATTTATTGATATTTGTCTATTTGATAATGAAGGATATTATGAAACATCAAACCCTTTGGGAAGGTCAGGGGATTTTATAACTTCTCCTGAAATTTCACAGCTGTTTGGTGAAATTTTAGGTCTATATATTCACTCTCTATGGCATGATAAATATAAAGAAAAGTTTAACTTAATTGAGCTTGGACCAGGTAATGGAACATTATTGATTGATATATTGCGTATTACCAAACCTTTGGTCAATTTTCATAATTTATTAAATATTCATCTTATTGAAAAAAATATATACCTTGTTAATAAACAAAAACAAAACTTACAACTAAGCAAGTTTGATAATATTAATATTAAGTGGCATGATGATTTTATAAATATTGATCAAAGACCTTCAATAATTTATGCGAATGAATTCTTTGATTGTTTACCAATTAGACAATTTATAAAAGAGGATAATAACTGGTATGAAAAAAATGTTAATTTTAACAAAAAAACAAAATTTTTTTTTTACCAACATTCACTGGTGAATAATGATAAAATATTAAATAAATTAGCAAAATATAAAAAGAATAATATTGTAGAATTATCCGAACATAGAGAAAATTTTTTCAGAAAAATTTGTGATTTCGTTTCTAAGTCTTCTGGTTCGATTATAATTATTGATTATGGCTATAGTGAATTTCTAAAAAAATTTACACTTCAATCAGTTTTTAATCATCGACCATCAAATTTACTCGATAATGTGGGCAAACAGGATATTACATCATTGGTTGATTTTAATACACTTGTAGATATTGCAAAAAATTATAACTTTAATGTAGATGTCTTTTGTAATCAAAAAGAATTTTTATTGGCTAATGGAATTCTTGAGCGTAAAAATAAAATTACAAAAAATTGCACGATTGAACAAAAAAAAACTATTGAAGATGACTGTGATAGATTGGTTAATGAAAAGCAAATGGGATCTTTTTTTAAATTTTTAATATTATCAAGCAATGGTACAACTAATTGAGATACAAAAATAATTATTTTGTTGCGGAAGACATCAAAACCAAAAGAATAACTTATGGTTTTTTTTCTAAAGAAGGCGGTTGTTCAAAAGGTAATTATGATTCTCTCAATTGTAGTTACAGTTCTGGAGATAATAGAAAATTAGTTACAGCAAATATTAACACAGCTAAAAAAAAACTTGGTTTGGAAGACAGTAAAATAAAATTAATAAGGCAAATTCATTCTAATAAAGTTGAAATTATTGATCAAAAAAATTTCAATGAAAAAATTGTTGCAGATGGAAGTATTACAAAAAATAAGAATATTGCACTGGCAATAATGACTGCTGACTGTGCCCCGATTTTCATATTCGACTTGGATTGTTCTTTTGTTTGCTGTTTGCATATTGGTTGGAAAGGATGCTTAAATAATATAGTTAAAATTGCTGTAAATATATTTGCAAAAATTACAAGCCAAGAATTGATTGCGATAATTGGACCTTGTTTAAGTAAAGAAAATTTTGAAGTTGAAGAAAAATTTAAAGATGTTTTTATAACTCAAGACTTGCATTATGAAAATTTTTTTACAATAAAATCAAATCAACAGAAACCTCATTTTGATATGAGGGGGCTTATAAATCACCAATTGCGAAGTTGCTCTGTTCATAAAATATCAAATGTTGATATTGATACTTATTCAAATGAGCATCTATTTTTTAGTCATCGAAGATCTTCCCATTTGTGTTCATTGCCAACTGGCAGGTTAATCAATTTGATTGGTTTTAGAGACGTCCCCTAGAATTTTTTAAACTTGATCTATTAAATTTCTTCTGTAATGATCTAGTAAATAAAAAATGAAAATTCTCGCTTGCAATAGTAATAAAGAGCTTGCAGAGGCGATTTCCTCTTATATCGGTGTTAAATTGGCAGATGCAACAATACGAAATTTTGCTGATGGTGAAATCTTTATAAAAATTAATGAAAATATCAGAGGAGAGGATGTTTACATTATTCAATCCACTTCACCTCCAGTAAATGACCATTTAATGGAATTGCTAATAACTATTGATGCTGCGAGACGTGCTTCTGCACGAACAATTACAGCTGTGATTCCCTATTTTGGTTATGGTCGCCAAGACAGAAAAGATGAGGGCAGAACATCAATTTCGGCAAAATTAGTCGCAAACCTGATAACATCTTCCGGCGCTAATAGAGTCATAACAACAGACCTGCACGCTGGACAAATACAGGGTTTTTTTGACATTCCTCTTGATAATTTATTCTCTGTAAATGAAATGATTCAAGATATGGAAAAAATATCCTTTGAAAAAAATACTCTTGCTATTGTATCGCCAGATGTAGGAGGTGTTGTAAGAGCACGAGCCTTTGCAAAAAGAATAAATGCATCTCTTGTTATTATTGACAAAAGAAGAGAAAAAGCTGGTGAGTCAGAAGTAATGAATATTATTGGCGAAATTGATAATAAAACTTGTATCTTGCTCGATGATATAGCGGATTCTGCGGGAACTCTTTGTAATGCAGCCACAGCTTTAATGAAAAACGGGGCGAAAGAGATATATTCTTACGTCGTGCATGGCGTTTTATCCAAAGACGCAGTTGAAAAAATAAAGAATTCTGACATCAAAGAATTAGTTCTTACGGACAGCATTCAAGCATCGGAAAAAGTAAAAAACACAAAAAATATTAGACATATTAGTATAGCTCCTTTAATGGGAGAGGCGATTAAACGGATTAACAGTAATTCATCTGTCTCAGCTCTGTTTGATTAAATAACTAAATTAAATATGGAAAATTATAAAGCAGTTATTAGGTCTAAAGAGAGTGGTTCAACTAAATTCCTATTAAGCAAAGGAATGGTACCAGGTGTTGTCTATGGAAAAGAGTCAAAGGCATTAAGTATTGCCTTTGAAAACAAAGTGCTCGATAAACTAATGCATGCTGGTGGTTTTTACTCAAAAATTATTATCATAGATGTAGATGGAAAATCTGAAAAAGTTCTGCCAAAAGCACTTCAGTATCATCCTGTTACGGACAAACTAATTCATTTTGATTTTTTACGCGTGCAAGATGACACTAAAGTTACAGTGGAAGTGCCTGTTGAATATTTGAATGAAGAAGTGTGCCCTGGTCTAAAACAAGGCGGGGTGTTAAATTTAGTTAGACGTTCTGTTGAGTTATCATGCAATGCTAACAACATCCCGGAAAAATTACAATATGATCTTATAGAAAGTGAAATTGGTGATTCCATTAAAATTAGCAATATAGAACTTCCTGAAGGAGTGAACCCCACAATTACCGATAGAGACTTTGTAGTTTCAACATTAGTTCCTCCAACTATTGAGGTTGAAGAAGAAAAACCGGAAGAAGAAGGAGTTGAAGGGGAAGAAGGAGCGGAAGGAGTTGAAGGAGCAGAAGGAGTTGAAGGGGCAGAAGGAGAAGGTAAGGAAGAAAAATCACAAGATAAAGATAAAAAAGAAGAACCTTCCGAAAAAAAGTCTAAATAAAGAGACAATTTTCGATTCAAATATTATAATTATTAGATAATGTGGTTGATTTGCGGATTGGGAAATCCAGGAAAAAAATATCAGAATACTCGTCATAATGTTGGTTTTGATCTTGTTGATTCAATCATTAAGAAAAATAACTTTAAATTACATAAAAAAGACAAAACAAAAGAAACTTATAAGGGTTCAATCAAAAAAATTAACTGCCTTTTTTGCAAACCTCAGACATATATGAATGTTTCAGGCTCGCCAATTGGAGAAATTGTAAATTATTTTAAAATACCTAAGTCAAAAATACTTATTATCCATGATGATCTTGATTTAGTTGTGGGTAAGGTTAAGATTAAAATTGGAGGAGGCAATGGGGGACACAATGGCCTTTCCAGCATTGATCAGGCAATTGGAAAAAATTACAAAAGGTTGCGTATTGGCATAGGTCATCCAGGCTCTAAGGATTTAGTTTCTTCATACGTTTTAAAAAAATTTAATAAAGTCGATAGAAAGATTATTGAAAAAATTATTGAATTATTAACTGAATCATTTTCTTTAATTTTTGATGACAAAGAACTATTGTTAACCAGATTGTCATTGCAGATTAAGAAAAATTAAGTATGGGCTTCAAATGCGGCATAGTAGGATTGCCAAATGTCGGTAAATCAACTCTTTTCAATGCATTAACGGAATCAGACAAGGCTGAAGCTGCAAACTATCTATTTGCCACAATTGAACCGAATATTGGGAGAGTTTCTGTCCCTGACAAGAGATTGGAAATATTATCAAATATTGAAAAAAGTGAGAAAACTATACCAACTTACATTG
>JAGFWP010000061.1 GCA_017639935.1 Pelagibacteraceae bacterium
TCACCTCTGGGTAATGGCTTTACATCCACAACAACTCTGGCATATTGTCCTGCTCCACCAGATTGTTTTTTATGAGTAGTAATATGGTCTGAGACACTCCCTTGAATAGTTTCACTAAAAGCAAAGTTTATTTTTTCTACTTTTGTTTCAATGTTATAATTATTTTTTAATTTGTTTAATGCTATACGCAAGTGAATTTCTCCCTGCCCCCATATTAATAGTTGCTGAGTAACTGCATTACGTTCAATGGAATAAGATGAGTCAGTTTCTATAATTTCTTTTAATGATTCTGATAATTTAACGTCATCTTCTCTTTTTATGGTGCGAATGGCTTTTGAATATATAGGTTGAGGTGGAATTGGTATATCACCATCTTTATCAATTTTCTTATTTCCGTCAGATATCAAATCACCTGTTTTAATTGATTCTATGCGGGATAAGCCAATTACATCTCCTCCTTTAGCTTTTGCAATTTTTACAAATTCTTTCCCCTTAAGAGAAAATAAATTTTGCAAACGTATACTGTCTTGTAAGGTGGCTCCTTCTTGCAATTCTCCGGACCATACCCGGACAATGCTTTGTTTGCCTCGATGAGGAATAAAATTTGTTTTGAAAACTTGCACACAAGCAGAATCTTTATTAATTTTGAGCCCATTTCTCTCAACTGTTTTTTCATGATCAGGACAATCATGTCTAATTGTTTTCAACAAACGACGAATGCCTGTTTCATTTTCAGCTGAACCAGTTAGAACTTCAACAATATTGTTGGAAGCTATATCCTTTTTTAAATGTTCATAGATTTCTTCAGTTGAAGTTGGGACGTCTTCTAAAATTTTTTCCATTAAAGCGTCATCAAAATCAGCTAGAGTTTCAAGCACTTTTTCACGAATTTCATCTCGTGTAGATGAAAGTTGATCTGGTATTTTAACTATTTGAGAAGGTTTGTCTTTTGTATATGTGTAGGCTCTTTCATGAATAACATCAGCAGCTCCGATAATTTTATCTCCTTCCCTTATAGGTATTTGTCTGATCACTAAAGGATTGGAAGAATATTCTTGAATCGTTCCTAATAATTCCTTGATATCAAAATTTAAATTGTCAACTTTGTTAATAAATAAAATATGAGGTACATTCATTTTATTTAAATAGAAAAAATAAGGAACAAGGGATAAAATTTTTTCTTTTATCGGTTCTATGACAACAACACTTAAATCAGAAATTCTTATTGCTTGTAAAAATTCATTAATAAACTCGCTTGAACCAGGACAATCAATAAATGTGAAATCTTCGTCCATGAATTGAGCTTTTGAAATTCCCATTGATATGCTCATTTTTAAATTATGTTCTTCTGGCAAGTGATCGGATAAAGTGTTATCATCACTTACTTGACCTTTGTTTGGAATTTGTTTGCATATATGCAAGATACTCTCTAACAAAGAGGTTTTTCCACTTTGACTTGGTCCAACAATAGTAATGCAGCGTGATGAATTGATAGGTTTTTTCATCATAAATATCCTACCATTAACTGTCAGGAATGTTTAGTCATAAAGAATGAATTGCTAAAAAAAAATTCGAAAAAAAGGATTGAAAATAAAGGATTTTTTTTATTTTCAAAATTATGCACCGAAAAAATACTCATTTATAAATAAATGCTTGCCATCAATTGAATAAATTGTCAGGTTGAATTCGGTGATTAATAATGGTGAAAGATAAAGTAAAGGGAAAAAATTTATCCAAATTTCTCAAGGCCTGGGATAAAGATGTTTACGATTTAAACGTAGAGTTAAAAAAAATAAACCTAAAACAAAAAAAAGAGCAACTTATAATACGAAAAAAAGAAGGACTTGTGTTTAGGTTGCACAAGTAGTTGTTATTATTTAATCCAGTTTATTCATATTATTTTTCTACATTACTAGTTTTATAATTTCTTTATGAAGTAAGTATAAAATAATTATTTATTTTTGGATTTGGATTTTTTAGATTTCTTGCTTTTTGGTTTCTTCTTTTCTTTTCTTGGATTTTTTCCCTTAGCCATATTTAGTCTCCTTTAATTAATTAATTTTTTTATATAATAATTATAGTTTTATATCAGATTACTCGTTTTTATATAAATATTTTTACAGAAAATGTATAAATAAAAAATGAATAATCTCGAATTATTATTGAGAAAATATGCAAAAAATTTCCATATATCAGATAATATCATTAAAGATGATAAAATTGAGTATTTAAATTTCCACAATATTATAACTGTTACTGATAATAAACTTACAAAAGTTTCATCAATAGAGAAATTAATAAATTTTTTAAAAAAAAAATTAAACAGTAAATTTATCATATTAGATTCAACTGAACCTAATTATGAAATGATTGAATCTACAACAAAAGAAATAATTAACGGTAAGTATGATTTAGTTATAGCATTGGGGGGGGGTTCAATACTTGATGTTGTCAAGGCATCTTCCGTTTATGAAAATGCTTTTGAAAAGGTTGATAATTTTGCTGGTTCCAAAAAGCAATATACAAAGAAAATATTAAGAACTTTAGCAATACCCACAACTGCTGGTACTGGTTCAGAGTTTACAAAAACCTCTGTTTATAAAACCGAAACAAATGTTAAGACTTGGTTGTGGGATGAATTAACATATTTTGATTATGTTTTATATTCACCTTCACTAACTTTAGAACTGCCTAATAATATTACTATAGCTTGTGGAGTTGATGCTTTGAGTCATTTGCTTGAATCTTTAATATCTGTAAAATTTAATTCACAAAACCTTGAATTGTGCAATTCAGGCATAAAATCAATTTGGTTTTCTTTGCCAAAATTGATTGAAAATAAAATAAATATTGAAGAAAGGAGCATTATGCTCTTAGCTTCAGGCATTGCAGGAAAGGCCATCCATTATACAGGTTGTGGAATATGTCATTGCATTGCCCACACTCTTGGTTCAATGACTAAGGTACCTCACGGTATTGCCATAGCTTATGGTCTACTTCATACAATTGAGCCAACTCTCAAATACAATCAAGATTTATTATCACGATTTAAAGGTTTATTTAAAGATTCAACAATGGATTCATTGGCGCAAGAAATTCAGAATTGGTTGAATAATTTTAAAATAAATTTTAATACAATTGAAAATAAAATTAATTTTGATGAATTTATGAAAATCTATTATCTTGAAGATAATAAATGCATGCGTGATAATACTTTTTATAAACCAACAGAATCTGAATTGAAAAATTTGTTAAAAACCTTGTGGAAATAATTCATGAAAATTAAAAAAGTTGAAACTTTTATAGTAGGTAATCCCCCTCCTCACTATGGAGGGAGATATTTTATTCTGATTAAAGTTACATCGAATAACATTATTGGTTGGGGAGAATGTTACGCACCGCCATTTCATCCAAGGGTTGTTAAAAAAATGATACAAGATGTATCGGAACGCTTTGTCATAGGAAGCGATCCCTATAAAATTGAAAATCTTTTTCGTAATGTTTATTCTACGGGATACAATCAGCGACCTGATATTTCTTTGATGGGAATCTTATCAGGCTTAGAAATAGCTTGTTGGGACATAATTGGAAAAGATTTAAATAAACCTGTTTATGAATTATTGGGAGGTCAAGTCAGAGAGAAATTAAGATCTTACACATATCTCTACCCCAGGAATACAGATAAAAAAAATGTTTATAAAGATCCTGACTTAGCTGCAGAGAGAGCTTTGGAATACGCTGAAGAGGGTTTCACAGCTGTAAAGTTTGATCCTGTTGGGCCTTACACAATATATGATCCAAGACAATTGTCATTATCCGCATTATCCCTATCAGAACAATTCGTATCTAAGATAAGAAAGGCTGTAGGATATAAATGCGATATTTTATTTGGCACTCATGGTCAAATGACTTCATCAAGTGCAGTACGTTTGGCAAAGAAGATTGAACCATATGATCCATTGTGGTTTGAAGAGCCTGTGCCACCTGACAATATAGATGCAATGGCCCTTGTTGCATTAAAAACATCAATTCCTATTGCTACCGGCGAAAGACTGAGCACGAAGTATGAATTTTCAAAAGTTATAGAAAAAAAAGCTGCTTCCATTATTCAGTTTAATCTGGGAAGAGTTGGGGGAATTTTAGAAGCAAAAAAAATTTCTGCTATCGCAGAAGCAAATGGTATTCAAATTGCACCTCATTTATATTGTGGACCGATTGTAGCCGCTGCCAATATTCAAATTGCAACCTGTGTCCCTAATTTTTTAATTTTAGAATGCATATACAAATTAGACGGCTTTTATGCTGAAATTTTAAAAAAACCAATTCAATGGAAAGATGGTTTTGTTATTCCATCAAAAGAACCAGGTTTGGGTTTAGAAATAGATGAAAAAATCATAAATAAATATCCCTATGAGGAAAAAGAACTACATCTACAAGCAAGTAATAAAATTATTGATTTTTAAAAGATATTTATTTGCTTTGCGCTTTTTTCATAGTTTTATCGCCAAATGCGGGAAGTGTTTGAATTCGTCCATAGCCTTTATTTGCGTACCAAATTGAAAATGCTAATACTGATTCTGCTCCAGGGGCAGTAATTACGTCGACAAAGTCATATTGACCTTGCGTGTAGTATACATTTTCCAATTTTATTCCCAACTGTTTCAATTTATTATTTGATTTAGTGTACCGCTCAGATTGCTTATTTAACCATTTAGAATCAATTGATCCAAGTAATATATATTTCATTATTTCCTCTTAACTTTATTATTGATTAATACTACCAGCAACTAAAAGAAAAGTTAAAGAATAAAAAATGGTAAAGCGCCCATTCATTGTCGATAATTTAACAAAGTTATCCTTTGTTATAGGGAGAAAATTTTGGAAAAAGCATTGGAACTTCATTTTTATACTCTTCATAATCCTCCCCAAAACGTTTGATGAGTTCCTTTTCTTCAAAAAATATAAAATAAATTATATTACCAACAAAAAACACTATCGCCCATAACAGAAAGGATATGGAGGAAAAAAGAGCTGTTTCAAACAAAAGTAAATTTACAACTCCAAGTATCATTGGATTACGAACATAGCGGTATGGGCCGCTAATTATTAAATTGCTTACGGGTCGCCAAGGACCAGGCGTGCCATCTCCTCCTTTGGTATAAAAAGTTCTCACTGACCAAATAGCTAAGAACAGGCCTAAAGCCAAAAAAAACATAGCTACATAAAAAAGAAAGTTATCAAAAGCAACTAAGTAAAAGGAATAAGAGTTTCGGGAAAACAAAAAAATTAAGAAAGGAATGGTTATAAGGACATTTCCAGGCAGTATTAACACTACTTTCAGATACTCTTTTCTTTTCATCTAGCTAACATTACCACATATGTGTTAATTCATAGATAGCAAAAAAAATGAGTAATCACATTAAATACAAACAGGGGGAAATAATAATAAAAACTTCAGGTCAGGCAATGTATGAAATAACTAAGAATATCAATTCTTGGTTAATTAAAGAACAAATTAATAGCGGTCAGTTAAATATTTTCATCAAACATACTTCAGCCTCGCTTTGCATTCAAGAAAATGCCAGTGAAGATGTTATGAGGGATATTATGGATTATTTCACAAAACTTGTTCCAGAAAATCCTTCATTATATAAACACAATGTAGAGGGTAAGGATGACATGCCCGCTCATATTAAGAGTGTATTAACTCAAACATCTTTAATTGTGCCAGTCAAAGATAACCAAATGGAACTTGGAGTTTGGCAAGGGGTCTTTCTGTTTGAGCATCGTATTGCTTCGATGCAACGAATGTTAAAGCTTACTTTAATTGGTAGTTAATTATTTTTATTTTACTTTATTATTAACTATTTAATTCATTATCAACGAAGAATATCCCAAGCACTATTCACTAATTAATCTCTTAAAATATTTAAAGTGAAAAGATTTTAACTATCTTTGTTTTTAACATCTTCAAACCAGTCTTGACAAAACTGCTGTACCTGCTCATTGTATTTCTTGTACAAATCTGGTTGTTCCTTCATTATTTTTTCCATTCCTTCCTTCCATTCCTTGTAGGTTGGAAATTTAAATTCAAGGGGGGGAGTTGGAAAATTAAATGGGTTAAACATAGTGTCTCCTTTCTCTCATATTTTTTTGTGAAGCTATGAGTTGTGCTTGTACTCATATCCTTTAATCAATATGTTCGCAAACAAAATTTAATAAAAAGATTAATATTAAGATTGATTACCCCAGTGAATATTAGTCTTTTTACTTCCTTTTGATTTTTGTTGTGAACTTTCAATTACAGATTTTAAATTGTCCATAGCCATTTCGACTTGTGCCAGAGCTTTTATAATTTCAGGTGTTGCTTCTTCACCTAGTCTTTCTAGAATTTGATGCAGCATAGGTCTAATTTTTAAATCTATTTGCCAAGTAGTCACTAATTACTCCTTAAATTTATTTTTAATCAATACTATCACAGTAATTTTGTACTTTTTTGATCTAGATCATAAAATTAATCAATCAAAGATTTTCTTAACAATATAGTTTTATCTTAATTCGAATAAGACCATAGATATTCTTACTAAACAAAGAATTATCAAATCTAGAGTCATAAAGATTTCAAGTCCTTAAATTCCTCTTGTTTATTGTTTGAATCTTTGAAATTAATTTCTCCCGCCAATTTACCCTCTTCATCAATTTGAATCCCGCCATAAAATATTTTACCGCTAGCATTTCCTTTTGATTTTATTTCAAGAAGATTGTTTATATTAATTTCTCCCTCTACCTTTCACTTAACAGTCATATTTTCAGCTTTAATCTTTCCTTTTAAATCACCGGATTTGTCAATAGTAATGGAGTTACATTGAATATTTCTTCTACACTACCTTGAAAAATTACTTCATTATCCGACTTAATATTACCGTTGATTGTAACTCACTCCACTATCATTAAATTATGTTTAGAATCATCAACTTCTTTAAGAGATTCTAAATTGTGTTTAATAATATTTTGTACTTTTGGTTCTATAAATTTTGATTCAACCTTATTTTGATAATTATTTTTAATTTTTGGTAGTGACATATAAATTCCTTTCCTACATAAAAAAGTTTTTAATAAGAAAGAATGTTCAAAATTCGTTAAAGAAATGTCAATAGTGTGATAAAAAATATATTATAAATTTTACACAATCTTATTTTTAACAAGATTATGTCACATTATTATTAATAACTATTTATTGATTTTTAAAAAAATGAAATATAAATGGAATTTATTATGATAAAAAATATTTTTTCAATCATCTTTATAATTCTACTATTTTATTCTTGCACTTCCACATCTCCGACAAACGTTAAAACATCTGATACACAAAAAGTAACTACAGTTGAATATGGGATAATCAAAACTTCCCTACCCGTTAAAATCAAGGGTGAGAGTAATTGGGTGGGCGCCACTGCTGGCGGAATGATTGGCGGTCTATTAGGAACAATGGTGTGCGGTGAAGAAGAAGTTGTTGGAACAAAATGCCAAGATATTGGTGTTGTTTTTGGTGTAATTGGTGGTGCTGCTGCTGGAACGGTAGTTCAGGCAACTCTTGGAAATCATAATGGATTTCAATATGTTGTTGATATTGACAATAGTGAAAAAGATTCTGCTTTTGTTCAAGGCGATGAAACTCCTTTATCTAATGGACAACGCGTTATTATTATCTATGGTAATGATGTTCGCATACTTCCATTCCAGGAATAAATATTAAATA
>JAGFWP010000062.1 GCA_017639935.1 Pelagibacteraceae bacterium
GTGTGCCGCTGATGCTGATCCAGCTTCAATTAATTGTAGTGATGATCCGTCAGTGAAAGTCAATGTTAAACCACTTGCATCTGCTTCGGCTCCGCCTTCATCAGCTAGTGTGAAGCCAGTAGCAATTGTTACCCCTGCATCAGTAGTCTCAGAAATGCTAACATTGAAGTTATTCAATTGTTTTTCAACAACTGTATCACTGTCAGAGGAATCAGGGTTTGTACCCTTTACTCCGGTTCTGTTATGACCTGAGAAAGTTGCCGAAGCAGCTTCCGCAACGCCAGCAGCGCCCATAGTTGAGGCAAGAGCTGTTGCTAGTAATAGTTCCTTTTTCATAATTACTCCTTTTGAGTTAATGAATATTCATTAATAGTGAAGAAAATATTTCTTCACTTAAAGACAGATATACAATAAATTTTTTTTCTCGACAATTTCAGATAAAAAATATATTTTTTTTTAAAAATGTTGTAAATTTACAACAAAATATTATTAAGAAAATGGGCTTTCAACATCAACAATACAACCAAATTCTATCATTTATAAATAAAAATTGCAGAAAATCAATAAATACACCCAAAATTATCGCTATATCAAAAAATCACCCGATATCAAGCGTAAGAGAAGCCATTGATAGCGGTGTTAGGATCTTTGGTGAAAATAAAGTTCAAGAAGCGCTTTCAAAATTCAGTGATTTAAAGAAACAGCACAATTCAATTGAATTGCACTTAACGGGCCCTTTACAGACAAACAAGGTAAAATCAGCATTATCTATATTTGATATATTTCAAACACTGGATAGGGAAAAATTAGCGATTGAATTTAATAAGCGTATGGTAAGGGATTCAGATAAGAAATTTTTCATTCAAGTGAACACAGGAAACGAAAAACAAAAAACAGGCGTACACTTAGCATCTTCGTCTGATTTCATAGATTTCTGTCAGCAAGATTTAAACTTGTCAATTATTGGATTAATGTGCATGCCGCCAATAAATGATGATCCCACGAAACATTTTACCATTCTGAAAAATTTAGCTGAGAAAAAAAACTTACAGTTCTTAAGTATGGGTATGAGCGCAGATTATAAAAAAGCCTTAATCCTCGGAGCCACTCATATAAGAATCGGAACTTTGTTGTTCGGAAGCAGATAGATTATGAAAATTGATGTAGCAATTATGAATGACAACCAAGAATCAGAGATCTGCAGATTTATCAGCGCTATAAATGAATTCAATATTTTTTTAAAACCGATTGAAGATATTGACAATAAAACAAACGGACTTACAATCATTATTGTTAACAAAAAAGAAGATGAAAAACAAATTAAGGATTTAAAAAAATTACTAGCACGCGTACGTACTAACTTTATTTTTTTAATTCCATCTTCATTAAAATCAATATCAAAAGCAACCAATAATAAGATTGTTTATTTTCCAATAAACATAATTGATTTTGAAAAAGAAATTTCAAAACACACAAACAATATGACCATAAAGTTTGGTTGCTTCAGTTTGACCAACCAAAATCTTTTATTTGAGAATAACAATCAGTACATATATTTAACAGAACCAGAGGCACATATAATTAAACTACTTTTTTTGAATAAATTAGTTAAAAAAAGTCAAATTAAAAGTGAGGTTTTAAAATTAAGCGCTGCCGTTGAAAGCAAATCTCTTGAAACTCACTTGTATCGTTTAAGAAAAAAATTATCAACATTAAGTCCTAATATTTCGATTAGATCTGATGATAAAAATAATTTAGTAATTACTGAGACTAATTGAATAAGGGGTTGGCGAGACTAAACATTTTATCATCCAGAGCAGGGTTGTAGTTCGCATTTACAATGGCAAAACTCGTGAGACCCTCTGAGTTGTTAATTTCAATTTTTCTAAGCTTTATTGGTGATTTTTCAAAAATAATTTTAATATTATTGATCTCGTCTTTGATTTTTATTTTTTTAATAAAATTAAAAGAATTATTTTCATCATTAAACTTAATATCTTCTAAAAATTTTTTATCATAAAAAAAATCAAAAAAAATTTTTGCCACAGTGTTTTTGGGATTGAAATATTCCACTTCTTTTAAATCAAGATTATAATACATAGCTTTATTATCTTTTATAACAAAGACCATTTGTGTTGGCGCGCTATACTCTATTCTCAATCTGTTTTTTTTTAAAAAAAATTCACCTTCTTGAAGAGCACCATCACTATATTGAATAAAACTTGAAGAAAACTCTTTATTATTGGATAAATATTTTAATATTTTTAACCTATAGTTTTTGTCATTCTCATCTGCTTCGGCTAAAAAACAAGTTAAGATTAGTAAAAAAAAAATTATATGTGAGTGATTTATCTTTTTATTTTTTAAGAACACTTCTTTTTCCTGCTTGGCTTGCTTCTGATATAATTCCTTCCTCTTCCATTTGTTCAACCATTCTTGCCGCTCTGTTATATCCTATTTGCAGATAGCGCTGAATAAAACTAGTAGATACTTTTTGTTGATTAACAACGATCGATACAGCTTTGGAATAAAGCTCATCAGTATTTTTTGACTGCAAATCAAAACCCAAATCATTTTTTAAATCAGAGATTGATTCATTGGTAATATCCAGTTGTGTTCCATTAGCTGACTGGGACTTTATATACTCAACAACACTCTCAATTTCATTCTCAGATATATATCCACCATGCAAACGTACTAAATTTGCTCCATTTTCTAAAAACAACATATCACCGCTTCCCAATAATTGTTCCGCCCCCATTTCATTCAATATAGTCCTGCTATCAAATCTGCTAGCAACCCTAAAACTAATCCTGCTTGGAAAATTTGCTTTTATTGTTCCCGTAATTACATCAACACTTGGTCTTTGTGTGGCTGCGATAAGGTGGATGCCAGAAGCTCTTGCCATTTGAGCCAGCCTTTGAATCAGGTTTTCAACTTCTTTTCCCGCAACCATCATTAAATCTGCCATTTCATCAACCACAACCACAATTAACGGCATTTTTTCTAAAGGGATTTCTCTTTTTTCTATAATGGGTTTTTTAGTTTCACTGTCTACGCCAGTTTGAACTTCTCGATATAATTTTCTTCCCTTGGTTAAGGTTGATTTAATTTTATAGTTAAAAGATTGAATATTTTTTACATTTGTAGAAGTCATTAAACGATATCGATTTTCCATTTCCCTAACAACCCACTTTAATGCAAAAACCGCTTTTCGGGGATCTGTCACAACAGGAGATAAAAGATGAGGAATGTTTTCATAGATACTTAATTCAAGCATCTTTGGATCAATTAATATTAATTTGCACTCACTAGGTTTAAATTTATATAAAAGACTCATAATCATAGCATTGATTCCTACGGACTTTCCAGATCCTGTGGTTCCAGCAATTAGCAAATGAGGCATTCTTTCTAGATCTGTATACTTTTTTTCACCTGAGATGTTTTTTCCTAATGCTAGAGTTAATTTTTTACCCGAGTCCATAAAATCACTATCTTTTATTAAGTCCCCCAAAAAGACATCCCGTCTTGTTATGTTTGGTATTTCAATACCAATAGTGCTTTTGCCAGGCTGGGACGATATTCTGGTAGACACTGACGACATCGCCCTTGCAATATCTGCCGACAAACCCACAACCTTACTTGTTTTTATACCTGGGGCAGGAACGAACTCAAACAATGTGACTACAGGTCCTGATCTAAAACTACTAATATCTCCTTCAACGCCATACTCTTTTAAAATTATCTCAAGTTTTTTTGAATATTCTATATTTGTTTTCTCAGCCTCCTTGTAATTAAGTTTCTTTTCATTGGTTGTTTTTAATAAAGTTATGGGCGGTAATGCATATTTATTATCAAACTTTATTTGGGAGCTTTTGTATATCTCTTGGCTGCCCTCATCTGGAAAATTTTGTTTTTCTATTGTAGGTTCTGTCCTTAATTTTTTTATTTTTTTTGCAACAAAACTATCTCCCATTCTCTTTTCTTGTGGCAATGAAGGTATAGGAATTTTAATAAATTTAAATAGTTTGAAAAAATAGCTTACAAGATTTAATATTTTTTTACTAAGAGAAAAAACAAAAACAACCCTAAAAGTTAATCCATAAGAAATAAATAACACGGACAATAAAAAAATGAAACCAGGCATTGCCCATTTGAAAAAAATATTGTTTTGAAAATTTAAGAAAAAATTTTTTGTTAAATCAAAAAAAAATTTACCTATTAAGCCTGCATCAATATTGGCAAGCGCAAGTGACAAATTTAAAATACAGACACCTATTAATAAAGAAACAATATGAACAAAAAAATTTTTGTATTTAATTCCAAAAATTGATTTTATGCCAATGATGAGAAAAAAAATCGGAATCAAATATGAAGAGTAATGCAAAGTTGCTAAGAAAAAACCAGAAATGCGCGCCCCGTATGTTCCCAAATAGTTTAGAGTTATTAATGATGAAGTAAGATTTCCAAATGTAGCATCACTTTCATTGAAGCTTATAAGACTCAAAAATAAAAAAATAGCAATTATTAGAGAAATAAGGCCAAATACCCTAGATATAATAAATGATTTAAGACTATCTGATTTAAACATATATATTCTTTGTAATACTATTAGATTTATATATTTCGAAGAAAATTATTAATGAAAAAATATCTGATGCAATAATTATATGAGCCGAATTAACAGGATTGTACACAATTTAAACAAACATAATGCTAGAAAATTTTTTTCTATAATGTTTAGTGTGTTCATTGCTATCACCCAAAGCTTCGAAATATTTTATCAAAGTTTTTTTAATTTTATCCTTATCCTTATGACTTTTGTATAGTTCTAAAAGTAACTCAAGTGCATTTTTAGTCATTTGATTAACAAAATATTTTTCACTCAAAATTAACGCATTATCCAAATTTTTTGGATTTTTCTCATAAATATTTTTAATTTCGTTTAGTGAAGGCCCCTTACTACTATTTTCCTTAATTTGGAGGTTTGCGATTACTGATTTAATTTTATGTGTGTCTAATATTTCTTTACTAAGGGCCGATATAAAATCATTTGTTTCTTGAAATTTTGATGATTCAATCATACAATTTAAATACAGGCTAATTGCAATTATATCTTTGGAATTTTCACTAATAAACTCCTCTAATAAAGACTCAGCCTGTGTTAATTGTTTGTTAGAAATTAATTCCTTGATCCCATCATAAAAAGCGGAATTGTCTTTTTTAATGCTTTCACCTAATACTTTTTCAATAAATTCAATAATTTTTTTCTGAGGCAGGACGCCCTGAAATGCATCAGCTAATTGTTTATTTTTAAATGCGTATACGGCGGGGATAGATTGTATTCTTAATTGTGCAGCTATTTTTTGATTTTCATCAATATTAATTTTTGCCAAATATACCCTTCCCTCACAATCATTAATTATATTTTCTAAAATCGGACTTAATTGTTTACATGGCCCGCACCATGGAGCCCAAAAATCTACAAGTATAACTCTATTTATTGATGCCTCTATAATTTTTTGTTGAAAAGAATGTTCATCAATATCAAATATATAGTCATTTTTATTGTCCAATGTATTTGTTTTATTCATTTTCAATTGTGTAATTATCAAAATTAATAATATTAACAAGTTTGTTATTTTTTTTCATAAATAGAAGAAAATCTTTGATATCAAGAGAAATAGTTGATGTATTAACAAGGGGGTGAAAGTTAACTTTTTTGTGATATAAAATTTTTTTATCTAAAAAAAACTTAATCTCGTTATTCTGATCATTAATTAGACCAAAGGGCGTTACCGAACCAGGCTTAACTCCCAATATATTTTTTAAATATAAATCTTTTGCAAATGAGATATTTCCTAAGTTGAGTTCTTTATTTAGTTGTTTTAAATCAACAATGGTTGATTCCTGACATGAAAATAAAAAGAATTTATTTTTTTTATTTTTTAAAAAAAGATTTTTTGTATGAATCCCTTCTATTCTACCTCTTAATTTTTTTGATTCTTTAACTGTGTGCAGAGGCGGATGCTCATAAATATTATATCTAATGTTAAGCTTTGATAGCATTGTTAGAAGATCTAATTTATTCATTTTTTAAATCTATTTTAAGGTTTTTTAATTTAAAACCTTAATAATCAAAATAATTCATAATTTTGATTCTCAAGTATATAAAAGATATCATTAATTGTATAAAGAATAAAAAAATATATTTTAACTATGAAAAAAATATTTGATTTAGCGTTTCATCATTATCAAAATGGAAACTTAAATCAAGCAGAAATTTTATTTAAAAAAGTATTGAAATCAATACCAAAACACTTTTCTTCGATTTTCTTATTAGGAACTTTATCAGCGCAAGACAAAAAATTTCAAACTGCAAAAAAATTATTAGAACAAGCAATTGAAATTAATCCAAATTATGCTGAGGCGCACAACAACCTGGGAAATGTTTTTCAAGAATTAGGCAGGCATAAAGAAGCAATAGTTTCCTATCAAAGTGCTATAAACATTAATCCTAATATTTTAACTGCGTATCATAGTTTAGCAAATTCTTTTCGCATTTTAGGCAAGTATCAGGAAGCAATAACTTTCTATCAAAAAGTAATTGAAAAGGACCCCAATTATATAGAGGCGCACAACAACCTGGGAAATGTTTTTCAGGCATTATACAAGTACCGAGAAGCGATATTTTGTTATCAAAAAGCAATTCAGATAAATTCTGATTATTTTAAAGCATACTTTAATCTTGGAATAGTTTTCAACAAAATTAACAAACATCAAGAGGCAATTAAATGTTTTAAACAAGTAATTCAAAAAGAACCAAAAAATCTTAGCTCACACTGGTTATCAGTGAATACTTTTCCTGTTATTTATAAAAACTTTGAAGAAATTTGTCTTTATACGAAGAGCTTTGAAAAAAATATGTGCAAAATAAATCAATTATTAGATGAAAATATAAACTACTCAAAAGAACAAGTAATTGAAGCTTTAGAATCAACAACAAACTTTCATCTACACTATCAAGGAAAAAATGTATTAAGATTACAAAAAAAATACGCAAAATTGATTGAAAGATTAACCAAGCATATTTACCCACAATTTCACAAGAGAAGAAAAAAAAACAGAGCATCAAAATATATTAAAATTGGTTTTATTTCTGCCTTTTTTAGAAATCATTCTGTGTCTAAATCAAGAAAAAATTGGATTCTTAAACTAGATCAAAAAAAGTTTAAAACTTATATTTATTATACTGAAAATAGTTTTGATCAAATTACGGATTTAATTAAAAACCATGTTGATTATTTTGTAAATAATACTGACATTGATCAGTTAGTTAATCAAATATATGAGGATAGTTTGGATGTTCTTTTTTATTTAGATATTGGTATGAATCCTATGATGCAGATTTTAGCTTCACTACGACTGGCCCCCGTTCAATGTAATACCTGGGGGCATCCAGTTACTTCAGGTCTAAAAAATATTGATTATTTTTTTTCTAGTCAATTAATGGAAAAAAAGTGTTCTCAAAAACATTACTCGGAAAAATTAATTAATTTACCTGGTATAGGGATAGATTATAACCATGCTGTTTTAAACAACATTAAAAAACCAAATGTTTTAAATAAATATAATAAAACTGTTTTTATAAATCTCCAAAGTTTATTTAAACTGCTTCCTCAAGATGATCACATCTATTTAGAAATATTTAAAAAACTACCTAACAGTTGTTTCTGGTTTCTTCAAGGAAGAGATGATTCAATCACTTCTGCTTTTAAAGAAAGAATTTCTAAATTTTTTCAAAAGAAAGGCATATCTTTCGAAAAACATTCTTATTTTCATCCAAGATGCGAACAGAATGAATTTTTTGGACTCATTGAACAATCAGACATAGTTTTAGATAGCATTCATTGGTCAGGATGTAATTCTTCCTTAGAGGCAATAAGTTTAAATAAACCAATAGTTACTTTACCTAGTGCATTTATGAGGGGAAGACATACTTATAGTTTTTTAAAAGTATTAAATATCAAAGAAACTATTGCAAATACTAAGAAAGAATACGTAAGAATTGCGGTTAAATTAGCCATTGATAATAATTTCAAAAATTCTGTAATTAATAAAATAAAGAAAAATAAAAATAA
>JAGFWP010000063.1 GCA_017639935.1 Pelagibacteraceae bacterium
CGTTGCTGGCGGCCTTTTGTCTTCATGGTAAAAAAGGTTTTTATGATTGGAATGTTACTTAAAAAAGGTACTTTGCCTAAATTGTCAGTATTATCCTCAAGAATTAAACCACCGATCAGTAAAGTCTCTCCATTTCCTACCATCACATTAGTTTTTGCAGATCTAGTACTTACAACAGGTCGGTCTTTATCAGGACCTACAAAATTAATAATTGCCGAAACTTGCGTATCCAACTGTAATGATATTTCATCAGAGCTATTCACCCGCGGTGTTACATCTAATTGAATATTAACACTCACATTTTCAAAAGTATATGGGTTGGTTCCGAAAACACTACCTTCCCCCTGGGGTACTAAGACGGGAAGAGTGGTTCCAATGTTCACATTTGCCTTGAAGTTATCGAAAGTGGTTACTTGTGGCTCTTGTAATAATTTAGTCTGATTATCACTTTCAAGCGCCTCGATTATAACTTGATATAGGGGTAGATCCATTTTTGCCATCGCAAATTCCTGCCAACTACCTATACCTATTGCTCCTGTCCCACTATCCGGTGGCATTTCAGGGCCACTTAATTGAGCACGCTGCGTCCAATCAATACCTAGTCTCTCATCTGTTTGCAAACTCGTTTCAATAAATTTAACCGATATATTTATCTGCTTGGGTCTAATATCAATTTTGTTAATCAAATTATTAATTATATCGATATTCTCTTTTGTATCTGTGATGATCAGTTTATTGGTTCCCCCGGCGCCCTTACCGCCAGTGATATCTAGAGGTTTCATAGTACCACGTGGAGATAACTGATCTGAAAATGATGTTATTGCAACTTCAGATTCAATATAATTTAAATGAACCACTACCGTTTCAAGTCCGCTTTTACTACCCATTATATTCTCTGCATCGGTAATAATTATAATATTTTCAGTGCTGTACCAAGTAAGTCCGTTGGTCTCTAAAATGGAATTAAAAATAGTTTTAAGATTTACGCCATTTGCATTAACAGTGATGGGAGCAATGCTGGTGCTATTATTTAATAAATTCATGCCATATTTGAAGGAAAGTGCTTTCAAAACTTCCGAAAGACTGGCGCCGTTAAAAACCAGGTTAATTGTCGTATCAGGAATTATTGATTCTGCTTTTGTTTTCAAATCAGCAATCTTTTCCACCTCTTTCTTAAAGGAAAAAGAAACAGTACTATCTGAAGATTGAATTACATATTCGGGATATTTTCTAAAAAATAATGTAATTAAACTTTCTTTTTTAGATTTGGGAAGATAACTCGCACGATAAAGACTGTTTGTATTGAAATATTCATTGAATCGAACGTGATCAAGCTTTTCTTTTGTTTTTACTGATATTTCTATTTTTGCTGGATCAATTGAATATCCGGTTACCTCAGCAGATTTAATATTTGGAATCTTCCATGTTAACATATTTGTAGAGTCCTGAGAAGTAAATTCAGGAGGTCCAACCTGCTGCCCTAAGATTTGAGATACCAATAATGCTATTAAGATTGTTAGTTTACATAAATATTGCATGCTATTTCCTTTCAAGGATTTTTCTGCTACCATCCTGCATTAGAATGATACGATTTTTTTCAATTTTTTGAACGACAAAATCAAAAATTTTATCCCCTTCCAATAAAAAATTTCCATTTACCATAGCCGCATATCCATTGGGGCCATTAATAATTTCGTCTAAAACAGGTTCTTTGAATGTTATTTGTACCTTTTTACCCTCCCGATCAAAAAAGTTGGTTTTATCGTCTCCATCTAATTCTATTTTTATCGACTTTTCAACCTTAGGAAGGGATAAAAGCTGTTGGAGATCAGCTGAACCGTATTCTTTTAGTTCAATGATGTTTGTTTCAGAATTAAGAGATCCAATGCCAGTCTTGAAAAAATAACCCAAGACAAATAATATTAGTACGCCTAGTAACATTTTTTCACGCTTTTTCATAATTTTATTCCAAAATCAAACCAAAATTTGTGTACGTGAAACTGACCGAAAGATCACCTTTTTTACCTCTATTCTTTAAAATGCGAAGTTCATTGATGTAGTCGTACCTATCATTTTCATCAATGATATTCAGGATTTTCAATACTTGCTCAAATTTTAATTCAGATAAACTATAACCAAGCTGTATGTATCCTAGATTACCAATTGATGTTTTTTTAAATGAGTCTAATTCCTTAACAACCTTATAGTCTCCAATTGGAAATCCATGCTTTTGAAATAGTTCTCTATTTGTTATTGCTTCGATGGATGAATCGAATACATAATCATCAGAAAATTGATTCAAATTATTTTGATCACCTTTATTTATCCCTTCAAAAATTTGATTTAACTTTGTAAAATACTTTTTATTTACATTTTCTGCCTTAGAAAGGGATTGAATTAAATTTTCGTTTTTGTTTGTATTAATGATATTCAATAATAGAAAGATTATTAAGGAAACATTCGCCAGAACAAGAAACCCAGAAAGAATTAATTTTGGATTATTAATTTTCATCATATTGTAAAATTAATTGAAATAGGTAATCGACCACTTTGATATCTAGAGGTAGTAACATTTGAATCTTTTAAAAATTCTAGTGTTTTTAAGGTGGAACTAATATTCTCAGACTCTAAAATGGCTTCCGGCCTCAGTTCAACTAATTCACCACTTATAGAGACTGTATATTTCTTTTGATCAAACTGTTCCGGAGAACTCGCCTTCATGTTCAATGAATGAATATTGACACTTCTAAACGTTTCACTGTTTAATAATTTAATTACGGCTTTTTTATTCTGTTTACTTACCCTTATGTTACCTAATAATTGATTTAAATTATTTAGACCGGATTTTTCTATGATACTTTGTTGGGTATTTTTTATCAATTTTTCTGTCATATCATAATTCGAGGTAGCAAGTTTTGTATTATGGCCAGATATTAAATATGATTCGAATATTTTAATGTTAAACATTAAAAGAACCATTGCCACTATCGTCATACTGAGATTGGTCAGGTTTAAAATTCCAATTTTTCTTAGATTATTTTTTGTTTCCTGGTCGTAGACATAACTATAACCACCCCATTTTTTTAATGATTGTGAAAGAATTTGACAGGTTTTGTTGTATCTAGTGTTGTCTCCCTCTTTCCTGTCGTTCGTTGTGGTTTCTGAAATTTTAACGTTAATATATTCCATTTCGATTTGATAAGCTTCTTTGAAATAATCTTTAATTGCATCAGAACAATTGGGCCCAGTTAAATAAAAACTCGTATTGATATGTTCATTGATTATTTTCTCTTCTTGAAGTTGATTAAGCGTAACATCTATGGATCTGACTATTCTTGGAATTATTTCTCTAATGTATGATTTTTCTGGTAGTATTTGATTGCTAACTAATACAGTTCTGTTATGTAATATTTGACGTCCCTTAACCCAGGTTAACTCACAACCTTTTTGCCCCATATAGATGTATAAATTGATGTCGTTTCTTTTACTTTTTGATATTTGATCGTTAAAATGTGCAAAAATTCCTGCTATTGATATATAAATACGTTCTTTTGTTGAAACATTTTCAAATACTTGGTCAGAGTTCTCTAGATAATGCCGTTTTGAAAATAAAGTATTTAACTCATAAGTATCTTTATTCTCTGTGTTGAATTTCTCAAAAGTGTAAACAAGATCATTTTCACTAATATTATACTTTTTGTTTATGTAGCGCTTAATGAACCGTTCTTGGTCTTTCTTCTTTTTTAATTTTGTGGTAATTATTTCATGATTGTCGATTATATTTTCATCGACGACCACTAATCTTGAATTTCGTTTAATTTTATTATTTAATTCACTATCAATCGGTGAAATATCAACGTTAAAATTTGATCGCTGCCTGTTATTAAATGTTATAACTTTTCTCTCGGTGGTTACTAAAGCAGTCATACTACCCATTGTGTCGTAACTATCAATATTTAAAACGCCTAAACTTTTAAAATTCTCTATAATGGTCTGAAATGATTCTCCGAAACTGCTCTTTATAGGTTCCTTATCTTCTTTATTTATATCCACCTTTTTTTGTTTAGTGCTCTTTCCTATAGGTTTATTGAGTATATTTTTCAATTTAACTAAAAAAGATGATGATTTTTGTTTTTTTAGATTAATGGAAGTTGGGAGATTATCCTCGTTTGTTTGTGTAGTCGTAGATTGGTCTTCTATCTCAAGGGGTATATCATCAGAAATAGTGCTGTTTTCTCTATCTTCATTCGGTTTGTCTAACGAATCAACCTTAATAGGAGATGATATAGATGTTTTTTCGATAATATTCTGATCGATCATCTCTTTTTCAGTAATGGCTGTATCCTCTATAGGATCAACTTTGATATTTTGTTTATCCTCTTCTCTATCTTTTTGAGTAGCTTTTCTATTCCATTTACAATATTTCTGTCAACAACTTCTATTTTTTCATCTTTTAATAGAAGCTTAATGTGGTAATAGAGTGTCTGTTTTGACACACCAACATGACTCGCTATTTCTTTTACCTCCGAGGCAGGAAATTCATTCAAGTAGGTGATAATATCGTTTCGCAGTTGGATCTTTTTAACATTCATGCAAGTATATTACAACATTAAAATTTATATTTACAACAATTTTAAACGTTCAAAAATAAGGTAGTGATTTGGCCATGTATCAGCAATAATTAGTAACGGCCATATTCTCCCGTCAATATTGCTTCACGACCGCATTTACCTACTGTAATAAACCTCATTTCACGTC
>JAGFWP010000064.1 GCA_017639935.1 Pelagibacteraceae bacterium
TAATGAATGCTAATTTTTTTGATTATAGAATTCCTTACAGTGTAGATACCCCGGAAATGGATGTTACAATTATAGAATCAAATGATGGCGAAGGACCTTATGGTGCCAAGGAGGCCGGTGAGGGGCCAATTCATCCTGTACTTCCTTCAATAGGGAATGCCATTTATGATGCAGTTGGAGTCCGAATGTGTGAATTACCCATAACGCCTGATAAAATATTCACCAAAATTAAAGAGCTAAAATAATCTATGGGTAGTTATTATCATCCTTCTAATATTAAAGAGGCTCTTCAATTAGCAGCGAATAATTCAGGGAATTACATGTATTTCAGTGGAGGAACTGATTTACAGATTTATAGGAAACAAGGACTTGAAAATAGTGAAACTATAATTGATTTAAACGCTATTGAAGTAAGTGAAAGAATACTAGTAAAAAATGCATCATTACAAATGAGTGCGTTTACTTTTTTAGAGGAAATAAGTCTTTCCAAAGATATTCAATTGCATTTCCCGCTATTAGCACAAGCTGCAAACTCTGTAGCAACACCTGTTATACGTAAAACTGCCACAATTGGCGGCAATATATTGGTCAATAATAGGTGCACATTTTACAACCAATCAAAGGAATGGCGTCAAGCAGTAGGGTCCTGTATGAGGGATGTAGGTGATATTTGTCAAGTGACTGGGGGAAAAAATAAATGTTATTCTCGCAACGTATCAGACACAGCTCCAGCTTTAATTGCATTAAATGCCAGTGTTGTTGTACATAACCAGGAAGGGGAAGAAGAAATTCCATTAAAAGATTTATATTCTCCGGATGGTATTATATTTCATCAACATCTCGATAAAGACGCTATTTTGAAAAAAATTAATATTCCAGAAAAACCAAAAACATGGTGGTTTAAAAAGCTTCGTTTACGTAAAACACTTGATTTTACGTCACTTACTTTAGCTGCAGTTGTGGATAATAAGGACATTGTCAGGATTTGTATAAATGGAATGTCCATGTCTCCGATTCTTATTGAAGAATCATTACATTCATTAACTATTGAAAATTTGTTAAAACAAGCTAGAAAAAATTGTAAAACGGTAGATAATGATCTAATGCCCATGAAATACCGCAAAGAAATGATGAATGTTTTTTTGAAACAATGGTGGTCAACCGTTTATAGTAATTAATGGGATAAGGGCATTAAAAAAATGCTTTCAGACCGACGTCATAATCTCATTTCTGCTCATGTGTTTTGTACAAAAACGAAGAAACGGACATGGATATCCATGTCCGTTTCTTCTATCATCTCGCTCCGCGGAACCAACGGTAACGCGAACTATTTTACCTTTAAGGTAGTAGCTTATAGCTATAGACAAGGCTTACTCCTCGAAGATGATTATACCTTTATTTTATCGTCTACGGTCAAACCCTCCAAAGAAACCAAGCTAGAACGGCGAATGAGATATTCACTGTTGATGAAGGAAAATGGTTGGACCAGGGCTGAATTATCTAGGCAACTGGGTGTGAGTAGGGCATGGGTGACGATGACATTGGGAATTGAGTAACTAAGGAATGGTTCCATTTAGCCATTCTTCTATATTTGTATACCCATCTTTATCATTATCTAAATTGTTATCGAGATTATTTGCAGAGTCCAACCCATGTTTAATTTCCCACACATCAGGTAATCCATCATTGTCATCATCTATTGGAGCTATTGCTGATTTATAATTAGGCCAACCACCAACTTGAGATTGTGTATCTATAATTTTACCAGTTCCATTTTTAACATCATTAACAATTCTTAAATCTATATCATCTCTCTTAGGCAATATAGCTCCTGCATTTTCCAATACAAGATTGTAGGCTTCATCTGCTGGATGTGTGTATACAATCTCAACCTCGAATGGCTCACTCATCTTATTTCTATCATAAACTTTATAAAACATATCCCATTGGGATTCATAATCCTTACCTATTAAAATATTACCTTCAGGATAAATTTTTCTTACGTTATTTCCAAAAGAGGTGATGTATTGAAATAACGAAACCCCTGTACTAGATTCCGCATGTAAATAGAACGCTGTTCCAGAATAGGTAGTATTTGGACCTGGTTTTAAATAATTCCCAATATAATTCATGTTAATCGGGTGAAACATCGTATTACCAGGTTGGCCATAATTATAAATCACATTATTTCTAAAATCTAAAGTCATGTTACCTAAATAAGTGTCTACATGTGGATTTCTTGAAGAATGGTGAGCATATAGGTTGTGATGAAAAGACGCATTTCCAGTAAATCGAATTAATGAACCATATCCATGTGGCCCTTTAGGATGATAACTATCATTTAATGATTCAGATATGATACACCATTGAACTGTAACACTTAAAGGCGGATTTTTTGGTTGTCTACTATGAATGGATAGAGTTTCATCAATTGACCAGCTAGCTGAACAATGGTCAATAATAACATTTTGACTAAATTCGCTAATAGAAATGGCATCAGTTTCAAAACCACCTTCTATATTAACTCCCATTTCATCGCCTGGCCTACACCTTAGATAACGTAAAATAACATCATGTGTTCTGATGCTCAATCCATAGTTTTTCAAGCAAATACCATCACCAGGACTGCTTTGACCAGCAATTGTTATATAAGGATTAATAATTGTAAGCCAAGTTTTGAGTTCAATTAAACCTGAAACTTTAAAAATGACTGTTCGAGGTCCATAGGTATCACATGCCCATCTTAAACTTCCTGCAATTGGTTCTTCATTTTCAGGGTTGTAATCATTAAGATTTGTAACAAATAAAATATCTCCACCCCTGCCACCTTTAGAATATGCACCAAACCCTTCTGCGCCTGGGAATGCTAATGTTCTATTACCATCTACATCAGTATCAGTAGCTGTAGCAAAGGATAAAATCAGTAAAATTTTCAGCAGTTTCATGGTATTAATATATTAAGGATTTTGAGGGAAAAAAAGGTATGTGGCAAATTTCAAAGTGTTCTCGAAAAATGTGTTCCCGAAATGTATATATATTTGAATATGAATGAATATATTTGGATAGGTAGGGGAGTTATAGAAACAAAGAAACCCCCTCACGGAAAAAGGGGTTTCTCGTCGGCTCCGGAGGAGGGACTTGAACCCCCGACAAAGTGATTAACAGTCACCTGCTCTACCAACTGAGCTACTCCGGATCGTATTATTAAATTATTTCTTGAAAAAAGCTGGCGAATTTATAGTTCTTTTT
>JAGFWP010000065.1 GCA_017639935.1 Pelagibacteraceae bacterium
AATAAGGGGCGTTCTGTTGCCCGGTGCCCCAGACCGCGCTAGCCTAGAAACTAGGCAGCGATAGCTAATCTATTATCGTTAGCATTTATAAATTTAGTCCGATAACGGCGGTACCATACCGAGCAAAGTCTTTATCTTTAAATTAACGTCAATCCTATTTCGCCCCCTTGATTTTGATGGTGGAGGCGCCGGGTACCGCCCCCGGGTCCGTTTAACCTATTACACAAAGCATTTATTGCTATAGTTGTAAAAACAACGTTGCTATTATAAACCAAACTATGATTAAAGCAATTATGGCAGTTGATGATGATGGAGGAGTTAGCAAAAGAGGTAGTATGCCATGGCCAAAAAATTCAAATGATCTCAAAAGATTTAAAAAATATACATTAAATAATGTTGTTATTATGGGAAGATTAACTTGGATAGATCCTTTTATGCCCAGTCCTCTTAAGAGTAGGATTAATGTTTTGATAACAAATCAAGATAAGGCAAAATATCCTGGAGCAGATGAATATATATCTGGAGACTTAGTATCAAAAATTAAACTTATAAACACTAAATATGAAAAACAAGACCTATTTATAATTGGGGGTCCTAAAATCATAGATCAATTATTTGAATTAGTTGAAGAGTTCTATTTAACAAGAATTTACGGAAAATTTGATTGCGATAAAAAAATAAATTTAAAAAAAATTGAAGAAGCAATGACTCTAGAAGAAAAAATTGTAAATGATGAAATATGTCATTTTGAGATTTGGAAAAGATGAAAGAATATTTGCAAGCACTAAAACATTGTTTTGATAAAGGAATTGATGTTGATAGTAGGGCTGGAAAAGTTCGTAAGGCGTTTGGATACCAAATGCGCTTTGATCTTAAGAAAGGATTTCCCGCACTCACAACAAAAAAACTTGCATGGAAGTCAGTGGTATCAGAATTATTATGGTTTTTGGAGGGATCGAATGATGAAAGACGTTTAGCGGAAATTTTGTATGATGATGATAGAAAAAATCTGATAGATAAAAAAACCATATGGACACAAAATGCTAAATCAGAATATTGGAAAGAGAAGGCAAAATTTAACGGAGACGTGGGAAGAATATATGGAGTCCAATGGAGGGACTTTAGGGGTGTAGATCAAATTAAAAATCTAATCGATAGTATAAAAAATGATCCTAATGGAAGAAGACACATCTTATCTGCATGGAATCCAGCCGAACTACATTTAATGTCATTACCTCCTTGCCATTCTTTTTCGCAATTTTTCATTTCTAATGGAAAACTAAGTTGCCAACTATATCAACGTTCTTGTGATATGTTTTTGGGGATTCCATTCAATATTGCAAGTTATAGTCTGCTTGTTCATTTAGTTGCAAATGACTGTGATTTAAAAGTTGATGAATTTATTCATACTTTAGGTGATTTTCATATTTATCACGAACATTTTGATCAAATAGATATGCAACTAAAGAGAGATCCAAGGCATCTGCCTCAGTTACAATTTGCATCTAAAAACATATTTTCTTATAAAGTTAATGATTTTGAATTAATTAATTATGATCCCCACCCAATGATAAAAGCCAGGATGAATGTTTAATTAGTTAATTTTTTATGAACTGCTTGAGCGATAGAAGAAAAAACATTTGCTATATCACTATTTGAATCAGCAATACATACAGGCCTTCCTTCATCAGATTGAATTCTAAGATTTTTGTTTATTGGAAGTTTTCCTAAAAAATCTATTTTGAATTTTTCTGCTTCTTTTTTAACTCTTCCACTTGAAAAAATCTCATGCATTTGATTACATGAGTCACAAATAAAATAACTCATATTTTCTACGATGCCTAATATTGGTATATTAACTTTGTTAAACATATTAATGCCTTTCCGCACATCAATTAAAGCAACTTCTTGCGGTGTTGAAATAATTATGGAACCACTTAAGTTAGAATTTTGAGCTAAAGTTAATTGAACATCTCCTGTACCAGGGGGAAGGTCAATAATTAAATAATCCAATTCGCCCCATTCAACACCACTAAACATTTGTTCTAAAACTTTTGTAATCATTGGTCCTCTCCAAATGGTAGGAGTATCATCACTAATCAGAAATCCAATAGACATGCATTTGACATCGTATTTTTTCAGAGGAATAAGTTTGTTATTATTGTTAAATTGAGGCTTATCGGATATTCCCATCATACGAGGAACGTTTGGCCCATAAATATCAGCGTCCAATATTCCAACCTTGTACCCAATTTTTTTTAAAGCAACCACGTAATTAACTGCAAATGTAGTTTTGCCAACGCCTCCCTTCCCACTTGCAATAGCGATAATATTTTTTGCGTTAATTTTGAATTGTTTAACAGGATCTCTTTTTGGATCTTTTTCTGAAGTTAAAACAACATTAACTGACGCAATATTCTCAATGTTTTGGATTGAGTTTTTAAGCGCAATAATTAGATTTTGATATTTTTTTTGAAATTTTGGATCAATATCAAGGCTTATATTGGCATTTCCATTTTTACAAACAATATTAATGTTTTTATTGTTCTGATCTAACTTGATATTTGTTATAGGATCTTTGAAATTTTTAGTAACTTCATAAATACTTGTAATTAATTTGTCTGTCATCCTTGATTTTTATTAATTTATTCAAATATATGTTAAATAATAATGATTTTATGGTAATAACCCCAAAAATAGCAATATCAATAGTTTCGAATGAATTGGAATAAAAATAATGGTCCATGGGGCTCTGGTGGAAATAATCCTTGGGGGGAAGGCTCATCAAATAATCGTGATTTAGAAAATTCAATTAAAAAAGCCAAGGAGAAATTTGGCAGGTTCAAATTGGGCAGTCCTAGAAATTTTTCCTTTTTTTTAATTGTCGTATTATTTATTTGGTTAGCAACTGGCTTTTATCGAGTTGAACCAGATGAACAGGGCGTTGAACTGTTATTCGGTAAATGGAATCAAACTACCACAGAACCAGGTCTTCATATCTTCTTTCCCACGCCTATTGGGAAGGTGATGACTCCAAAAGTTGAGAATATCAGAAAAATAAATGTTGGATATAGATCAGCTTCCGACTTAGGCTTTAGTACCAGTTCTAATTCTGAAAGAAACGTTCTAGAAGAAAGTTTAATGTTAACCGGCGATCAAAACATAGTTGATGTTCACTTTACTGTTTTGTACAAAATTAAAGATGCGGGTAAGTTTTTATTTAAACTTCGTAATCCCGAAACAACTGTAAAAGATATGTCTGAAAGTGTAATGAGGGAAGTAGTTGGACAAAGAGAACTTGAATTTTTACTTACAGGCGGTCGTCAGGAAGTCGAACAAGTTGTCAGATCTGATTTACAAGATATTCTTGATGAGTATGAAAGCGGGATACTAGTTCAGTCGATCCAGCTTCAAAGTGTTAACCCGCCCGCCTTAGTAATTGATGCATTTGACGAAGTTCAAAGAGCGCGCCAAGATAAAGAAAAATTGGTTAACGAAGCCAATTCCTATTTGAATAAAATTGTACCAAATGCCCGGGGTGATGCTGCAAAACTCGTTCAAGAGGCAACTGCATACAAAGAACAAGTTATTAAGCAAGCCGAAGGTGTTGCTCAAAATTTCATAGATGTTTATAACAGTTATAAAGATGCTAAATATGTTACTCGACAAAGAATTTATTTAGAAACTCTAACAGAAGTACTAGAAGGTCCAAATAAAATTATTTTAGACAGCACTGGAGAAGGTCAGGGTGTTGTGCCTTACTTGCCCTTAAATGAATTAAATAAAAATAAGGGTAATAACTAATGAGATTTTCAGCTCGCAATTTTATTATTATCTTAATTTTATTTATTGGTTTTCTTACTTTTACTGGCGCTTTCTTTGTTGTTAAAGAATGGAAGCAAGCAATTGTTTTACAGTTTGGCGAACCTCGGCAAGTAATAAATGAACCAGGTTTAAAATTTAAGATTCCATTTATTCAGGATGCCATTTTTTTCGACCGTAGAATGTTAAATTTGGATCCGCAACCTGAAGAGATGATATTATCTGACCAAAAAAGAATAATTGTTGATTCCTTTGCACGATATAAAATTATCGATCCTTTGAAGTTTTTTCAGACAGTTAGAAATGAAACGAACTTTTCAGATCGATTTGGCCGAATTCTAAATGCTGCAGTTAGAGGTGTAATCGCTCAATATCCCCTAGTAGCCTTACTCAGTGATGAGAGAGAAACAATCATGAGTATCATTGAGTCTCAGGTTGTAATTAATGAAAAAAACTTTGGAATCAAAATAATGGATGTTAGAATTGGCAGAACAGATCTTACTGAACAGGTTGCTAACAATGTTTATCAACGAATGCGCTCAGAAAGAGAAAAAGAAGCAAATTTATTAAGAGCAGAAGGTGAAGAACTATCAAAGGAAATTAAGGCTTCAGCTAATAGACAACAAACTGTAATTATCGCTGAAGCTGAAAGAACTTCTTCTATTTTAAGAGGTGAGGGTGATGCTCGGAAAAATATAATTCTTGGTGATGCTTATAGTATGGATGAAGAATTTTTTATTTTTTTAAGAACAATGCAAGCCTGCAAAGATACTTTTGGAAATACTGATATGTCTATGGTTATTGTTCCTGGTCAAGTGTGTGAGAAATTTTTTGGAGAAATTGAATTAGATCAATAATGCTAAAGTTTATTCTCTTTGGTGTTGGATTTATATTGTTATTTGAAGGTCTTGTTTATTTCTTTTTTGCTAATAAAATAAAAAATATTCTCCAAATTATTAGCGTTTACAACACTGAAAAAGTTAAGTTATTTTCAACCATAATGGTTTTGCTAGGAGTAAGCCTTATTTACTTCACTTTTAAATATTATGAATTTAAGTAAAATGAGAATTCTATTATTTATACCTATCATTTTTTTTTTATTTGTCTCCAATCTTTTTGCAAATTCAGCGCCTGAAAGTTTTGCTGATTTGGTGGAAGAATTAATTCCTTCTGTAGTTAGTATAGCTTCAAAAACAATTATTAAGGAACAGCATCAACAACCATTACCACGATTTCCTGAAGGCTCTCCTTTTGATGAGTTTTTCAAAGATTTTTTCGATCAAGAACAACGTAAGTCTCCATCACAAAGACCTATGTATGGTCTTGGTTCGGGTTTTATTATTGACTCTGCTGGTATTGTTGTAACTAATAATCATGTGATTGAAGGTGCAGATGAAATTACCATTATAATGTTTGATCAAGAAGAATACAAAGCTGAACTATTAGGAAGGGATCCTAAGGGCGATTTAGCAGTATTAAAATTTGATCCTAGCAATAGAAAAATCAGTAGTGTTAATTGGGGCAATTCAGATGAAGTTAGAGTCGGAGATTGGTCAATTGCTATTGGAAACCCTCTTGGTCTTGGCGGTACGGTAACAGCTGGAGTCGTGTCAGCTATTTCAAGAGATATAGGAAATGGCCCTTATGTTAAATTTATTCAAACTGACGCATCTATTAATAGAGGTAATTCTGGAGGGCCTTTATTTAACACTAAAGGAGAGGTAATTGGAATTAATACAGCTATTATTTCTCAATCTGGCGGAAGTATTGGACTGGGTTTTGCCATTCCTTCCAACAGTGCAAAGAAAATAACAAAGCAGTTGAAGGAATTCGGAAGGACTATAAGGGGGTGGTTAGGAGTTCAAATCACAGCAGTTTCCAAAGAAATAGCAGAAAGTTTAGGTTTGCTAAATGAAAAAGGAGCATTTATTTCAAATTTAAGCCCTGATGGACCATCAAAAGTAGCCGGGCTTCAAGAAGGAGATGTTATATTAAAATTTAATAATATTGAAATTATTAAAATGACAGATCTTCCAAGATTAGTAGCTGAGTCAGATGTAGGCTCAACTGCATCAGTTCAAATTTGGCGCAAAAATAAAATTATAACAGTTAAAGTTAAGTTGGGCGAGTTGCCTGAAGAAGCATTTGTAAAAAGAAGCAAGACTAACAAAAATGAGAAAACATATTTTGTAGATAGTCTTAATTTGACTGTAGCTCCTAATTTTGAAAAAAATGGCGTAATCGTTGTAGAAACTGATGATGATTCAAAATTAATTCCAGGAGATATTATTATAGAAATTAATAGAGAGCTCTTCACAACTATAGATAATTTTTTGGAATTAATTGATACTATTAGCAAAACAGGAAGGAATTCTCTTTTGCTGAAAATAATTAGAGATGAAAAGTCACTTTGGATAACAATTAAATTTAATCAATAATTTGATTAAACCTCTTATTTTCATTGTTGGCCCTACTGCTATTGGAAAGTCAGCATTAGCCATTAAGCTTGCAGAAAAAATGAATGGTGAGATTATAAATGCTGACAGTATGCAGGTATATTTAAATTTGAATATCTTAACAGCAAGACCTTCAAAAAAAGATCAAAAATTAATTCCGCATCATTTGTATGGTTATATTGATGGCTCCATCAGATACAATGTTGCTACTTGGTGTAATGATATAAATAATATTATAAAGAAAAATAATAAGAAAAAAATTTATTCAATTATAGTTGGAGGAACAGGAATGTATGTTGATAAACTATTAAATGGCTTGGTTCAAATTCCCTCTATCCCGGAATCTATTAAAGAAGAGTCAGAAAAATTACTTTTAGAAATTGGAATAAATAATTTCATAGATAAAGTTAAGAATATTGATGAGAAATCTTTAAATAAAATTTCAAAAAATGATATCAGCCGTTTAAGAAGAATTTGGGAGGTCCACGAGTATACTCATAAGACACTTACTTTTTGGTTAGATAATAAAAATAAAAAATTTTTATCAAATCAAGAATATCAACTATATTTGTTTACTCCAGACAGAAAAGAAATTTATAATCGGGTTAATCAAAGATTTATCAATATGGTTGATAGAGGTGCCATAGACGAAGTTAAAAAACTCCTTACATTAAATTTTGACAAATCCTTGCCAATTATGAGGGCTCACGGTGTTCCAGAAATATCGAATTATTTATCTGGAAAAACCACATTAGAGGAATGTATTCATAAGGGGCAACAAGCCACTAGGAACTATGTTAAGCGACAACTAACCTGGTGGAGGTCATCATCCTTAGAAAATCTTAAATGCTTTGATCAATTTCCTAGTGAAATTGATGCTAATTTGTTGAATTTTTCATAAAAAACTAACTAATTTATTGATTTTGTTTTATCCACAGCCTATGAGTTTCTGGAAATGTCTGAAGAAATTAATGGTTCTGAAATAATCCTAAAATCCCTTCTAGATCAAGGGGTTGAAGTTGTATTTGGTTATCCTGGCGGGGCTGTTCTTCCTATTTATGACAGTTTATTTAAGCAAAATTCTATAAGACATATTCTTGTTCGTCAGGAAGGTGGCGCAATACATGCAGCTGAAGGTTACGCTCGTTCTTCAGGAAAAATAGGCGTGGTTTTAGTAACTTCTGGACCAGGAGTCACTAATGTGGTCACTGGTTTGACCGATGCAATGATGGATAGCGTGCCAATCGTCTGTATTACTGGTCAAGTTCCTCAACACCTAATCGGAAGTGATGCGTTTCAAGAATGTGATACAACCGGAATAACAAGACCATGCACAAAACACAATTATTTAGTTAAAGATGTAAATAAACTCTCAAGCGTTATTCATGAAGCTTTTGTAATAGCTAACAATGGAAGACCAGGACCAGTTTTAGTGGACGTACCCAAGGATGTTCAGTTTGCAAAAGGGAAGTACTTAGAACCTAGTATAATTTCTATTCAAAAACATCGCTTATTTGATCCTAAAATAAAAGGGAATGAGGAGAGAGTTGAAGAAGCAGTTAAGTTGATTGCTAAAGCTAAAAAGCCTATTTTTTATATTGGTGGAGGTTGTGTTAATTCAGGGACTAGAGCATCAAATCTTGTAAGAGATTTTGTAAAAATAACAGGAGCACCTGCAACGATGACTTTAATGGGACTCGGAGTCATTCCATACTCTAGTGAGCACTCTCTTGGAATGGTAGGAATGCACGGGATGTACGAAGCAAATTTAGCAATGCATGATTGCGACGTAATGATTAATATAGGCGCTCGATTCGATGATCGTGTAACAGGCAGGCTTGATGCATTTTCACCTAATTCAAAAAAAATTCATATAGATATTGATGCTAGCAACATCAATAAAACAATAAAAGTGGATGTTCCAGTTGTTGGAGATGTAGAAACTATTATGCTTCAAATTATAGATATTTGGAATAGTAAGAAATATTCTACAAATGCAGACGATCTAAATAAATGGTGGAATAAAATTGAAATATGGAAGAAATCTAACTGTTTAGATTTTGATCAAACTAGTGATATGATAAAACCACAACAAGCAATAAAAAGATTATATGAACTTACGAAAGATAAAAAAACAATTATAACCACTGATGTCGGTCAGCATCAAATGTGGGCTGCGCAATATTATAAATTTGAAGAGACAAATAAGTTGATTACATCTGGAGGCTTAGGCACTATGGGATACGGTTTTCCCGCAGCTATTGGAGCTCAAATAGCAAATCCTAAAACATTAGTTATTGATATTGCAGGCGATGCTTCAATTTTAATGAATATTCAGGAAATGAGCACAGCTGTTCAACACAAGCTTCCTGTAAAAATATTTATTTTAAACAATGAATACATGGGTATGGTAAGACAATGGCAGGAATTACTACATGGAGGAAGATATTCTGAAAGCTATACTGATAGTTTGCCAGATTTCGTAAAATTAGCTGAGAGTTTTAAGGCAAAAGGATTAAGAGCTGAAAAAGCAAGCGAATTAGATCAGGTAATAAAAGAGATGATCGAAAGTGACACTACTGTCATTGCAGATATTATGGTAGACAAAGAAGAAAATTGTTTTCCTATGATACAAAGCGGCTCAGCTCATAATGAAATGTTATTAAATAAAAACCAAAAGCAGGACAAGCCACCATCAGAAAAAGGAAAGGTTTTAGTATAATGAATAATTCAGATAAATCAGTTTATGATTCACCAGCTACTATTTCTGATATTAAGAGGCATATTTTAACCATACTAGTTGATAATGAGCCAGGAGTGTTAGCAAGAGTTGTTGGTATGATTTCAGGGAGAGGATATAATATTGATAGTTTGAATGTTGCAGAAGTAAGTAAAGAACATTTGTCTCGAATTACGATTGTAACTCAGGGAACGAAAGAAGTAATAGAACAAATTCAAAGTCAACTTATGAGAATTGTGCCTGTCCATAATGTAATTAATTTGCGAGATGAAGGAAGTTCTGTGGAAGCTGAAGTTGCACTTGTGTATATGCACATAAATGAAAAAAATAAAAAACAAGCTTATCAAATATGTGATTTTTATAGAGCAAGAAAGATAGAAAATGAACATAATTCCACAATATTTGAAATAGCAGGAGCGTCTGAGAGAATTGATACCTTTATTAAAGACATAAGTAAAATCGTGGAAATTGAAATTGTGAGAAGTGGACCAGTTGCTATATCATCTTTGAATAAAAACGAGGAGGAGTGATGAGAGTTTATTACGATAGGGATGCTGATATAAATTTAATTAAAGATAAAAAAATTGTAATAGTGGGATATGGTAGTCAAGGCCATGCCCATGCAATGAATCTACGTGATTCTGGTTTAGAAAATGTTGCCGTAGCTCTGAGGGAAGGATCCTCATCAAGGCAAAAAGCAGAAAATGCTGGATTTAAAGTTATGACACCAGCTGAGTCTTCAAGTTGGGCAGATATTATTATGATGCTTACTCCAGACGAACTTCAATCTGATATATATAATAATGAAATCGCAACAAATTTAAAAGAAGGCGCCGCAGTCGCCTTTGCCCATGGGTTAAATATACATTTTAATCTAATTAAACCTAATGAAAAAATTGATGTAGTTATGATAGCTCCAAAAGGTCCCGGGCATACTGTTCGTGCTGAATATGTAAGAGGAGCTGGAGTTCCATGCCTGGTTGCTGTTGATAAAAACCCTTCTGGAAATGCTCTTGAAATAGCTATTGCTTATGCTTCTGCAATAGGTGGAGGACGCGCTGGAATTATTGAAACTACTTTTCAAGAAGAATGTGAAACTGATCTTTTTGGAGAACAGTCAGTTTTATGTGGAGGACTAACACATTTAATTCTAGCAGGATACGAAACGTTAGTTGATGCAGGATACGCTCCTGAAATGGCATATTTTGAATGTTTGCATGAAGTAAAATTAATAGTTGATCTTTTATATGAAGGTGGAATGGCGAATATGCGTTATTCAATTTCTAATACTGCTGAATATGGAGATTATACCAGGGGCCCCCGACTTATTACTGACGAAACAAAAAAAGAAATGAAAAAAATCTTATCTGAAATTCAATCAGGTCAGTTTGCTAAGGAATGGATGAATGAACACAGGAGTGGTCAAATGAAGTTTGCAACAATGCGAAAACAACAGGCTGAACATCCCATTGAAAAAGTGGGTGAAAAACTAAGAACATTAATGCCATGGATAGCAGAAGGCAAGATGGTTGATAAATCTAAGAACTAATTGATAGAAGGTATACAAAATATCAAAGATGACCGAGAAAATTTATATTTTTGACACAACTTTGAGGGACGGGGAACAATCCCCAGGTGCAACAATGAATCTTGAAGAGAAAGTTCAAATCGCTGAAATTCTTGAAGAAATGAACGTTGATATAATAGAAGCAGGGTTTCCAATTGCTTCAAATGGTGATTTTGAAGCGGTTTTAGAGATAAGTAAAAATATTAATAACTCTACTATTGCCGGTTTAGCTAGAGCAAAATTGGCTGACATTGATCGCGCGTGGGAAGCTGTGAAGAATGCGAAATCTTCAAGAATACATACCTTTATTGCTACTAGTCCAGTTCATATGAAATATAAGTTGAAAAAAAATAAAACTGAAGTTCTGGAAGCTATTCAGCAAACGGTTAGTTATGCTCGCAATCTCTGCTCAGATGTTGAGTGGAGTTGTGAGGATGCTGGCCGCTCAGATATTGATTTTTTATATAAATGCATAGAATTGGCTATTCGTTGCGGAGCGACAACCATAAATATACCTGACACTGTAGGATATACTTTGCCAAATGAATTTGGATCTATTTTTAAATCTGTAAGAAATAATGTTCCCAACATTCATAAAGCTATATTATCTGCACATACACATAATGATTTAGGACTTGCTGTTGCAAATAGTTTAGCTGCTGTTCAAGAGGGAGCTAGGCAGGTGGAATGCACTATTAATGGCTTGGGTGAACGCGCAGGTAATTCAGCTCTTGAAGAAATAGTAATGGCGATTAAAGTCAAGAAAGACTTAATACCTTTTCACACAGAAATTAAAACTGAATTTATCACTAAAGCATCAAGATTAGTCTCTTCCATCACAGGATTTTCAGTGCAACCAAATAAGGCTATTGTAGGGACAAATGCATTTGCTCATGAAGCAGGCATACACCAGGACGGCATGTTGAAACATACTGGGACTTATGAAATTATGACTCCTGATTCAGTCGGCTTAACAAAATCTTCCCTAGTGCTTGGTAAACATTCTGGCAAGCATGCATTTAATGAAAAACTTAAGGAATTAGGATATGATTTTGGTGACAACGCTTTAATGGAATTATTTGGTCGGTTCAAAGATTTGGCAGATAAGAAAAAAGAAGTTTTTGATGAAGATCTAATAGCTCTCGCTGGAGATAGAACTATATCATATAATGAACATATTAAATTTGTATCTTTATTGGTAAATGCAGGATCGATTGAAAAACATGAAGCAACAGTGTCTTTAGAGATTGATGGAGAGAAGAAATCCACGACTTCTTTTGGTAACGGCCCAGTTGATGGGACTTTTAATGCTATAAAAAGTTTAACAAAAACTCATTTTAAACTTAAATTATACCAAGTGCATGCTATTACAGCAGGAACGGATGCTCAAGGTGAGGTAACTGTTCGCCTAGAAGATAGGGGGCTAACATCTCAGGCAAAAGGTTCCGATCCAGACATTATTGTTGCATCTGCAAAAGCTTACATTAATTCATTAAATAAATTAATTTTTAAAAAATCTAAATCTATGTCTAATGAAATTTCAGAAATAGAAATAGGAGAAGCGTAAAAGGAGAGGGATGAACAAATGGTTATAGATAAATTATTTGGAATGTTTTCAAAAGATATGGCTATTGATCTTGGAACAGCGAATACACTAGTATATGTAAAAGGTGAAGGAGTGGTGTTAAACGAGCCATCTGTTGTTGCAAAGATAGAAAATCAAGGACACACACAAGTTCTTGCTGTTGGAAATGAGGCAAAACAAATGCTTGGGAAAACTCCTGGAAAAATTGAAGCAATCAGGCCTATGAAAGATGGTGTGATAGCTGATTTTGAAGTTGCAGAGCAAATGATAAAGCACTTTATAAAAAAAGTTCATAAAGGAAGATCATTAACAAATCCACAAATTGTAATTTGCGTTCCTTCTGGAGCGACAAATGTTGAAAGAAGAGCAATAAGAGAGTCTGCTGATGCCGCTGGCGCACGTAGAGTATTTATAATAGAAGAGCCGGTTGCAGCAGCAATCGGGGCAAACCTTCCTGTTGCTGAACCTACGGGATCAATGATTGTAGATATCGGAGGAGGAACAACAGAGGTTGCAGTATTATCGCTCGGGGGAGTAGTGTTATCGACATCTATTAGAGTAGCAGGAGATAAATTTGATTCAGCAATATTAGAGTACATGCGTTCAACACATAAACTTGCCATTGGTGAAGCCACTGCTGAGAGAATGAAAAAAGAAATTGGATCAGCGTGTCCACCAGACGATGGAGAAGGTGAATCCATGCATGTTAAGGGAAGAGATTTAATAACAGGTTTGCCTAAAGAAATAAACATTTCTCAAAGACAAATAGCTGAAGCTTTGGCAGAGCCAGTTGCTCAAATAATAGATACAATAAAGAAAGCACTTGAACAAACCCCAGCTGAATTAGCTGCAGATATTGTCGAGAGAGGAATAATGCTGAC
>JAGFWP010000066.1 GCA_017639935.1 Pelagibacteraceae bacterium
AGATTTTTCTTTCCGTCACTCTTAACAAATGTGACGGTATACTTGGCGCGCCCGAGAAGAGTCGAACTCCTAACCTCCAGATCCGTAGTCTGGCGCTCTATCCAATTGAGCTACGGGCGCTTTACAAAAAAAGCTTATTATTTTGATTAAAACGTGATTATCACATATTAACATAAATATCGATTATGATTTATTACAAAAAAATTTTATTATTAGTGATATTTTTTAAAAATGTTTAAAATGTTTATTTTTTGCTTAATTATAATAAACGCTTCGTCTGCATATGCTGAAAATTTAGGAACAGATACAGGTTTAAAAATTCCTAGGTTTGTATCTTTAAAATCTGATGATTCAAATCTTAGAGTTGGCCCCGGTGAAAATTATCCTATTAAACTTAAGTATATAGTAGCTAACATACCTGTTGAAATAATTGATGAATATAAAAATTGGAGAAAAATTATAGATTATGAAGAAAATGAAGGGTGGATTCATAAAAGTCTAATCAAAGGTAAAAGATTTGCTATAGTCAACACCCCTTATGAAAATAGCCTTCAAGTTTTTAATAAGCCTAAAGGAAGTAATATTGGAAAAATTGGAAAAAGGAATATTTTGGAAGTTAAAACATGTTTAATGAATTGGTGCAAAATTAAATATGGGAAAAATACAGGATGGGTAAATAAATTAAATCTTTGGGGCGTATATGAAAAAGAAAATATAAATATTCCATTCTTCCAATCAATTATCAATCTGATTTGGGGAATAAACTTGAACTTTTTTATAGAGTAGCTGTAGCGGTAGTAGAATGCGTAATTTATCCAACAACTAAATCTAATTTTAATTTTCCTAAACGCACGCAACCAGTATCTGAAACGATATAGCTCTCTCCTAAATTCATTGCTGTTTGTGTTTCGCTGTGCATTAAAATCATATGCATAAAGAATACATAATTCTTTTCAATTACAACTGGATTTTTTTCATATAACATAGGCCAATCCATCCAAGTAGGAGCAAAAGTCGCGCCTAATGAATATCCGCATGCGTTGAGTCGCGCAGATTTATATTTTGTCTTATCAACAACTAATCGATGCTGCTCAAACACATCCCCGGCAGTATAGCCAGCTTTTAACTTACTCTCACATGCATGAAGCGCCTCTAAACATATTTCATGCAACTCAAGGTGTTCTTTTCTAGGTTTGCCGATCGGAATTGTGCGCATTAAAGCTGAGTGATAATGTCTGTAGACTCCTGCAAATTCAAGAGTCAGTTGGTCAATGGGATCAAGTTTTCTACGCCCAGAAAAATAACGGCACAATAATGCGTCAGGCCCTGATCCTATGATAAATTCATTCCCAGGATAATCTCCTCCTCCTGAAAATATCGCTCCTTGCATTACGGATAGAATATCTGATTCATCTGCCCCTGGACGAGATGACTCCCAAGCTTTTTCCAAGGCTTTATCAGCTAATTCCGCCGCTTTTTTTACATACTTAATTTCTTGATCAGATTTCACCAAACGATGCTTCGTTATCAAAAAAGATTCATCATAAAGTTTTGCAAAATTCTTAAGAGAATGATTTAACCTCATTGCATTTTTTCCTGTTAAGCCATAGGTTTCATATTCCACGCCTAAATTTTTATTCTCCAAGCTTAATTCTGCTAGAATGGATTTAAGTCCGTCTGCAGGATTATTGTTATCCCTATCAACCCAAATGCGAACATCCATTATATTTGATGTGTTTTGAGCCTGTCGCAAATCTGGAGCTCTGGTTAATAATATTTTATCTCCTGCTGAGGTTAATACTAGACATTGAAAAAAAACATACCCGAAAGTATCGTATCCGGTCAGCCAATACATCGATTCTTGACGAAATAATAACAATGCATCGAGACTTTTTTCTTTCATTGATTTTATAACTTTATTTTCTCTGGATTCAAATTCTTGTGCTGTAAAATGTAATGCCATAATCAGATTGTTGTTATTGATTGGAATATTTTATCTAAATATTTTTCATTTTTATCACATAATTTTTCTGCTGTTTCAAATGATACTTTCTGAAAACGAATTTTTTTTCCTACTGACAAGTGCGCTATCTTAGAAATATCATTTAAAATAACTGTGGCAATTTTTGGATATCCTCCAATGGTGGGATGGTCTGTCATTAAGACAATTGGATTGCCATCACCGGGAACTTGGATTGAGCCCTTAATAATTCCTTCTGAAGGAATGTTTGATGAATTTTTTGATAAAATTTCATTGCCTTCTAAGCGTATGCCCATTCGGTCAGCATTGTTTGAAATTCTAAAAGTTCTTTTGAAAAAATTTTTTATTGTTTCACTAGAAAAAAAATTTATCTGAGGTCCTTCCAATACCTTTATAATATTATCTTTATGATCAGAGAAATAAGATAATTGTTTTAAATTTTTTTTAATACTTTTCAAATTAAATTTAACTAATTGATTTTCTTGTATACATTTTCCATCATTGGGACCAATAGCTGATCGAACTAAAGTTGAGCCAGAGTTATTATATTTATTTATACTAAATCCCCCTTCCACCGCGAAATATCCATAAACAGAAGATTTAGTAGCCAATATATCGATTATATCTCCTTCATTTAGTTGATATGTCTTAAAAGTTTCTCCTAATTTTTCTGAGAAATCTTCGGATTTCTTACTTATCATAAAATGAACATCCCCTGTAACAACAATATGTGCTTTTCCCTTATCTAATCTCAAGCGTGGACCTTGGTAGGCAAACTCAATAATAGTTTCATTAAAGTCATTGTCTAATAATTTATTAGCTATTTTAAATAGATTATTGTCTACAACGCCTCCTGTAGTAATTCCAATATGTTGCAAATGTTCATAACCAGAATCTTGAAAAGTGGTGTGAATACCGGATCTTTCAACCACAAAATGATAATTGCTCATATGTCTCTCTCTAACTCGAAAAATTCCTTTTTAGAAATTAATCGAAATTTAACATTTGACCCTGGTTTAAGAAGTGAAGGATTTTTTTTATTTTTAAAAAATAATCTTATTGGCGTTCGACCAATAATATTCCATCCTCCAGGACTTTCATTAGGATATATCACGCAAAATTTTTCTACCACTCCAACAGATTGAGATGGTACACACACACGTGGAGTAATTAATCTTGAAACACTTAGGTTGGATTGTAAATCACCCATAAAAGGTAATCCTGGCATAAAACCAATCATATATACAAAAAAATTAGTAGAGAGATGAGACTTAATAATCATATCTTCATCTATATTTGTTTTTATTGATACATCATGAAGATCCAAAGCAAATTCTTCATCGTAACAAATGGGTATTTCGATCTCTTTATGATCCGTCTGCAATCCAATTGTGGCAACTTCAATTGCATTAATGAAATTAAAAATTTCATTTTTATTTTTTTTAACTGGATTGAATTGAAGAAGTAGCTTGTTATAGGATGGGACGCAATTCTTTAAATCTAAAAAATTATCTTTCCGTATTTGTTCATAGACATAGTAAAAAACATTGATTACATTTTGATTGATTTCTTTCGTAATTTCACCACCAAAATCTAATAGAAATGCTTGTTCACTAATTTGATTTATATTCTTGATCATTAATATTGTGATATACTATCTTGTATGGAAACAAATTTAAACTGCGATATGGGAGAAAAATCCATCCATTATGATGGAAAAAATGATGAAGAGTTAATGAAAATAATTAATACCGCAAACATCGCTTGCGGATATCATGCTGGTAATAATGAAACAATGCAAGACAGTATACAACTGGCAAAGGAAAATAATGTAAGTGTAGGCGCGCACCCAGGTTTTGATGATAAAAATAATTTTGGACGCAAAAGAATAAATTTAGATAAAAAAGAAATAAAAAAATTAGTGATTGATCAAATAAATGTATTAGATGAAATTGCTAATGAAGAAAATTGGAAGTTGACACATGTAAAACCTCATGGTGCTTTAAATAATATGGCTTGTGAAGATTATGACTTATCAATAACAATTGGTGAAGCAATTCAAGAATGCAATCCAGATTTAATATATATGGTTCTTCCTTTAACGGAGATGGAAAATGCGGCAAAAAAACTCAATATAAAATTTGCTACCGAAATATTTGCTGACAGAAATTATGATGATAATGGCCTTTTGCTGTCTCGTGATAAAAAAAATTCAATGCTTAATAATGTAAAAGAAGCAGTAAACAACGTTACACGTATGTTGGAGAGTAGATCAATATATTGTTATTCAGGGAAAAAAATTGCTTGCGAATTTGATTCTATTTGTATTCATAGTGATGGAAAATTAGCACTAGATATAGCAAAAAGTTTAAGTAAGTCCTTGATAGAAGATGGTTTTATACTCAAGGCACTCAACAAACTAAATAAATTTAGTTGATGAATGAGTGTTTTCAGAAAGGATTGAGGTTAAAAAAAATTAAAAAAGTGGCTGGGGCGGTAGGATTCGAACCTACGAATGCCGGCTCCAAAAGCCGGTGCCTTACCGCTTGGCGACGCCCCAAAAGATTCTGTGTTCTATGTAATTTTTACCAAGAATCAACAATAATTATCTCTACTTTCTAGCGTTTATATTACCACATAATTAA
>JAGFWP010000067.1 GCA_017639935.1 Pelagibacteraceae bacterium
GTGGCGTGTTTTTTATGTTGTAAGTATTATTTTCTAACAATACTATTTCTGATCCTTCTCTAATAAATTCTCTTGCAATGGCCAGACCAATTGTACCGCAACCACCGCTTATAACCGTCACGTGACCGGTTAAACTCAATCTTTTTAATTTTTTTAATTTGGCCTGTTCTAAGGGCCAGTACTCCACTTTAAATATTTCTTTTTCCGGAATAGACTTATATTTGCCAATTGATTCAGCCTTTGAAATCACATCAACTGTCACCTCTGCTAAATCTGAAGCTATTTTTGCCTCTTTTTTCGATCTTCCGATGCCAATTAAACCTAAACCTGGTGAAAGAATTAATCTTGGATTTGTATCTAATTCTATTGGTTTTGATACATATTTTCTATTTCTTAAAAAATATTTATGATAATTTTTTTTGAATGTTTCAATTTCTCTTCTAACTATATTGTCTAAATTTTTTACTCTTGCGTGCTTGATATTTAACATCAAGGGTTTGGGCTTAATGCGTATAACATGATCTGGAGTAACCGGTCCTCTTTGGGAAAAATCTTTCAAGTTAGGATTGTTCAAATATTTAAGTATTTTATCATTTGTTCTTAAATCAAGCACCCATTTGGCGTCAGATCCATTTTTTTCTTTTTTTGATAAATATTTCCTAATTAGAGGAAATAAGTCATTTACAATTTGTGGTTTAATATTTTTTGATTTTAATTTTTTTGGAAGGATTTTATTTGAAGCTTTATTTATTTTTTTTTCTGCTATTGTGACAAGCTTAATCATACGATCATAGCTTTCTTTGGCACTATTGCCAAAAGTAAAAATACCGTGCTTTAATAAAATCAAACCAATAACATTTTGATCTTTAGAAAATATTTTATAAGACAGCTTTGCCAAATCAAAACCTGGTATGATGTAAGGAACAATCCCGACCTGATCACTAAATACAGCTTTACAAACTTCTAAATCATTAGGTTGGTCAATTAACCCTAAAATTGCACTTGCGTGTGTATGATCAACATATTTAAAAGGCAAAAATGCATGCAACAAAGTTTCAACTGAAGGGTTGGGCGCCTGGGAGTTAACAAGACATTTTCTTTGCAAATTGACCATTTGAAAATCATTGAGTCTTGTTAACTTACTTGTTTTTAAAAGGGGGTCCAGCTCTACTGCAGGCATACCAGGATAATCAATGGATCCCATATCCCATCCACTTCCTTTTATATGCATAACATTAATATTTTGTTTGAAAATATTTTTTTTTGATGTTTTTAAGGATGTGTTGCCTCCTCCATGTAATACCAAGTCTTTTTCCCTACCCAATAAATGAGTAGTGTAAATTCTTAAAGCAAGCTCTTTTGAAATCTTCTTTTTTTTATAATGGCTTATGTACTTTTTTGCCTCAGAGCTATTCCATTTATTTTTCATCTATTGATTATTTGTAAATTAAAAAACATTTAAAAAAATATATTAAATAAACTAAATCTTTTATAAACTATAACAATAAAAAAAATTTAAAAGGTTTCTAGTAAAATTTTCATTGAATTATGATCTTTTGAAATTACTTGGATGAATAATTTATAAATTACTTATTATAAACTTATAACCATCTTCATAAACTTCTTCTTCAGAACCAAAAAAATCCCTCCAAACACGAGTTGCCGCGGCTAAATCAGGCAAGGCTCTCCCAAAAGCCTCAATAGTTAACCAGCCTTCATAATTAATATTTTTTATTGCAGAAAAAGTTTCTTTCCAGGGAATATTTCCTTTCCCAGGTGTCCCGCGGTCATTTTCAGATATATGAATATGATTAATATATGAAGCTGCATTTTCTATAGAACCAACAGGATTTTTTTCCTCTATGTTGCTGTGAAAAGTATCATAAAGTATTCCAAAGTTATCTCTATTAACTAAGTCAACATATTTGCGTGTATCCTCAACGGTATTGAGAAAATAGCATTCAAATCTATTCAAAGGCTCTATTGAAAGATCAATATTAAATTTTTTTGCATAGTCAGATGAGTTTTGATGTACTTCTGCTCCTCTTTCTTTTTCTTCTTGTGTAGGGGGATTGCCACTAAATTTTCCTAGGGGTTGATGAAAAGGTCCGCACAAAATTGAACTATTTAGTGCATGACAACAATCAATTGACCATTTTAAAAAATCTACAGCGTTTTTTCTATTATTTATATTTTCACTAATAGGATTATGTTCCTCATCCTGAATAACTGATAGACCTGTACTTTGTAATCCAATATCATTTAATACTTTATTAATTTTCTGATAGTGTTCAACTTTTCCTTCAAATATTGGTATTTCAACTCCATCATAGCCTGTTTTTTTTAATTTTTCTAAAAGATAAAAATCTTTTTCTTCCAGGTTTGTAGTCCAAAGCAAAAGGTTGAAGCCTATTTTCATAAAATTTAATTTATTAATTAATTAATCTTAACCCATTCAGAATTATTATTACTTGATTGAACAGAGGCATTAATAAATTTCATTATATGTAAACCGTCATCAGCATTTGGCAAAACATCTAACAGTTGTGTTGCTTTATCTGATTCTTGAATTACATCAGCAACGTCAGTATAAATTTGTGCAAATCCTTCAAGATATCCTTCAGGATGACCAGGAGGGATACGAACGTTTGCCATAGATGAATCTTTGTGTATAGGGCCTCCTCTAGTAATGATTTTATCGAGTTCACCGTGCGTGCTTAAAGTTGCATAATTGGGATTTTCTTGAGCCCAATGAAGCGCTCCTTTTTCTCCATAAATGGATATTTTAAAATTATTCTCCTCACCAACTGCTACTTGAGAAATCCATAGACTTCCTCTAACATTATTATTCATTCTAATAAGAATACTAGCATCATCATCCAATCTTCTTCCTGAAACAAATATTGATAAATCAGCGGCTAGAGATTCTAGTTTATGATTCGTAACAAACTCTAACAAATGCATTGTATGGCTACCAATATCTCCAACGGCCCCGGCAACTCCACTCCTCGAAGGATCTGTTCGCCACTCGGCTTGCTTTAATCCATTATCTTCTTCTTTTTTTGCAAGCCAACCCTGAAGATAAGAACCTTTCACAACTCTAATCTTTCCTATAGATCCTTCTTTGACTAGTCTTCGCATCTCTCTTACAACAGGGTAGCCACTATAATTATGGGTAAGAAAAAAATGCGCTTCCGAATTTTTTACGATATTATAAAGCTCTTGCGCCTCATCCAGTGTTGCTGTCATTGGTTTATCACATATAACGTGAATACCTTTTTTTAAAAATTCAATTGCAGGTTGAGCATGCATATGGTTTGGCGTCACAATAGAAACAACTTCAATGCCGTCTTCCCGTAATGCCTCTGCTTTCGCCATTGTGGTAAAATCAGAGTAGCTTCTATCAGGGGCTATGCCGATTTCTTTTGCAGAAGCTAGAGCTTTATCCTCTGTTGAAGATAAGCATCCTGCGATGAGTTCATATCTGTCGTCTATCCTTGAAGCAATCCTGTGTACAGCTCCTATAAAAGCGCCTTGACCTCCTCCAATCATACCTAATTTTAATCGGGTCATTTAATTAATTCCTAAAATTTTTTTGTTAGTTTCTTTATCCATTCCAGAATCAGCAAAATCATCAAAAGCTTTTTCAGTTACATCTATAATATGATCCTGAATTATAGTAGCACCCTCTTTTGCCCCTTGCTCCGGACTTTTTATGCAGCATTCCCATTCTAATACCGCCCATCCGTCAAAACCGTATCCTGAAAGTTTAGAAAAAATAGATTTAAAATCCACTTGACCGTCCCCAAGGGACCGAAATCTTCCAGCTCTGCTAATCCAGGGTTGAAATCCACTATAAACACCCTGTTTACCTGTTGGATTTAATTCAGCATCTTTGACATGAAACATTTTCAATTTATCATAGTAAATATCAATGTGATCCAAATAATTTAAATGTTGAAGCACAAAGTGACTTGGGTCATATAGCATATTGCATCTTTTATGATTTTTCACCCTTTCTAAAAACATCTCAAATGTAACGCCATCATGTAAATCTTCGCCTGGATGTATTTCATAGCATAAATCAACCCCTGAACTGTCAAAGGCATCCAAAATCGGCTTCCATCTTTTTGCCAACTCATCAAATGCTTCTTCAACTAAGCCAGCAGGTCTCTGCGGCCATGGGTAAAGATAGGGCCATGCTAATGCGCCTGAAAAAGTTGCATGTGCTGTTAATCCTAAGTTATTTGATGCAGCAGCAGCTTTCATCATTTGATCAACTGCCCATTCTTGACGTGCTTTGGGATTACCCCTTACGTTTTCTGCAGCAAAACCATCAAAGGCAACGTCGTATGCTGGATGTACAGCCACTAACTGTCCTTGCAAATGAGTTGAGAGTTCTGTTAATTCTAAATTATAGTTTTTTAAAGTGCCTTTGACCTCATCACAGTAATCCTTGCTATTTGATGCTTTTGCTAAATCAAATAACCTGCCATCCCATGATGGTATTTGTACGCCTTTATAGCCTAGTCCTGATGCCCATTTCGCTATGCTATCCAATGAATTAAATGGTTCTTCATCTCCTGCAAATTGAGCTAAAAATATAGCTGGTCCTTTTATTTTTTTCATAAATACCCCCCAAAGACAAAAATCTTTAAAACACTCAAAGAATAGAAAAGATTTTTTTAATTATCCTATTAGGATCATCAAGCTTGTCAAGAGTGTAAAATTGTGTAAATTTAAATTATCATAGATTGTAAATTTATGTAAATTTAATTTATGGAGTATTATATGAAAAACAAATTTATTATTCTTATTTCTTCTTTAGTATTTGCACTTTTCTCATCTACTTCAGCCAAATCAGAAAGTATTACTTTAGGTTGGGCTGCTTGGGATCCAGCAAATGCCCTAGTAGAATTGAGCAAAGGCTTTACTGCTGAAACAGGAATAGACGTTAACTTTGAGTTTGTTCCATGGCCAAATTTTGCTGATAGAATGCTGAATGAACTTAATAACCAAGGAAAAACTTTTGATCTGTTGATTGGTGACTCTCAATGGATTGGAGGTGGCGCAGTGTACGGTCATTATGTAAAACTTAATGATTTCTTTGACCAAGAAGGAATTTCTATGGACGATTTTTCTGATGCAACGGTTTATGCATATTCAACATGGCCAAAAGGAACTCCGAATTACTACGCACTTCCAGCTATGGGTGATGCTTTGGCATGGGCTTATAGAAAGGATTGGTTCGACAGACCAGAACTGCAAAGTGAGTTTCAAGCTAAACACGGTTATGATCTTGGCGTTCCAAAATCTTGGGATGAGTTATATGATATGTGTACTTTCTTCCAGGGCAGAGAAATTGACGGGCAAGTGAGATACGGTGCAGCAATTAATACCGAACGTGGTTCAGAAGGTATAACAATGGGTGTAACTGCAGCTATGTACGCTTGGGGGATGCAATATGAAAATCCTGATAAGCCATACGAAATGGAAGGGTATTTCAATGCACCTCATGTTGTAGAAGCTGTTGAATTTTACAAAAAAATGTATGAGGATTGTACTCCTCCAGGACACTCGGATGCTTATATGGGTGCTAACCTAGATGCGTATAAATCTGAAACAGTTGCGTTCCAAATGAATTGGTATGCTTTTTGGCCAGGTGTTTCTAAAGAGGACGCTGATGGAAGAGTAACAGGATTTTTTGCAAATCCATGCCAAGAAACTTGTGCGGCAACCTTAGGTGGCCAAGGATTATCAGTTGTAAGTTATTCTGATAAAAAAGATTTAGCTCTTGAATATATGAAATGGTTTGCAAAACCTGATGTTCAAGCAAAATGGTGGAGTCTTGGTGGTTATTCATGCCATAAAGATGTGTTAGGTGCATCTGATTTTGTTGATTCAGCTGTTTATGCTCAAGGTTTCTTAGATTCCATGGGTATAGTTAAAGATTTTTGGCAAGAACCAACATTTGTTGAATTAATGCTGCCTATGCAAGAACATATCCATGACTATGTAGTGAACGGTAAGGGAACAGCAAAAGCAGCACTTGATAATATCATTGAAGAATGGGTAGAAGTGTTTGAAGCTGACGGTAAACTATAAATTACTATCTTTCATTAAAGGGCAGTTTGTTTTAAACTGCCCTTTTTTTAATTCTTACATACATGTCAAAAAAATTAATTAATAAGGCACGTGGTTTATCTGACAAAGCTATTGCATGGATATTTATTACACCAACAGTATTGCTTTTATTAGCTATAAATATCTACCCACTTTTTTATGCTATCAGTATGTCATTTACAAACTTCTACGCCAATAAGATTGGAAAAGAAATAAAATGGGTAGGTTTAAAAAATTATATAAAAGTTCTCGGAAAAGAATCTGTATGGGAGCGTATGCAGATTACAGCAAATTTTATGTTCTGGACATTGCTTATCCAAGCTCTAATCGGACTCGGTTTAGCTTTATTACTTAATAAAAAATTTAAAGGTAATGAGCTTCTGACAACATTAATTGTTTTGCCTATGATGTTATCTCCTGCTGTCGTTGGAACTTTTTGGACATATTTATATAACCCTCAAGTAGGAGTGTTTAGTTATATAATGAATTTTTTTTATAATTTTGGACCAATTGATATGATCGGCAGCAGCGTTCTTGCTCCTTGGTCAATTGTTATTGTAGATACTTGGATGTGGACACCGTTTACAATGTTAATTTGTCTTGCTGGTCTTAGATCAATTCCAGATTATTTATACGAAGCTGCTGAGGTTGATCGTGCTAGTCGATGGCAGCAATTTATATATATTACTCTACCTTCTGTATTACCCTTTTTATTATTAGCACTACTTTTTAGAGGTATAGAGAATTTTAAAATGTTTGACATGGTTGTTGAATTGACATCTGGAGGACCAGGTTCTGCAACAGAACTTGCATCAATTCAATTAAAAAGAGAAGCGTTTGAGAAATGGAAAACCGGTTACAGCTCTGCTTACGCTGTTATATTATTTGTTACTATATTTGGTTTTGGTAATGTTTATGTAAAGGTTATGAATAAAATTAAGGATAGATGATGTTAGATAGTGCTAGATCACCTGCAGAATCATCAGGATTTTCCAGAAAGATAGCTGCAACAATTATAATTGTTTATACTGTTGTTACACTTATCCCAATAACTTGGATAATACTTACTGGTTTTAAAAGTGTTGATGGTGCAATCACATACCCACCTGAAGTTTTTTTTAAACCGTCACTAGAAGGGTATGTGAACTTATTTACGACTCGTTCGAGACAGTCACAAGAATATCTTGATTCTCTTCCACCGCCGGATACTTGGTATGAAGAATTAGTTCGTAGTAGAGAAATGGTAATCGCTGGTCCTTCAAAATTTTTTGGAAGATACACTAATTCATTAATCATAGGATTTGGAGCAACATTTTTGTCAGTTTTCTTGGGAGCTTTAGCCGCTTATGCTTTTTCACGATTTAAAATACCATTAAAAGATGACCTAATGTTTTTCATTCTTTCAACAAGAATGTTTCCCCCAATTGCAGTTGCAGTTCCGATTTTTATTATGTATCGAAAAATTGGATTGGGGGACACTCATTTAGGAATGATTATATTATACACCGTAGTAAATCTCAGTTTAGCTGTTTGGTTATTAAAAGGATTTATGGATGAAATTCCAAGGGAATATGAAGAAGCTGCAATGATTGATGGCTATACTAGAATGGGTGCATTTTTTAAAATTGTTTTACCGCAAGCAACTACTGGTATTGCTGCAACTGCCATTTTTTGTATGATATTTGCTTGGAATGAATATGCTTTTGCAGTTCTGTTAACTCAATTCAATGCCCAAACGGCTCCTCCTTTTATTCCAACAATTCTAGGAGAGGGTGGTATTGATTGGCCTGCCATTGCAGCTGGAACTACTCTATTTTTAATACCTGTTATGATTTTTACAGTTGTACTTAGAAAGCATTTACTTAGAGGAATAACTTTTGGAGCGGTAAGAAAATAATGAAAAAAGAAAAAAATATTTTTAAAAAAATATTTCGACGAGTAATTTGGGAAAATCTATCGACTGCCATAATACTTATTGGTGTCTTTATGCTGCTTCAACCTTTTCAAATGTTTCTTTACACTTATTCCTTTATTGTAATTTTAATAGGTACAGTTGGTTTCGTCATAACAAGTCATTTCCCGGATTAATAAAAATGTCAGAAATAAAAATAGAAAGAATCAAAAAAACATTTGACGATTTTGTTGCGGTAGAAGAGTCAGATCTTACTATTAATAATGGTGAATTTTTTGTACTTCTTGGCCCTTCCGGTTGTGGAAAAACAACGACTTTAAGAATGATTGCTGGATTAGAGTTACCAACTTCAGGAAAAATTCTTTTAGATAACGAAGATGTAACTTTTCTTCGGGCTTCTCAAAGAGATATCGCTTTTGTCTTTCAACTTTTCGCACTTTACCCTCATATGAATGTCAGAAACAATCTTGCATTCCCACTAAAAATGCAAAAATTTTCAAAAGATGAAATAAATACAAGAATAAATGAAGTTGCAAATTTATTACGTATAGATCACTTATTAAGTTCAAAAGTATCAGGATTAGCTGGTGGAGATAGGCAACGTGTTGCTTTGGGGAGAGCTATCGTTCGAAGACCAAAAGCATTTTTAATGGACGAGCCACTTGGAACTCTGGATGCTGAATTTCGTGAATTAATGTGTCTTGAATTGCGTAAGTTACATAATAATATTGATGCAACGACAGTTTATGTAACACATGATCAGCTTGAAGCAATGTCTATGGGTGACCGCATTGCTGTAATGCATAAAGGAAGGATTCTCCAACACGGCAAGCCTAAAGATATATATACGAAACCAAAAACTAAGTTTGTTGGATCTTTTATTGGATCGCCAGCAATGAATTTTATACCTGTGAATCATACTATACAAAAAAATCAAAATTCAGTAAAAATTGACAATGAAGAGTATGCTGTGCCTAAGTCTTTTCAAAATACCTCTTCTCAAAATAATGTTCTTGGTGTGCGTCCGGAAAAAATGTTTTTATCTGATAATAAAGGAATACCAGGAGAGGTGTATGGTTCGGAATATTTAGGAACGAGAAAAATTTTAACCATTCAATCGCGGTTTGGAACATATAAAATTAGAGTATCTAATGATGTTAACCTAAAGATAGGTGCCAATGTTAAAATAAGCTTTGATAGTGACTCAGCAATTATATTTGATGGTCAAACAGACGAAGCACTACACAGTGAATTTATAAATTAAAATGGCATCAGTGCATCTAGAAAATATAAATAAAAGTTTTGGAAGCATTAATGCACTTTCAAATCTTAATTTAGAAATTAAAGATGGAGAATTTTTTGTTTTGCTTGGACCAACTGGGGCTGGAAAAACTACTACTTTAAGGATAGTTTCAGGTTTGGAGATGCCAGATTCTGGAAATATATTTTTTAATGAAGAACTGGTTAATAACGTACAACCAGCATTTCGAAATACTTCATATGTTTTTCAACAATATTCTTTATACCCCCACTATTCAGTATACGATAATCTAGCTTTTCCACTACGTTCTCCTCTTCGAAAATCAGATAAAAAAACTATTGATGACAGAGTGCATGAGATAGCAAAATTATTAAAAATTGAAAACAAACTAAATAATAAAGCAACACAGCTATCTGGAGGAGAAATGCAGCGTGTATCATTAGGAAGGGCTTTAGTGAGAGATCCAAACATTTATCTAATGGATGAACCTCTTTCTTCTTTAGATGCTAAGCTAAGAGAAGAATTAAGGGTGGAATTAAAAAAAATCCAAACTGATCTATATGCTACAATCTTATATGTAACACATGATCAAATTGAAGCTACTACAATGGCAGATAGAATAGGGGTATTGAAAGAAGGGCTATTAACTCAAGTAGGCACCCCTCAGGAAATCTATGAGGAGCCAAATTCAATATACGTTGCCAACAGATTGGGGTCGCCAAAAATAAATATATTAGATAACAAACAAATCCATAATTCGCAAAATAGTTCTGCGAGTTATGTTGGCATTAGACCAGAAGATATTAAAATAGATCAAAATGGCTCATATAATGTGAAAATTGAAACTACTGAATTGTTAGGTGCGGAAACTCTTGTCTCTTTTAAATCCGATACTGTTAACGGCATTCTTTTAACTCAAGAAAATATAAATGTTGGTGAAGGCGATAATATTAAAATAGGCATTAATGAAACCAAAATATTATATTTTGATAATAATGAACAAAGAATGAGATAATGGATTCAGAAAAAATATTTAATGCTTTAAATCAAATAAAACTATCCATTGATCAACACAAAGACGAAATAGAAAAATTAGATCAAGAAATTGGTGACGGGGATCATATATTCAATATTCAACGAGGAATCAAAGAATCATTAGATTTAAAAGATGAATTAAGCGGACAAGCTCCAGATGAAGTGCTCAAAAAAATTGGCATAAAGATTATGACTACCGTGGGTGGTTCTTCTGGTGCGTTATTTGCTACCTTGCTGATGGGTATGTCCAAAAAATATAATGATGAATTATCAGACCAAAAAAATATCGCTGTAATGTTTACTGAAGGTGTTGAAGCAATGAAAAAAAGAGGTAAGTCTGATTTAGGAGAGAAAACAATGTTGGACGTTCTTATTCCCGTATCTAATGAGCTTCAAAAATCATCTGATCAAGAAGATATAAAACGCATTGCTGAAAAAATAAAAGCAGCTGCAAAAAAAGGAATGTTATCTACTAAAAATTTAATTGCAACCAAAGGAAGAGCTTCTTTTTTAGGAGAGCGCGCTAAAGGACATATTGATCCTGGTGCAAGATCTTCTCAATTAGCTATTGATGCTATTTGTAATACAATTATAAATACATAAAAAAATGAAAAAATTTGTAAATAATGTTGATGATATTTTAACAGAAAGTTTGACAGGCTTTGGTGATGCTCATAGCGATATATTAGAGGTAAAATTAAAACCAGATTTTGTTTCAAGAAAATTAAAACCTGCAAAACCAAAAGTAGCTCTAATATCTGGAGGAGGTTCTGGGCATGAGCCTCTGCATGGAGGTTTTGTTGGTTATGGAATGCTTGATGCAGCTTGTCCAGGTCAAGTATTTAGTGCGCCTACTCCTGATCAAATGGAAGCGGCAGCTAATCATGTTCACTCAGGAAAAGGTATTTTATTCATCGTAAAAAATTACTCGGGTGATATTATGAATTTTGAGATGGGTGCAGATATGCTTAACCTTGAACAACAAACAATTGTTGTAAATGATGATGTTGCTGTAGAAGATTCAACTTTTACAACGGGACGACGGGGAGTTGCTGGAACTATGATTGTAGAGAAAACTGTTGGCAGTTTAGCTGAAACAGGAGCTTCATTAGATGAATGTAAAAATTTTGGTGATCACGTTAATAAAATGACAGGTTCAATGGGAGTGGCGTTTACAAGTTGTACTGTACCTGCTGCTGGAAAACCAACATTTGATATTGGTAGAGATGAAATGGAGTTTGGCGTTGGTATACACGGGGAGCCTGGAAGAAAAAGAGAGAAAATTAAAACCGCAAATGAAATTGTAGCAGAACTTATGGATGCTATACTGGAAGATCTAAGCCCTAATAATAACCAAGAAGTTTTATTACATGTCAATGGTTTTGGAGGGACGCCTTTAATGGAGCTTTACTTATTATTTGAAGCAGCTAAAAAAATACTTGATCAAAAAAACATCACTGTCTCTAGATCTTTAGTTGGCAATTATACAACTTCACTTGATATGGCTGGCGGATCTATTACTGTTACAAAGCTTGATG
>JAGFWP010000068.1 GCA_017639935.1 Pelagibacteraceae bacterium
TTTTCATAATGGGCGGACCTGGTGAAGAAATACATGGACATATAGGTGATATATTCGGAGATCCAATATTTTTTGGACCAGATCCAGATGATCCATATGTGGATAATTATATAGAGCCAGGAACAACAACAGTAGCCGTTACTGCTACTAGTTTGGATGTTACTGGATCAGCAGGCAGTGTTCATACGGGTTCTGGCGTCTCAGATTCATTCACAGCAGGCCCTGGCAAGTCCACTTTCACAGGCGGTGGGGCTGCGGATCAGATGAAATTTACAACTCTTAGAAGCAATGCAGAAGATACTTTCTTGGACTTTACTTCAGGAACGGATAAAATTAAGTTTACTGCATCTGTGTATACGGGTTTTTCAGGTAACACTCTTGGTAACCCAATTAGTGCTAATCAACTGTATCAAGACACTGGCGTTGATGCTGCTGTTGACGGAGATTCTGATTTTGGCACTGCAAATCACAGAATTGCCTATGACCCTGATAGCGGAAAAGTATATTATGATCCAACAGGTAATGCTGATGATACTGATGCTGTCTTAATTGCTATTCTTGGTGATACAGGGACATATCCAACAACTGTTGTTGCTGGCGATTTCATCGTAATCTAACAGTTTTATTGCAATCGCATAATCAGATAGAAAAAACATTAAACAAGAATAGTATTTTTTTTACTTCCGATATATTGTTGAATATTCATGAAATATGTATTTTTTAGACTCTTATTGCATCCGTTTTTATGGGTTCAATTAATTGTTATAAGTTTTTTTGTTAATATTTTAGCTCTTGCCCTGCCAATCTTTGTAATGCAAGTCTTGCAGCGTTACATTGCATACGGTGTTAGTCCCACTCTTATAACCCTGGTCTCTGGAGTGGTAATTGCGATCATTTTTGAATTTTTTTTTCGCAATCTGCGGCATCGCATTGCAAGGGGATTGGATGAAGAAAATCACAAGATTAAAGAAGACGCCTTATCCAAAATACAAGCCTCCAAAAGCGCTTATGGAAATTTGTACAAACAACCTCAATACCAACGAATGGATCAAATTTTTCAAAATCTTGACAATATATTTTCAGCCTCAAACATAACAATCATCCTTGATCTGCCATTCGTGTTAGTGTTTTTAATAGCGATATTTTTGATTCACAACACCCTGGGGGCAATTACTTTGTTTGTGATGTTGCTCGTCGTGCTCGTTAGTTTTTTAATGTCATTTGTGATAAACAGTGTCTTGTTTCAGGCGGCGGCTGAACAGAACAGGGAAACAAAAGTCACAAGAGAAATTGTCTCCCAGCATGAAATCATCAAATTATTTAATTATGAATTAATTCTTGAAAAAATATGGACTCAGGTTGTTGAATACTTATTACCTGTGAAAAAAAAACTGCAGGCCCGGTTGCATTTATCACAATCTATCATGCAGACCGTCGTCGGTCTTACATCTGTTGCTGTGATTGCAGTGGGCGCCACCATTGTTGTTGAGGGTGAATTGGCGGTCGGCGGTTTGATCGCAGCCAACATATTAGCGGCCCGTGCGTTAGCCCCCTTAATCAGATATATTTCCATTCAACCAAGCCTTCAAAGAGGAATTAATGGTCTAAGCGAACTTAAAAACTTAACCAATGTGACTGAAGAGCGAACCAAGGGATCCGTGATAGAGAATTTCCAGGGTAAAATCAAACTTGAAAAACTTGAATTTAAATATCCTGACCAGAAAATTTCCCTTTTTCGCAATATTTCAATTTCAGTTTCTCCGGGCCAGATTCTGGTAATTACAGGCAATAATGGAACGGGCAAGACAACTCTTGTTAAATTACTTATGGGTGTTTTGGAGCCTGATTACGGTTCGATCAGCGCCGATCAAACTCTCATCAATCAATTACAGGAACCTTGGTGGCGACAAAACATCATGTATCTTCCTCAGGAAACATTTTTCATCAACGGGAGTTTAAAACTAAATATTTTTGGACATAAAACACCTACAAGCTCATCCAAAATAACCAGTGTGTTAATTGAAAGCGGGCTTAAAGAATTTATTGATGATCAACAAAATGGAATAAATAAAACCATCTCTTCAGACGGAACTGAATTATCTCCGGGCATAAGAAAAAAAATTGCACTTGCGCGAGCTTTAAATTCTGCCGGGCAGGTAGTGATATTTGATGAACCTACAGAGACAATGGATCAAGTGGGAAGCTCTCAAATGTACCAATTGATCAACAAACTGCATAAGGAGAAGAAAACAATTATTATTTGTTCGTCCGACCCATATATCATCAAGGGAGCTACAACGATATTGCATTTAAACCCAAAATCAGGCGCATCAATATTCACGCCTAAGCAGCTAGCGCAATACCAACAAAAAATCATGCAAAAGAGAAAAAAATTTATTAAAGATAAAATGGAAGCTAATAAAATAAAAGTTCAAGACGTCAAAATCAATAAGAAAAAACTTAATTAGGCATGAATAAGAGTTTTTCTAAAAAAAGAAAATTTAATTTTAACGAATGGGCCAGTACGCAATTATTTTTTTTATTTTTTTGCGCCGTTGTAATAGCAATTTGCTATTGGGCCTATGTTAGTAAGATATCAGTAGTAAGTGTCGCAGAAGGGGAAGTTGTTCCTAGCGGCCAGGTTAAAACGGTACAACATTTAGAAGGAGGCATTATAAAAAAAATATTAATCAATGAAGGTCAACGTGTAAAAAAAAATGAAAAATTAATGATACTGGAATCAATTTCAAGTCAGGCAGATGTAAATGAAGTTCAGGCAAGAATTGATTTGTTAACTATAAAAATTATCCGTTTAAAAGCGGAAATAGACAAACAGATACTTCCTAATTACTCCAACTATTATTCATTAAATTATTCAAATGAAGTAAAACAGGCCTTAGACTTATTTTCAACCAGGACAAAAAGGATAAAATCAGAAAAATTGATAGCGGAAAAATTAATCAGTCAAGCTGAAGAGAACATAAAACAAGAAATTCAAAATTTTAAGCAAATAGAGGCTAGATTTAATCAAACACTAATAACTATTAAGTTATTAGATGAGCAAATAACGATAAGTGAAGAATTGCTAAAGGAACAACTAACCACCGAATACAACCATTTGAATTTACTCAAAGAAAAAAGCAACTTAGAAACCAATCAAATGGAGGATGAGGAAGCAAAAATAGGAGCAGAATCCGCCATTGCGGTTGCAAGAACTTCTCTTGAAGATTCCACAATAAAATTTCATAATGTAGAAAGATCTTTTCTTGAAGAAACTGAAATGGAGTTAGAGGATGCTAGCCGTGAAGTAGCTCAACTAAATGAAGTTAAGAAAAAACTTTTAGATAGTTTAGCAAGAACAATCATAACAGCTCCTGTTGAGGGAATAATCAAAGAATTAGCTTATTTCACTGAAGGAGGTGTAATACCGCCCAATTCAAGCGTTCTTAACATCGTGCCAACCGGGAAAGAATTAGTAATTGAAGCTAAGCTTCCTACAGCTGACATAGGCTTCATTAAAAAAGGACAAAAAACGACTATACGTTTAGCTTCTGCTGATGCAATTAATTTTGGCATAATCAATGGAGTAGTCAGTAAAATAAGTCCTGATGCAATTCAAGAAGATGAAGGATATGCATATTATAAAGTTGAAATTAAAACACAAAAAACATTTTTTGAATATAATGAACAAAGATATAACCTAACCCCGGGCGTTGAAGTTTCTGCAAGTATTTTAACTGGAGAAAGGACTGTTGCAGAATATTTGCTTAATCCATTATTTAATATTTCAAATAAAGCCTTCAGGGAGAGATAAGCCTAACAATCAAATAAATTAAACTATTTATTCTAAGTAATATAAAATACTGCTATCATTAATTTATGCACTACTTAATTAAATTATTTTTTTTTATTTGTATTTTCTTTTCTTTCGAAATCAACGCATTTAATCCGGGAAAGGAAAGTCAATTCATAGGAACTACGATTATTGACGCCCCTAAGGGAAAAGATAGTTTAACGATCAGCGATCCGGATAAGGCAATTATCTTAGTCTA
>JAGFWP010000069.1 GCA_017639935.1 Pelagibacteraceae bacterium
CATCCCGGCAAGACTGGAACATTTTGGCCGATTCCTTCTCATCTGCCGGACCGCCGAAGGGCATGGTGCCCAGACACAATTGCGATACCTCAACACCTGTTTTACCTAACAGCCGATATTCCATTTTCTTCTCCTCTATTTAAGCCAGAGGTGTTTCATTTGTTTCCCCGTTGCTTCATTTTCTAACATGACTATTTCTGATAATATACTAAGAGCTATTTCCTCAGGAGTTGTAGCCTTTAAGTCTAATCCAATTGGAGAATAAAGATTTTTTAATTCAGGACCCGAAACATTATTATCTGATAAATATTCTTTAATGAGATCAGCCTTTTTTTGACTTGCAATAACTCCAACGTAAGAGATTCCTTTTCTTATTGCTTCAAGTGCTATTTTATCATCATTGCTATGGTGAGTAGCTAGAATAAAATAATTTATATTATCATCTATATCTTCAACTCCTAAGCCTTCGGTTATAATTTTATCTGCATTTGGATAAAGTTCTTCATTGCTTTTTGAAGTATGAATATGACTTTTAGACGTATGAATAATTACTTTAAAATTTAACATCTTTGCTATAGTACATAAAGATTCAACTATACTACCCTCCCCTCTGATTAAAATAACAGGATCATTCATTTGTGGCTCAACAAGTACTGACATACTACCTCCGCATGGAATACCCATTCCAATAGTCTCACTATCAAGATCAATTTCAATAATTTTAGGTATTCCGTTAATTAAAGTTTCTATAGCTACATCTGAAGCTCTATTCTCAATACAGCCCCCACCAACATATCCAATAATTCTATAACCTTTTTCATCAAAGATTGCCTTATCTCCTACTTTGCCAGATGACGAACCTTTAACATTAATAACAGTTGCTATAGCATATGGTTTTTCATTGTTTTCTAGCTCTAAAGCTTCTTTTAAAAAAAGTTTATTTTTAGACATTAGTAGATATCTTTGATATTAAGTCAGAATAATCACCCTTTGTATCACAATCAAAAATAACTTCTGACGAATCCACTGATACTCCTAGAGCGTTCTTTCTATTTTGAATAATTATATCCTTACATCCATTGTCACCTTTTAAAAGAAGCATCTCTTTAAAATACTTCTTTGGAAAAATCACTGGATTTGCCTGTTTACCAAAATATTCAGCGTATATAATTTTTTCACCATTATTACTTAAAAAAACTGATTTTAACTCATTTAAAGTTTTCACTGTAATTAAAGGCATATCACCTAAAACCATCATATTCCCCAGCTATATTAGCTGGTAATGAAGATATAGCCTTATATATTGATCTAGACATACCCTTACGCCAGTCTCTGTTATATATGATATTATCTAACGATTTAGGTAAAAGTTTAACTACTTTATCATGTTCGTAACCTGTAACGATAAAAATTGGATCTAAAAGTGAATCAATTAACATTGTAGAAACAATCTTAATTAAGGCTTCACTTCTATATGGTAACAATAACTTATTTGCTTCTTCCATGCGCTCAGAAGAGCCTGCAGCAAGAATTGTTGCAGAGATATTCAGAATAGAGTCTTAAAGTAAAAATTAAACTTTTAAATCTTTTAATTTGATTGGCAGACTTCGGATCCGCTTACCTATGGCAGCAAAAATAGCATTAGTTACAGCAGGCGCTACTGGAGGCAATCCTGGTTCACCAGCGCCTCCAGGTGGTTCAGCGCTTTTAACAATATAAACTTCAACTTCTGGCATTTCATCAATACGTAATAATTCAAATTCGTGGAAATTAGATTGAGCAACAGCTCCTTTTTCTATTGTTATCAAACCTTTTAAAGCGGAAGTAAGACCATAAACAATAGCACTTTCCATTTGGGCTTTTACTCCATCTGGATTAACAACCAATCCACAATCCACAGCGGCAACAATTTTATCTATGGATAACTCACCTTTTTTTGTTACCGTAACTTCTATTACATGAGCAGCCCAAGAACCAAATGATTCATGTAAAGCAATGCCCATTCCCTGTCTCTTGGCCATTTTTTTACCCCAATTCGCTTTCTCTGCAGCCAGCCTTAATACACCTAAATGGCGTGGTGCATTCTTTAATAAATTGAGGCGAAATTGATAGGGATCTATTCCCGATTTTTGGGCGAGTTCATCGATAAATCCTTCATTTGCAAATGCATTCTGAGAATTATACACAGAACGCCACCAACCCACAGGTACTCTTGTATTGGCCATAATATAATCCACCAAAACATTTGATATATCATAAGGTATGTTGCTGGCGCCATTCACAGCACTACGATCTAGTTGTCCATCTTTAAATCGTTCCGGGGCCATTTGTCCAGAGATAGATGGCGCAATAACTCGATGGGTCCAAGACGTAAGTTCATGTTGATTCGAAAGCGTTGCACTTAATTTATGGATACTGGTAGGACGAAAAAAATCGTGGCCCATGTCATCTTCACGGGTCCACATCAATTTAACAGGTTTCTTCGATTTTTGAGAAACTTGGATTGCATCAGTTACAAAATCAGCCCATAGCCTACGACCAAATCCTCCACCCAGCATGGTGATATGTACGATTACATCTTTTGTATCAATTCCCAAAGCATTAGCAGCGGTTGTTTGAACACGTTGAGGTGATTGAGTTGGGGCCCATATTTCACAGGAATTCTTTTTTACATGGGCTACACAATTCATAGGCTCCATTGTGGCGTGGGAAGTAAAAGGCACTTCGTATTGCACTTCAATTTTTTCATCACCATTCAGACTTGTTAAATCACCATCTTCACGTGCTATCACAGCTTTACCAGTACTTTTTTCTTCCATCATATTTTTGATACGAGTACTATCCCAGGACAAAAAATCACCATGATCCCATTTTGGTTCTAGAGCGCGCTGACCCTTGATCACAGCCCATGTATTTTTTCCAACTACTGCAACACCTTCATCAATTTCATATACATCAAGTACTCCATTGATTTTCATAGCTTTCTTGCGGTTAAACGATTTTATTTTGCCGCCAAAAGTAGGACAACGTAGCACTGTAGCATAAACCATATCAGGTACCTGTACATCCACACCAAATATGGCGGCACCACTCACCCGTGAAGGGGTGTCCAAACCAGGCATCGCATTTCCAATTAGTTTAAAATCTTTGGGGTTTTTTAATACCGGATTTTCTGGTACTTGCAATTCTGAAGCTGTTTCTACAAGTTCTCCAAAAGTAAAAGAGTTGCCAGTAGATAAATGAATCACGGTTCCACTTTCAGCACGACAATTTTTTGGGGAAACATTCCATTTATTTGCAGCGGCCTGAATTAGCATTTCCCGGCCTGCTGCACCAGCTTTTCTTAAACGGGTAAAAGAACGACGAATTGATCCACTGCCACCCGTTCCCTGACTACCATATTTATCTGGATGTGCATCGGCCTGAGCTACTCTAACCTGGGACCAGTCTGCCTCTAGTTCTTCTGCCACAATCATAGGCAGAGAAGTACGAATATGCTGTCCCATCTCAGATTTAGCTGCAAAAATGGTAATAGTATTATCAGGATGAATTGATATCCATACATTAGGATCAAAGGTTTGGTCAACAAGACCGGCGGCCACCAGTCGATGTTTATAAGGAAGTACTACACCAATTATTAATCCGGCACCAGCAACAGAAGAAACCTTTAAAAAATCCCGGCGTGAATAACCTTGGCTCATTTTTGTTCCTTTGCAGCCAGGTGAATGGCTTTACGAATTCGATCATAAGTACCACACCGACATAGATTCATCTTCATTGCAGAATCAATGTCTTCATCATCAGGATCAGCATTTCGATCTAATAAAGCTGCAGCTGTCATGATCTGTCCAGGTTGACAATAACCACACTGAGAAACTTCCTCTGAAATCCAGGACTTTTGAATAGGATGTGAATTGTCTATAGATAATCCCTCTATTGTAGTGATCTCGGCACCATCCACATTATCAACTGCCGTCATACAAGAGCGTGTGGCTTCACCGTCCACATGAATAGTGCACGCTCCACAAAGCCCACGTCCACAGCCATACTTAGTACCAGTATAACCTAATTCATCCCTAAGAACCCACAATAATGGTGTATCCGCATCTATATCAATGCGGTGAGTCTTTTTATTAATTCGTAGTGTAAATTTTGGCATGAATCTGTTAATCAATATAAACTATAAACAGAGGCGTTTCATACAGGAAATTGCACAGAAATTACCCAACAATGTGGGTGTCTCGTTTTGAAAAGTATAATTTTTTTCAATGTATAGCTCCTTGCGATTTATGAGAAGTCATTGCTTCTAAAATATTCTAAGGCCTCCAATCTTTTTTCCTTATTTTTTATTCTATTACATTTATAAATCAGATCATGCTTGTGAAAAATATTTTCCTCAGGTTCTTGTTGGATTGCTAGAACAAAAGAATATATTGAATTTGTTATTACTTGATAAGCAAGCATGAGAAATGAATTTTTTAGATAGTAAGACATTGGTTCTGTAAAAAAGTGGCTGTAGCTAATATTGGTATTTTTGGAAGTGGTATAATGAAACCAGTAGGCGGGTATATAGAGCATATCACCAGGCTCAAGTGTTACTACATTTTCATGTTTTATTTTTTTATCCAAGATATAGAGCGGCGTAGGAAAGATAACTCTTTTATATTTTACCTGCCAAAAATCATCCCGTGTTTTTGAAAGGTACCATTTCTTACTTTCATGTAATTGTATAATTAATCCAGATGTTATGTGAGCATGCTTTGCAAATACGCAATCTTTAGTACTTAAAAACAATGTGTGCTGTCTAGATGTTTTACCATAAGACAATAGATAATCTAAAAAGTGTTTCTTTTTATTTTTTATTTTTTGAATATATCTAGTGTCTATATGATCAACTATAAGGTTCCCAATTTTTGTATTTGCTCTTAGCCTATATTTTGATCCTGAATCAATTTTTTCTATAAAATCTGAGAGCTTTAGATTTTCTTGCTCAGATTCATCATTAAGGAATGTAATATGTTGATCACCAAAATAATTATTTAAATAGCTCACATCAATTCTGCTGTTTACAGCATTTTTTATAACAAAAGGCTTTTTTACATTATCAAAGTAATGCTTTATTTCCTTGATGTCCGTTGTATTGTGAAAATTCTTCATATGTTACTTCAGGCTATTTATGCTTTGGTAATTTTATTTAAAGTATCTTGAGCAACGAGGGGAATTACAAATAATATGAGCCAGAGGCGTTTCATTT
>JAGFWP010000007.1 GCA_017639935.1 Pelagibacteraceae bacterium
ATCACGTTTTAATCAAAATAATAAGCTTTTTTTGTAAAGCGCCCGTAGCTCAATTGGATAGAGCGCCAGACTACGGATCTGGAGGTTAGGAGTTCGACTCTTCTCGGGCGCGCCAAGTAATCTCTCGTTTATTGTTAGTGCAACGAATCACAAAAGTTCATTCGTTACAAATTATTTACACTTCATTTTCAAAAATGGAGTGATTATGGCAACAATGATGAAATGTAATTAAATTACTTTCCTTTCCTTTCCTTTCCTAATAAAGCTTTCATAAAATGATAATTAAAAAAAATAAATATGTCTTTAGAAAAAAATATAAAAATAATTTTTGAAAATATTAAACTAGAAAATAATATCGATTTTTTTAAATTATGGAAAGAAACATATAAAATAGTAAATCCTTCTAAATCTTTAGATTTAAATAATATGCTCACTGCAATTAGAATTAATAAAAGCTTCTATCTTTGTAAATATTTTATTTTTGCTAAAGATTTAAAAGGTGATTTTTTAGAGTGTGGTGTTCTAAAAGGCTTTTCTAGTTATTTATTAAGATCATTAGAAGATCAATTATTTAAAGACACAATTAATAACTATTTTCTTATAGATAGTTTTGAAGGTTTAAGTGATTTTTTAGATGAAGATAAATCTCTTAATCCAGATATTATTCAAAACAAAAAAGGTGATTTGAAAGCTAATATTGAAGATGTTAAAGTTCTTTTTAATCAATTTAAGAACGTAAACATAATTAAAGGGTGGATACCTAAAGTTTTTGAATCATTAGATGAGAAGAACAAATATAAATTTGTTCATATAGACGTAGATTTATATCAACCTACTTTTGATAGTTTAAATTATATTTATGATAAGATTGTGGAAGGTGGAATATTAATTACTGATGATTATCGAAGCCCTTCATTTCCTGGCAATCAAAAAGCTTGGGAAAAATATTTTAATTCAAAAAATATTCGTTCGTTGAGTTTGCCAAGTGGTCAAGCAGTTGTAATAAAAGAATAAAACATTAATATTATTTATCCAATTTTAGTTGCAAATAATTTGTACCACACAATCATTTTTTTTCATCTAACGAATGATTTTTCCCATAATTCCGCTAACCTATTGCTATCTTGCGTTCGGGCAATGGACTACGGATCCGGAAGTTAGGAGTTCGACTCTTCTCGGGAGCATCAGTTTTTTTTATTGTTCATTGAATTATTGTTCAAAAGAGTTTGATGCAGAGATGGAATTTTTTTGTTATATATAATATGAAGATAAAATTTACAGACAAAACCTAACAGTTAATTTTTATTGACATAAGCATGATAATAAAAAATTTAGATGAACAAGATATAATTCAAGATAAAAAAATTAACTCTCTTTTTTTATCAGTTTTGAATGATAAACTGCGAATAAAATGTAAAATATTGAAGAGCGATTTTTACTTAGATTCATTTAATTACTTTCCTATTACTGATAATAATTTTTCCTTTAGAAATCTTTTTCAATGGCATAATTCATCTCCAAAAAGATATGATAATTTTTACACTGAATCATTCAGTAGAATTTTTTTTGAAAGAAGAAAAAATTTTAAAAAATTTTCAAACGTAGTTATTCTAGGTTCCAGTCCTTCAAATGATTATTTTCGAAATATGATGACTTTTTTACCACGAATATTTTTTATCAATGATAAAGAGATTAATTTAGCTATTCATCGCAATACCTCAAATAAATTTAGAGTTTTCATCAAGGAAATATTAAAACAAAAAAAAATCAAGATAAAAAAATTTATCTATTTGGATAATGATTTTTATAAATTTAATAATTCTCAAATTCCTCAATTCTTTAATATGGCTGCTTCAACAATTATACTTAATAGAGGTTTGTCTTACACAAAAGTAGATGGTAGTTTAAAAGTATATCTTTCTAGACACAATTCTGTTTATCGAAATTTAATTAATGAAGGAGACTTAAGAGATACATTAAAGAAAAAAAATTTTATAATAGTTGATACTAATAATATGTCAGTATTTGAACAAATTAAGATATTTTCTGAATCTAATGTGATTATAGGACCTACTAGTTCTGCTCTAACTAATCTCGTTTTTTCTAAAAAAGGAACACGCGTTATTGAAATTATTCCTAAATATAAATATGATTATGAAAAGACTTTTAAAATTAGATATTCAAAAATTTGTAAATATAGAAGTTTAAAATATACGTCTATTGAGGCAGATCCTGTAAATAATGTTAAACATGATCCTGAAGCTAATAAATTTATTTTAAAAAAAGTTTTAAAGGAAAGTAATTATTACAAAAATCTTTTAATTGAAGTAAAAAAATTTGAAGAGATCATAAGCGATTTTTAACAACCGGAATATAGATTATTTTGAATGATAATGGTACTTAGTTGAAATTTTGCAATATTACAAATAAGACTGATTTGTGAATCTTTGGAACTATTTAAAAAACTCCTTGATAAAAAATTTGTACCAATTATGTTTTCAAGCAGACCAGATTTAAAATTATTTTTTTCAATAACTTGAAAATTATCAAAATTTAAATGTTCAGCCATAATATTAATGACTCTTTCAAGTGTGGCAGTATCATCAATTAGAAATTTTTCTTTGGCGCTTTTTGTATCATAAATCATAGCGCCTATATCATTTAAAATGGTATTCCTTTCAATTTTTCTACTACTAGATACTTCACGAACAAAATCATTGTAAATATTTTGAACAGCATTATGTAAATCAATTATTTCATTTTTTGTTGGTGGCCTAAATGGATCGTAAATATCTTTGGAATTGCCTGCAATATTACTAAATTTCTTGATACCATTTTTTGTTGCAACGGAACTTCCTAATAGTCCGTTAGAAATAACTAAAGGTTCATCAAAATATATCCAATCAGGTCCCTTAACACCAATACTACCGATTAAAGATCCATAATTTGCATAAATTTTATTACCTGACAAGGCTGCCCAATATGCTCCAGAAGCCATTAATTCATTAGTATAGAAGAACACCGGTATATTGTTTTTAATTTTGAACTCATTAAAAAGATTATAAAGGTTAAAACTTGCGGAAACAGATCCGCCCGGTGAATTAATAGAAATGATTAACCCTTTTATTGTTTCTGACTCTAATTTCTTTAATATTTTTTTTATTTTATTCAGGTAAATGATGTTGATATTATTAAATAATTTATAATCAGATATGAAGGATGGTTCGTTAAGAATAGGTCCGATTAGTTTTAATACAGCTATTTTGTTTTGAGAGTTAACATCTCCACTGGTATGGATGAAAATATTTTTTTTTTCGATTTTGGTAAAGAAGTTAGATAAAACAAGTAAAACTATAAAAAAAATTGAAATTGAAGATAAAATAGCAAAAATTTTGATGAATGTTTTATAAAATAAATTCATTTATTAATATTTTACCACTAAATTAATATTAATGATTTAATAAAAATTATCAAATACCCTTGAATATTTTCATATAATGCTTACATTTTTAGCACTCTTGCTATAAGAGTGCTAATAAAAATGTATAATTTTCAATAACTTAGATTGAGGAGTATTATGAACTTTAAACCACTACATGACAGAGTGCTTGTCAAAAGAGTAGAATCTGATGAAAAAACTGCTGGAGGGATAATTATACCTGATACAGCTCAAGAAAAACCAATGGAGGGTGAGGTTCTCGAAGTTGGTTCGGGGGCTAGAGATGAAAGCGGAAAATTAGTACCACCGGATGTTAAAAAAGGAGACAAAATCCTTTTTGGAAAATGGTCTGGAACTGAAGTTAAAATGAACGGCGAAGAATACCTTATAATGAAAGAATCTGACATTATGGGTATCATAACAGCTGGAAGTAAAAAGAAAAAGAAAAACTAGGGAGGAATAAATAATGTCTGCAAAAAATATATTTTTTGGATCTGATGCCAGAGCTAAGTTGCTAACTGGCGTAAATAAACTAGCTGATGCTGTTAAAGTAACACTTGGTCCTAAAGGCCGTAACGTTGTTATGGACAAATCCTTTGGTGCTCCGAGGATTACAAAAGATGGTGTCACTGTTGCTAAGGAAGTTGAACTTAAAGATAAGTTTGAAAATATGGGAGCGCAACTAGTTAGAGATGTTGCTAATAAAACAAACGACTCTGCTGGTGACGGAACAACCACAGCCACTTTATTAACTCAAGCTATTGCAACTGAAGGTATGAAGTCAGTCGCAGCTGGTATGAATCCAATGGATCTCAAACGTGGGGTGGATTTAGCCACTCAAGCAATTGTTGACGATCTTCATAAAAGATCAAAAGCAATTAAAACTGACAAAGAGGTAGCTCAAGTTGGCGCTATTGCCTCTAATGGTGATGCAGAAATTGGAAAAATGATTTCTGAAGCTATGCAAAAAGTTGGCAAAGAAGGAGTAATTACTGTTGAAGAAGCTAAAAGTTTGGATACGGAGTTAGATGTCGTGGAAGGAATGATGTTTGATAGAGGATATTTATCTCCTTATTTTGTAACAAATGCTGAAAAGATGATTACCGAACTAAGTGACTGCCTTGTTCTACTTCATGAAAAAAAACTATCAAGTTTGCAACCTATGCTGCCTCTTTTGGAATCAATTGTTCAATCAACAAAACCGCTTTTAATTGTTGCAGAGGATATAGAAGGAGAAGCGCTTGCTACTCTTGTTGTTAATAAACTTCGTGGCGGATTAAAGATCGCGGCTGTCAAAGCTCCGGGCTTCGGAGATAGAAGAAAAGCAATGTTGGAAGATATTGCAATTCTTACTGGCGGCCAGGTTATTAGTGAAGATCTTGGAATTAAACTTGAGAATGTGACTATTGATATGCTTGGCAGCGCTAAAAGACTTGTGGTAGATAAAGAAAATACTACAATTGTGCAAGGTGCCGGCAAGAAAAAAGAAATAGAAGGTCGTTGTAATCAAATTAGAGCTCAAATCGAAGAAACTACTTCTGATTATGATACAGAAAAACTTCAAGAAAGACTTGCTAAGCTTGCAGGAGGGGTTGCCGTTATAAGAGTCGGTGGTGCTACCGAAGTTGAAGTGAAAGAGAAAAAAGATCGTGTTGAAGATGCAATGCATGCAACCAGAGCTGCAGTTGAAGAAGGTATTGTTGCTGGTGGTGGTGTTGCTTTGGCTAACGCGACTAAATCTTTGTCTTCAGTAAAAACTTCTAATGAAGATCAAAAAATTGGTGTAAATATTGTTAGAAGGGCTCTTTATCATCCACTAAGACAAATTGCAGAAAACGCCGGTGTCGACGGCGCTGTTGTTGCAGGCAAAGTTCGTGAAAGCAAGGATGTGAATTGGGGATATGATGCTCAAGAAAACAAATATACAAACTTAGTATCTGCTGGAATTATAGATCCTACCAAGGTTGTTAGAACAGCTCTTCAAGATGCAAGTTCTGTTGCTGGATTATTAATTACAACTGAAGCTATGGTAGCTGATGCTCCTGAAGATAAGCCAGCGCCAGCTATGCCTGATATGGGCGGCATGGGCGGCGGCATGGGCGGCATGGGCGGCATGGGCGGCATGATGTAGTTTAACAAAAATTATTTTAAGTATATTTTAGAGCCGCTATATGCGGCTCTTTTTATTAAATTAAACTATCAATTTTATTAGTTATTTTCTTGCTATTAGGTTTAGTCATTGATGACCAGGAATCTACTAAATGTCCATTTCTATCAAATAAAAACTTATAAAAGTTCCATTTTGGTTTTCTGTTATATTCGTCATTAATCCATTTATAAATAGAATGCGCATCTTCCCCTTTAACGTTCATAGGACTTGATGTGATAAAACTGACACTATAATTTGCAAGACATATTTTTTTAATTTCTTCTGTTGACGAATATTCTTGGTTAAAAGAATTTGAAGTTGTAGCTATGATTGTTAGATCTGTTTTTCTATATTTAGTAAATAACTTTTGAAGTCCTTCATATTGTGGCGTGAAACCGCAACGAGAAGCTGTGTTAACTAAAAGCAACGGTTTTCCTTGAAATACTGACAGATCAACAGATCCGCCATCAATATCTATTAAGCTATGATTGTAAATTGTTGTATTTTCAGCATTCATCGCATTATTGAAAAGTATTAAAATTGTAAAAATTAAAATTTTTTTTACTTTTTTCATGATAAAACACTTTTTTAATTTAAAGAAGTATAAATGTCATCGATAAATTCATTTTTCGAACTTTTTTTAGATGTGTGGAACCAGGGGATTTTTGGTCTTAACGCATCTGAAATTTTAATTGGTTTTTTAATTTTTCTTTTTTTTTATGTTTTAAGAAGTTTTTTTGCACGCTTTATTATACGCCGTTTACATAATATTGTTAAAAAAACTTCAATAAAAACAGATGATATAATTGTTAAAGTTATTGAAGGTCCATTAAAATTTTTACCTGTTGTCATAGGCTTCTTTTTAGCAACAACATACATACGAATAAATCCAGAATTAATGGATTTTATAGAAAATGTTAACAGAACATTAATAACAATTTTTATTTTTTGGTTGTTGCATCAATTAATTGTTCCTTTTTCTTTTTTAATTAAAAATTTTGAAGCAAAGCTTACAACAGCGTTAGTTGATTGGACACTTAAGGGTCTAAAGATCATAGTTATTGTATTAGCTATTGTTGCGATTTTAGAATTATGGGGCATTAAGGTCGGACCTGTAATAGCAGGTCTGGGTTTATTTGGCGTTGCTGTGGCTCTTGGCGCTCAAGATTTATTTAAAAACCTTATATCAGGAATAATGATATTGACGGAAAGACGTTTTATGATTGGTGACATCATAAATGTAGATGGCGTAGGCATAGGCACTGTTGAACAAATTGGGTTTAGGTCAACACTGATTAGACAATTTGATACAAACCTTGTTGTGATTCCAAATTTTAAATTTGCTGAACAATCCGTTACTAATTATTCTCGCAGGGAGAAGAGAAGGATCAGATGGATAATTGGTTTGGAATACCGTACTACAGTTGAGCAGTTAAAAAATATTCGAAACCAGATTAAAAAATTTATTGATACAGATGAGAGCTTTGCCAATGATGGAAGCAGTTATTTTCAAACAGGTTATGTAAGGATAGATAATTTTTCGGATAGCTCAATTGATATGCTGGTTCAATGTTTTACCAAAACAACTGATTGGGATAAATTTATAGAAATAAAAGAAAATCTTGCTATTAAAATTAAAGAAATTGTTGAAAATGAAAAAGCAGGTTTTGCCTTTCCAAGTCAATCTATTTATGTGGAATCCGCTCCAAATGATAGTCACGAAATATTGAAAAAATAATATATTGCTTTATGCCTAAAGAATTTAGAGAACAGAATCAAATTTTAACATTTTCTGTTTTGATCATGGCAATCATTGCTAGTGCTTTTGCTTTTTATTACGCAAGAACGGTTTTAATTCCTTTTGTTTTGGCTATGCTGCTTAAAACATTGATTACTCCTATCATTGAGTTTCAAATCAATAAATTGAGAGTTTATCGTCTTGTGGCTGTTCCAATTGCTATAGTTATAGTTGTTTGTTTTTTTATTATAATTTTGCCTCCATTATTTAACTCGATCAGAAGTTTTTTATTAAACGCTAGCGACTATCAAGACAGAGTCATTATATTTATTGATTTTATTTTAAGATGGATTCAGGAAAAAACAAATATTGATTTAGATATAATGTTAATTGAGGAATCAATTAAAGATTTGCCATTTTTAGATTGGACTTCTGAACTACTAGGTCACACAGCTCATTTCTTCGAAACTTTTTTTATAATATTGGTAATTTTACTATTTTTAGTTATTGGCGATAGTAACAAGAAAAAAACTCAAATTTGGCATGAAATTGATCACAGTGTAAAAAAATATATTTCAACAAAGTTTATCATAGCTTCAGGAACAGCAGTAATATTTGGTTTAACTTATTGGTTTTTAGAATTAGAGTTAGCGCTTGTTTTTGCAAGCTTAACTTTCTTTTTAAGTTTTATTCCCGTATTTGGGGCGGTGATTGCAGTTATTTTGCCAATACCTGTTGCATTCATTCAATACACAAGCGCAACACCAATCATTCTGATAATATTAATTCCTACAATAGCTAAATTTATCATTGGAGACTTCATTGAACCCAAGCTTATTGGTTCAGCGTTAAAACTTCATCCTGTGACAATTATTTTGTCTTTAATTTTTTGGGGAATCTTATGGGGAGTCGTAGGTGTTTTTTTAGCAGCCCCCATTACCGCGATTATAAAAATTTCATTTGAAAAATTTGATACAACTCTTCCATTTGCACGTTTACTGGAAGGGAACATTCACCATTTAAGAGACTAGTTTATCAAGATTCTAAAATTTTTTTACTTAAGTTATAACTAAATCCTGCGCGAGCCATCTTAGCTAAATCCTTTTCAAAATTGGCAGAGTATTTTATCCCTAACCTTTTTTTTCTTGCAAATATTTTTGCAGACTCTTTTTCCCAGTTGGGATTTTTTAATTCAAGATTTTCAAAACTTTCTTCAATTAAATTTTTTTCAATACCTTTTTGGACAAAATAGCTTATTATAGAAATTTTTGATTTTCCTTGCAAAGATAAACTATGAATTTTTGACTGCGTAAAATTTTTGTCATCAATTAATTTATTATTCTCTAAGTCACTTAATATAGAAGCAATGGAACTATATAAGATAAACTTATCTTTTTTTTTCAAGTTCATCCTTCTTACTTTATTACGAAGAATCCTATCAATATTCTTTTTACTTGTATTGTATTTGCTTAGATAGCTAAATGCATATTTTTTCAGTATAATTATGTTATTCATTGAAATAAATAAATGTTAAACTACATGAAATAAAATGAAAGAAAAAACAATATTTATGATACCTTCAAATTATCTCAGTGTATGGTCATTATTAAAAAAAGAAGTTTTTCGATTTGTTAAAGTTGGAATTCAAACAATCATTGGTCCTGCTGTAAGCTCTTTACTTTTTTTAGCTGTCTTTTCATTAGCTCTAGGAAGATCAGTTGAAACTATTAATAATGTTCCATTTGCCAATTTTATAGCGCCTGGATTGATAATGATGACTATTTTGCAAAATGCTTTTGCCAATTCTGCATCAAGTATTGGACAAGCTAAATCACAAGGTAATATTGTCGATGTATTAATGGCACCACTGAGTGATTTTGAGTTGACCATAGGTTATGTAGGTGGATCAGTAGCAAGAGGTTTAATCTGTGGGTTGATCACTTCTATCGGATTTTTATTTTTTATATCTTTAGAAGTACATTCGTTTCTAGCATTAATTTTTTATGCAATTATGGGAAGTTTGATGATGGGATCACTCGGAACTATAGTGGGAATATGGGCTGACAAATGGGATCAACAGCAAGGCATAACCAATTTTATTGTTTTACCTATGACTTTTTTATCAGGAACTTTTTATTCAATTACACGTTTACCAGAATTTTGGCAAAACTTTACTATTTTTAATCCTTTTTTTTATAATATAGATGGATTTCGATTCGCTTTTGTTGGCAAATCTGATAGTTCACTTATTGTAGGTAGCATTACATTGGTTATTATTAATTTTATTTTAATTTTATTATGTTATTTAATGTTTCGTAGTGGTTACAAACTTAAGTCATAGTTTTTTTAAATAATTATTTAGTTTTTTTATGATTCAAAATGTTCATTCTTATTTGATGCCAACATATGGTGATCGAGAAATAGAATTTATAAGAGGAGAGGGGGCTTATTTATTCTCTTCAAAAAATACCAAATATCTTGATTTTGGAAGCGGCATAGCAGTAAACTCTCTTGGTCATTGTCATCCTAGTCTTGTAAAAGCTCTAAGAGATCAATCTTCTAAACTCTGGCATACTTCGAATTTATATTTGAATAAAAATCAAGAAGAATATGCAGAGCTTTTGTGTAAACATAGTTTTGCTGAAAAAGTTTTTTTTACTAATTCAGGGGTTGAATCGATAGAATGCGGACTTAAAGTAATTAGAAGTTTTCATTATCATCATAATAATATTGAAAAAAAAAATATTATTTCATTTGAAGGAGCATTTCATGGAAGAACTTTTGCCGCGTTATCTGCTCAACAAAATAAAAAACATTCTAAGGTTTTTGACCCTTTGTTGCCAGGTTTTGTGCAAATACCTTTCAATGATTTAAATGCTTTAAAAAATACAATAAATGAGACAACCGCAGCGGTTATGATAGAGACAGTTCAAGGGGAGGGGGGCGCCAGACCTGTTAAACTCAAATTATTAGATGAAATAAAAAAAATATGCGATCAATATAAAGTCCTTCTTTTTTTAGATGAAGTTCAATGTGGATTTGGCAGATCTGGGAAACTTTTTTCATATGAATGGTCAAACATTGAACCTGATGTTATGGCTGTTGCAAAAGGTATTGGTTCAGGCTTTCCCATGGGAGCTTGTTTGGCTACAAATAAAGCCTCCGTAGGTATGACTAAAGGAATGCATGGTTCAACATATGGAGGAAATCCACTTGCTGTTTCAGTTGGCAGAGCTGTTATTACTGAAATTATGTCTGATGGTTTTTTGCAAAAAGTTAACAATATAGCTAAATATTTATGGAATAAACTTAAAGAACTGGAAAATGAATTTGAAGAAATTGTAGATGTTCGAGGCGCAGGTTTGTTGCTTGGCATAAAAACAAAAACAAACAATCAAAAAATTTGTGAGCTATTAATTGAAAAGGGTCTATTAACTGTTCCTGCCAATGACAATATTGTTCGACTAACCCCCCCTCTTATTATTACTAATGATGAGGTAGATCAAGCTATAGAAATAATTAACAATGTTATAAAAGAGATAGATGATTAATCATTTTGTTGATATTTCAGACTTTAAAAAAAGCGAGTTAAAAAGGATTATTAGTTTCGCAAAAAGAATTAAAAATAATCCAAATAAATATGAAAACTTATTACAAAATAAATCACTTGGAATGATTTTTGAAAAACAATCAAATCGCACGCGTTTATCATTTGATATTGGAATGAAAAAAATAGGAGGAAATGTAATTGAATTGGATAAAAAAGGGATTGGTTTTGGAAAAAGAGAGTCTGATTCAGATATGATTAATGTTCTTTCGCAATATATTGATTGTTTGATAATAAGAAATAACGATCATTCAAAAATTAAAGAACTTTCTAGACTTAATTTATTACCAATCATTAATGGATTATCTAACTTTAGTCATCCTTGCCAGATATTATCTGATATTTTTACAATTGAAGAAATTTTAGGCTCAATTGATAAGCAAAAAATTACTTGGGTTGGGGACATTAACAATGTTTTAATATCTTTATTGCAAGCATCACACATATTCCGATTCAGATTAAAGATAGCTTCGCCTAAAGCACTGTTATTAAAAAATAGATCTTTAATTAATAAATTTAAATCAAAAAATATTTCTTTTTGTAGCGATCCAATTGAAGCTGTTAAGGGAACTGATTGTGTTATGACAGATGTTTGGGTTTCAATGGGTGAGAAAAAATCAGTAAAAAAGAAAAAAATATTTAAGAATTTTCAAGTAAATGAAAATTTGATGCGGCACACGCATAAAAAAACTATTTTTATGCATTGTTTGCCTGCGCATAGAAATGAAGAAGTTGTCGATTCTGTAATTGATAGTAAAAAATCTGTTGTTTGGCAACAAGCTCAAAATAGAATGTATGTTCAACAAAGTATATTAAATTACTGTATTTTATGATTAAAAGAATAACTCGGTTGAAAGAAAATTTATTTATTAGAGAAATATTAAAAATAAAAATTATATTTTTTATTTCATTTTTTATATTTTCATGTCAGTCTGTAGAAGTTTTAGATGAGGTAATTTTTGAATATAATCAACTGCCAAAAATTAGTATAAATGCTAAAGAAAAATTAATTAACGAAGTTTATGAAATTAATTATGTTGATCCATATATTGATCATTCAATTAAAAACCCTCCTATATTAAGATTAAAAGATTGGACATCCCAAAACATCAGTATATTTGGATCACAAAACAAACTAACAATTAATATTGTTGATGCATCACTGAAAAAAACTGAAAGAAAAAACAAAAATAAGAAAAAATATCAAGAGGAGACAGAGTTTTTTTATAAAATTCATTTTTTGATAGAATTTGAACTCTATGATGATAATAATTTTATGCTTGCAACTATAAATGCAGAAACTGACAGAACCACGACATCTAGCAAGTTTATTTCTTTAAGTGAAAAGGAACGTATTTTAGACACACTCATACTAGAAGCTTTAATAGATATATCATTAAAATCTGATGAATTACTCAAAACACATATGTCAGAATATTTGCTTTGATTTATTTTTTCCAAAAAGAAAAAGACAATAAAACCAAAAAAGTGAATAACTCTAATCTGCCTATAAGCATTGTTATTGATAAAATCCATTTGGCCTCATTAGGTATTGAAGCATAATTTCCTGTTGGTCCAATTATAGAACCTAATCCGGGTCCGACATTTGATATAGCTGATGCCGCAGCAGACAAGGAGGTGATAAAATCTAAATTAAAAAAACTTAACAATATTGTCGAAAAAATGAAAGTAAGTATATACATAAAGAAAAATCCCATAATGGAATTAAAAGTATCTTCTCCAACAGTCTTGTCATTAAAGGTAGTTACAAAAACTCCGTGTGGATGAGTGAGTTTTTTTATTTGAGTCTTAGCACCCCTAAAAAGCAATTGTAATCTGAAGATTTTTATTCCTCCAGTTGTCGAACCAGCGCAACCACCTATAAACATGATAAACAACATTATCACAAGACCAAAACCTCCCCACATACCATAATTTGAACTTGTGTAACCAGTGCCAGTCAGTATCGATGTTATGTTGAATGTAGTAATTCTCAAAGAATATAAAACATTTTCATGATAATTTTGTTTAAGCCAATAAGTCGTTATAACAACAAGAAATAATAAAATTAAAAAAAATAATTTAATTTGATCATCTTTAAACAATGTTTTCCATTCCCCGTGTGCCATTTTTAGAAAAATAACAAAAGGTAAACTACCAATAATCATAAACAAAATGCTAACTGATTCAATATTAAACGAATTGAAATATGCAAGAGATGTATTGTGAGTGGAAAATCCTCCAGTTGATATGGTTGTCATTGCATGTGCTATTGCGTCAAAAACTGACATGCCAGACATAAAGTAAAGCAGTGAACAGATAAAAGTTAAAATGAGATAGATAAGAAATATTTCAAAAACAAATTGATTAATTTTGGGAAGCGTTTTTTCATAAGGATCATCATGCTCCATATGTAATAGCTGCATCCCACCAATTTGTAGTGTGGGAAGTATAGCTAAGGCTAAAACGATTATTCCTATACCTCCGAACCATTGTAACAGGGATCTCCAAATGAGTATGCCTTCATTTAGCATATCTAGGTTTAAAATGACTGTTGCACCAGTAGTTGTTATGCCGCTTATGGATTCAAAAAAGGCATTACTATAATTTAAATTTGAAGAAGAATAAATAAAAGGCAATGATGCAAATACAGCAATCAATATCCAAGAAATTATTGTAAGAAAAAAAGCTTCTCTAACTTTAATTATATTTTTTTTATGTCTGAATGAAAAATATAAAACTAATCCTATGAAGAAAGTTGTAAGACTGGTGAAGAAAAATATCTGCCAATCTGAATTATTGTACAATATGTCAATTACCATTGGAATTAACATTGCCAATGCTTCAATGCATAACAACATACCAATGATGTTAAAAACAGATCTAAAATCCCTCATTTTTTATTATGATTTAATTTAATCTATTTGAGATGAAAGGACTGTCGAGAGAGAAAAGAGGAATCGATACATCAAATTTATCACCGTTTTTTGTTTCCATTTCATAATACCCTTCCATAAAACCAGATGGAGTCGACAAAGGTGTGCCACTGGTATATTCAAATTTTTCACCTGGGTTTAGGACAGGTTGCTCGCCAACGACCCCCTCTCCTTTAACTTCTTGCTTTGAGCCATTAGAATCAATAATTTTCCAAAATCTATTTTTTAATTGAACTCTTTCTGTGCCCAGGTTGTTTATAGTCACTTGGTAAGCCCAAACAAAACGGTTCTCATCAGGTTCCGACTGATCTTCCAGGTAATAGGGATCGACAGTAATATTTATCTTTTTAGTTGTTTTGGTATACATGTAATGAAAAATCATTTCATACACTAATAATAGGGATAGTTGAAGTCTAATCTGAAGGGCTAATTTCTGCTCTTCTATTAGCTGGATGTTTGGTTTCATCTTTAGTTTGAACAAGAAGCTTGCTCTCACCTTCCCCTATAATTTTAATCTTTTCTGAACTGATTCCAAGACGAATCAAAATTGTTTTCACAGCTTCCGCTCTCTTTAGAGACAATCCCAGATTATATTCGTTTGTTCCTTTTGTGTCAGTATGACCGACGACAAGGAAGGTATCAATTTTATTTTTATACTCTTCAATAAATTTTTTAATTGAGTTGGAGCTTACATCTGTTAAATTATACTTATCAAAATCAAAATAAATTATTTGTAAGATTTCTTTTTCCTTTTTCGTAACAACGCTAACTGAATCAGAATTTGATATGTTTTTTGAATTCCCTTCACTTTTTATTGCCTCCTCTTTCCTCCCCTCATCATTTTTTTTTTCTTCATCGACAGCTTCAATTTTATTGTAAATCTGATGCATGGCTTTTAAAAAATCATCTTTGCATCTTTCTATGTCCCAAGTTTGCCAATTTTCTTCTTGTTGCTCTGCCCAACAATCCAACGAACTAATAGCAACAGCTAAATTGTAAGGGTCTTTTTCTAATGCACTGTCATAAACAATCATTAAATTTTCATAAGCCATTTGCAATTCTTTGACTTTATCTTTTGGAATTTTCCAATAGATTAGTTCTTCTGGCTTAATCTTTTTTCCTGTGGCAGCAGACAATGCTTTTTCTGAATAAAGTTTGGCAGAGTTCCAATCATGCATTTCTTTAGCTTCAAAATCAGCTTTTGCTGCATAAGTATCCATCAAGTATTTTGTAAATTTAGTTGGAGGGGTATAAGGGCTGTTTGAGAGATCTTTATAGCTTGCCGAGCAAGCAGTTAACATAATCAAGCCAAGACAGCAAAAGAGAACTCTTAACAATCTCATGAATTTAATATATCATTTTTTTTGTCAAAAGTGAGGTCGGAAGTTGTCATATTTAAGATTTCTGGGTTTTGTCAGGCCCCCAAATAAATCACTAATTTAAAAAATTATCATTGCGTTTAAAAAAAACTTTAGATAACGAAGCTTTTGAATAATTTACAATAATGGGAGAAACGCATGACTAAGCATGTTACCTCAGTTGATCAGTCTGATAGAAAGGTTCCATACAACCTTCGTCAAAGTGGATCGACTCCTGTGCAAATGTTGATTTCTACGCGTGTTAGAAAATCACCATACTGGCACTTATCTATGGAAGCTGGTTGCTGGCGAGCAACTGTATACAATCGTATTTATCATCCGCGTGGATATGTAAAACCAGAAGATGGTGGTGCAATGGTAGAGTACGAAGCCATAAAAAATCACGTTACAATGTGGAACGTAGCTGTTGAAAGACAGATCCAGGTTAAGGGTCCTGATGCCGAAGCATTTACTGACTATGTTATTACTCGCGATGCTACAAAAATATCTCCTATGAGAGCTAGATACGTCATCCTATGCAATCATATGGGAGGAGTGTTAAATGATCCAATTCTTTTAAGAGTTTCTAAGGATGAGTTTTGGTTTTCGCTTTCAGATTCTGATATCGGTTTATACCTCCAAGGTGTTAATCACGATAAACGATTTAATGTCGAGATTGATGAAATTGATGTATGTCCCGTGCAAATTCAGGGACCAAAATCTTTAGCTCTTATGAAAGATCTCATAGGAGATCAAGTTGATTTAGACAACATTCCTTTTTATGGTCTTGCCGAAGCAAAAGTGGGTGGAAGAGATTGCGTTATCTCCCAGTCAGGTTTTTCTGGTGAAGCAGGTTATGAAATTTATTTGCATGATGCCACGCTTTATGCGGACGATATGTGGAATGCTGTTTTGGAGGCAGGGAAAAAACATAACTTAATGGTTATTGCCCCAGCACATCACAGACGTATTCAAGCAGGCATTCTGTCTTGGGGACAAGATATGGATAATCAACATAATCCGTTCCAGTGTAATCTTGGCTATCAAGTTTCCTTATCTGGAAAGGGAGAATGGAATAAAAAAACTAATTATGTCGGCAAGGATGCCCTTGAAAAAATGAAAAAAGATTTATCAGAAGGTCAAAAACCATACAAACTTCAATTAGTTGGTATGACTTTTGGCGGAAAGCCTGTTGAGGAGTACGCACCTGACTTTTGGCTTATATCCCCATATGAAGGAGGAGAACAATGTGGTTATGTTACCTCCCCCTGGTATCATCCTGAACAAAAAAGAAACATCGCGATGGGATACATTCCCTTTGACGGCGCATTAAATGCGAAAGGATTTCCCATTGGAAATTATGGGCAAAAATTTAAAGTCCATCTTCCTGATGAATACTCAGACACTTCCGGAATTCCTGTTGATGCAGAAGTAGTACCAATTCCTTTTACTGAGTCTTTTAATGCAAATACTCGAGAAGTTTCAAACGGTTAATATTTTTTAAATAAAAAATTTATAGCGCTCCTTTATAGGGGCGTTATTTATTTGAGCATATTAATGATTTGCTCTTTTGAAATGTACCCTGGGGTGAAGATTTCATTAACAAATATGGAAGGCGTTCCTCTTGCTCCAATGCCCCCAGCTAAAAAAGATGAAAGTACAATAATTTTTTCCATTTCATCTTTTGCACTATCAATTTTAAGCTTTATTGAATTAACGCCAGAATCCTTAATTGCTTGATTGAGTTTTTCTTGATTTAACGACCCAGAAATTGACAAAATTTCATGATGAAATTCAAATCCTTTTTGTTGATAGTTTGCAGCAATAGCCATTTTGGCAATCACTTTTGAGCTTTCACTTAGAATAGGATGCTGTAAAAAAATTACGCGGACATCATCTCTCTCATTGGCTAATTCCACTAATTCTGGATGTATCTTTTTGCAATAACCACAAAAATAATCCATAAACTCAATTATTGTATTTTCTGCTTCATCTGACCCTATTTGAATTATTGCTTCACTTGGCAATGTATCTAGCATCTTAAGATGGAATGGTTTGCTATCATCGAAAATTAAATTTTCAATAGTCATCTCAGCAAAAGCATTACGAGAAAATACGCAAATAAATACACAGAAAAAAATATGCAAATAACGATAGGTCATGATTGACCCAGAATAGTTAATATGATTAGAGAAGTACAGAATTTTTATCGAGAAACAATATGAAATCAAAGGCTAAGGTTGCAGTTATCGGAGGAGGCGTAGTTGGGGTCAGCACTCTTTATCACTTAGCTAAAAAAGGATGGAATGATGTAGTACTTGTTGAAAGAAAAGAACTAACCTCAGGATCCACTTGGCACGCCGCAGGATTATTGCCATTATTTAACATGAGTTATTCAGTTGGCCAGCTTCATAAGTATGCTGTCAATTTTTATAAAACGTTAGAAAAAGAAACAGGACAAAGTGTCGGCTTCAGCGTTGTTAGCAATATTCGTTTAGCAACAACACAAGACAGAATGGATGAGTATCATCAGTATGCAGGCGTGGCACAAACAATCGGTGTTGATGTAAAATTTTTAACCCCCGAGCAGGTAAAAGAGATTTGGCCTCTATGCAATATAGATGGGATAATTGGCGCTATTCAGCATCCAGAAGATGGATACATTCAGCCCGCTGACTTAACACAAGCTTTGGCAAAAGGAGCTCGTGATATGGGGGCAGAAATTTATCGGAACACAAATGTTGTTGGAGTTGAACAAAACAGCGGTGAAACCTGGACGGTTAAAACGGATAAAGGTGACATACAATGCGAACATGTTGTTTCAGCCACTGGAAATTTTGCAAGACAAACTGGAAAAATGGTTGGATTAGAAATTCCAGTGATACCTGTTGAGCATCAATATATTGTAACAGAGTCCCATCCGGAAATACAAAAAAGAAAAGAGCAAGGCCTGCCTGAGATGGGTGTACTTAGAGATTCTGATAGTTCTTGGTATATGCGTGAAGAGGCCGGAGGTTTGATCCTAGGACCATATGAAAAAGGGGCGCCAGTGTGTTATGTGAATGGTCCAGGTAAGGATTCAGAATTTGAATTATTTCAAGAAGATTTGGAGAGAATAGAAAAACACATAGAGTCTGCAATTCACCGGGTTCCTATCTTTGGGGAAGTGGGAGTTAAAAAAGTTTACAACGGCGCTATCTGCTATACGCCTGATGGAAGCCCCATAGTAGGACCAGCATGGGGTTTAAAAAACTTCTGGATTAATGAAGGTCATAGTTTTGGCATTACAGCGGCAGGTGGAGCGGGATGGCAACTGGGTGAATGGATAGTTGATGGCGAGCCAACAATTGATATGCTCGGCGTTGATCCCCGTAGATTTGGAGACTATGCAACGGATTCTTATTTGATTGAAAAAAATGAGGAGGCTTATGCAAATGTTTTCACTATACACTATCCTGATGAAGAGAGAGAGGCCGGGAGACCTCTAAGACAAGCTCCGTGTCATGATCGTTTAAAAGATCTAGGAGCGGTATTTGGTCAAAAGTTTGGTTGGGAAAGAGCAAACTGGTTTGCTCCAAAAAGTGTCATACAAGAAGATGATTGGTCTTTTAGGCGCTCTAGTTGGTTTGAGCATGTGGGCAATGAATGTAGACATGTTCAAGAAAATGTTGGTTTGTTGGATATGACAGCATTTGCTAAATGCCGTATCTCAGGACCGGGAGCTGAAGAGTATTTAGACAACCTTGTTGCGAATAATTTACCAAAAAAAATTGGACGTGTTAATCTATGTCATGCCCTTAACACAAAGGGCGGCGTGCACTCTGAGTTTACTATTGCAAAAGAAAAAGAGAATTCATTTTATCTTGTCTCAGCAGGGGCATTTCAAAGGCTGGATCATGACTGGATGTTTAAATGGATGCCCAAAGATCGCTCTGTTACATTTGAAAATTTAACTAATAGCATCGGGGTTCTTGTTTTAGCTGGTCCAAAGGCTCGTGATCTTATGCAAAGCGTATCTTCTTCTGCCGATTTTTCTAATGAGAAATTTCCGTGGTTGTCTGCTCAACAAATAGATGTAGGATTAGCGCCTACAATAGCAATGAGAATGAATTTTGTGGGCGAACTTGGTTGGGAGTTGCATCATCCAATTGAATATCAAAATCATATTTTTGATGCTTTAATGAAGGCGGGAGAAGATTTTAATTTAAAACCATTTGGCATAAGAGCGATGGATAGTCTTCGCATAGAAAAATCATATAAATTAATTGGTACGGAAATGTCGATTGAATATGCTGCCATGGAATCCGGGCTAGATCGTTTTGTTCATTTAAATAAAGGAAATTTTATCGGACGAGACGCACTTGTTGCTTGGCAACAAAAAGGTTTTCAAAATCAATTTGTCACTCTTGAAGTAAAAGACGTTAAAGATGCTGACGTGCTTGGAAATAACCCAATTTATAAGGATGATGAGGTTGTTGGACGTGCGACAGGAGGTAACTATGGTTTTAGAGTGCAAAAATCTCTCGCACTTGCAATGATAAGTCCAGAATTTTCCAAGGTTGGAACAAAATTGTCAATGGACATACTAGGCAAAAAATACGATATTGAAGTAATTGAAGATAGTCCTTATGACCCAGAGAATAATTTTATAAGAGCAAAAAAATGAAAATCCTAGTTACTGTTAAACGTGTAATTGATTACAACGTGCAAATCAGGGTAAAATCAGATGGATCTGGCGTGGAAACTGAAAATGTAAAAATGTCAATGAATCCGCCTGATGAAAACGCGGTTGAAGAAGCACTGAGAATTAAAGAAACGGGCAAGGCTGATGAAGTCATTGTGATATCTGTTGGTGGAGAGAAATCACAAGAGACGATTAGGACAGCTCTTGCGATGGGCGCTGACAGAGGCATTCTAATTAAAGCAGATTCCAATTTAGAACCTCTAGCAGTTGCAAAAGTTTTACAAAAAATTATTGAAAAAGAAAACCCTAAAATGGTTCTGCTGGGAAAACAGGCAATTGATGATGATTGTAACCAGACAGGTCAAATGCTTTCTGCTTTATTAGGATGGGAGCAAGGTGCGTTTGTTTCTAAAATTGAGGTAGATGGTAATTCTGTTTCAATCACAAGAGAGATTGATGAAGGATTGGAAATGTTAAAATTAAGCTTACCTGTCATTGTAACATGTGATTTGAGATTGAATGAACCTCGTTATGCTTCGCTTCCAAATATTATGAAAGCGAAGAAAAAACCAATTGATCTTTTAAATGTTGAAGACTTAGGCGTTGATACCTCACCTCGTATTAAGCAAATCAAAGTAGAAGAGCCGCCTAAAAGAGAAAAGGGCATTATGGTGAAAGACGTCGCTGAACTAGTTCAGAAATTAAAACACGAAGCCAAGGTCATATAATGAGCATTCTTGTAATTGGTGAACATAATAACAAGGAACTTAAATCTTCAACGCTAAACAGCATTACTGCCGCAAGTGTAATTAATGATGATATACATGTAGTTGTTATCGGTAATAATTGTGAAGAAATGGCCAACAGGGTTGCTACAACAGATAAAGTTAAAAAAGTTTTGCTTTTAGAAGATTCAAAATACGAAAACCCAATAGCTGAGAAGATTTCTCCTGTAATTACAAGCCTTGCAAAAGATTATTCTCATATAGTATCGCCAGCAACCACTTTTGGAAAAAATATAATGCCCCGAGTAGCTGCATCACTTGATTTATCACAAGTAAGCGATGTTATAAAAATTGAAAATGAAGACACCTTTGTTCGTCCTGTCTATGCAGGCAATGCCTTGGCAACTGTTCAATCAACTGATGATAAAAAAATAATTACTATTCGACCCACTTCTTTTGATCCAGCGGCTACAGAAGGTGGTCAAGCGACTGTTGAGAAAATTTCTTTTGACGGGGATGAATCTAAGGTTGAATTTATTGGTCGTGAAGAATCAAAATCTGAACGTCCAGAACTTGGCACAGCTAGAATTGTTGTCTCCGGTGGACGAGGCGTTCAAAGTGCAGAAAATTTTAAAATGATCTATGAAGTTGCTGATAAATTGAATGCAGCAGTGGGCGCTTCACGCGCTGCTGTGGACGCTGGATATGTAGGCAATGATTATCAGGTGGGTCAAACCGGCAAAGTTGTTGTGCCTGATTTATACATCGCAATTGGTATTTCAGGGGCAATACAACACTTGGCAGGGATGAAAGAAAGTAAGGTTATTGTTGCGATTAATAAAGATGAAGAAGCGCCTATCTTTAATGTTGCTGATTATGGTTTACAGGCTGATCTTTTCGAAGCGCTTCCTCAATTATCTTCTGAATTAGATAAAATTGATAAATAAAACTGTTCACTATCGGTTATTTTTTAAGATTAAGAATTATGAATGATTCAATTCAGCGAGAGGCAATGAATTATGATGTTGTTATTGTTGGAGCGGGTCCAGCAGGTCTTGCTACTGCGATCAAATTAAAACAATTAAATCCTGATTTCTCTGTTTGTATTTTAGAAAAAGGCGCTGAAGTGGGAGCGCATATCTTAAGCGGCAATATTTTTGAAACACGCGCCCTTGATGAATTAATACCAGAATGGAAAGAAAGAAAAGCCCCGATTAAGACGAAAGTTTCTAAAGAAAAATTATTATTTTTATCAAAAAAATCTTCTATTAGCTGGCCCACATGGTTTCTTCCATCGGTTCAAAAAAATCATAAAAATTATATCATTAGTCTTGCAAATTTATGCAGATGGTTGGGGGAGCAAGCGGAATCTTTAGGAGTTGAAATATTTCCAGGGTTTCCGGCTTCTAAAATATTATATCATGAAGATGGGTCAGTGAAGGGCGTTCAAACCGGAGATATGGGGATCGATAAAGAAGGGAATCAAAAAGATACTTTCGAACCTGGCATTGAACTTCTTGGAAAAGTAACTGTGTTTGCTGAAGGTTGTAGAGGGCATCTTGGAAAACAGCTAATTAAAAAATTTAAACTGGATGAAGGCAAATCGCCCCAGCAGTATGGCATTGGGTTTAAAGAAATTTGGAAAGTTGATTCTGGCGAACATGATGAAGGGCTTGTGATGCATACAGCAGCATGGCCACTTGATAACAACACTTATGGAGGAAGTTTTTGTTATCATGCAGAAAATAATCAAATTTTCATTGGCTTTGTCATTGGTCTTGATTATCAAAACCCTCATTTATCTCCTTATGATGAATTTCAACGTTTTAAAACTCATCCAGCAATTAGTAAAATTTTATCAAACGGCAAAAGAATAGCTTACGGGGCACGTGCGCTTATTGAAGGAGGAATACAAAGTTTGCCAAGGATGTATATGCCTGGAGGCTTGTTAATTGGTTGTGATGCGGGAACACTCAATATGCCGAAAATCAAGGGAACGCATACAGCTATGAAAAGCGGCATCGTAGCTGCGGAAACTATCAATGAATTTTTGGAAGAAAATAAAGATTTATCAAATTATGAATTAAAATTTAAGAAATCATGGGCCTATCAAGAATTGTATGCTGCGCGAAATGTAAAACCTAGTTTCAATTGGGGTTTGATTCCTGCAACTATATTTACTGGCATTGATCAAATTTTTTTTAGAGGCCGTCTTCCATTTACTCTCAAACATCCCCATGCTGATCATGAAGCTTTATTGCCAGCAAGTGAGATGAAAAAAATTGATTATCCCAAATATGATGGAGTTTTGACATTTGATAAAACAACCTCTGTGCATTTAACAGGAACAAACCATGAAGAAAATCAGCCTGTGCATCTGCAATTAAAAGATTCCGCCCTGCCTATGAATTTTACTCTTTCTGAATTTGATGAACCAGCACAGCGATACTGTCCTGCTGCGGTTTATGAAATTCAATATGAGGGTGATAAATCAGAACCTCAATTTATCATTAATGCTCAAAATTGCATTCATTGTAAAACTTGTGACATCAAAGAACCTTCTCAAAATATTAATTGGGTTGTTCCGGAAGGCGGCGGTGGGCCAAATTATGCAAATATGTAATTTATTTAATCGATGAATAATGCTAATTTAAATTTTTTATATGAGTAAGGATTTTCTAGATCGAAATTTGGCTTTAGAGGCCGTGCGCGTGACCGAAGCGGCAGCCCTATCCAGTTCATTACATATGGGGCGAGGTGATGAAAAGGCGGCAGACCAGGCAGCTGTAAATGCCATGCGCGATTTTCTGAATAACCTTGTCATTGACGGCACGGTGGTAATTGGAGAAGGAGAACGTGATAAAGCTCCGATGTTATATATTGGAGAAAAGGTAGGAAAGGGCGGGCCTAAAGTTGATATTGCACTTGATCCACTAGAAGGAACGACAATTACGGCTAAGGGAGGAGAAAATGCATTATCCGTACTTGCAATGGCAGAAGAGGGAGGTTTTTTGCATGCTCCGGATATTTACATGCATAAAATTGCATACGGAAAAAAATATCAAGATTTAGAAATAGATCCTGAATCCCCTGCTAATGAAATCGTGCAAAAATTTTCTGATTTCGCAGATATGAATATAAAAAATATTGTTGTTTGTATATTAGATCGTCCGCGTCACCAGGAATTAATTAACAAAGTAAGACAAACAGGGGCAAGAATTAAGCTTATTTCCGATGGAGATGTAAGCGCTGTTATTGCTACGTCATTTGAAGATAGTGGCGTAGATATGTATATGGGGATAGGTGGATCTCCTGAAGGAGTTTTAGCCGCAGCCGCCCTGAGGTGCATTGGGGGGAGAATTTACAGTAAATTGGTATTTAGTGACGAGAGCGAAAAAAAACGCGCTGCTGATATGGGTATTAAGGATGCAAATAAGATCTATACCACAAATGATTTAGCGTCAGGTGACGTGATGTTTTCAGCGACAGGAGTAACAAATGGAACTTTACTTCAAGGGGTTTTGATAAAGAACAATATTGCCACAACTCAATCAGTCGTTATGCGCTCTAAAACCAAAACACTTCGCTATGTGAACGCAAGTCACAATCTTACTATAAAAGATATTATAACATAATAAGAACATTTTTTTCTTATACCAAGTATAAGTTCATTTTTTGATAATAAATATTGATTTGTCTTTTTAGTTTTACTCATTTCGTTATAGAAGGGTGTTATTATGGCAGGTTATGTTGGTGAGAAAGCGCGAAGGCGTAAACGCAGAATTATTTTCATTATATTTTTGATTATAATTTCATTAACTATTATTTACCTTAGTTACAGTGTTGATGATGAAAAAATAGAAATAAATAATAAAATCGACGCTACGGATAGTGCTGTTGAAAAAGAACAATTAAGCATAAATAGAGAAGAATTTGAATTAAAAATCATCGAGAAAGAACAAAAAATTGTTTTTCGTGATCAACGAATTAAATCATTAAAAAAACAGTTAAATATTTTAATGGAGGAAAAAAATTATTTATTAGAAGAAAATAAAAAATTGTTAGCATCATTAGATACTCTAAATTCTAAAATAGAAAAAAATTTTCAAATCAAAGAAGATGCAGGAAAAGAAAAAGTTAAAGAGTTAAATTTAGTAATTTTGCAACTTAAAAAAGAAAATGAAAAAATATTAAATGAATACGAAGATGTGGTTAAGAAAAATTTAGAATTGGATTTACAATTAAAATTACTCAATATGGAAATAAAATCACTCAATATTGAAAAGAGAGAAAAAATATCACAATTAGAACAAGTAATAAATGAACAAACAAAAATTATTGAATCGTTAAAGGATAAAAATCCTCATTAATTTACGATCTGAACTCAACGTAGAGACTATAAGAAACTGAAAATTTATAGATATTGGTAGATAATAAAAAAATGACTAAGATTTTTTTTCTTTAACAGAATCTTGCAATGGTGAAGAAGAATCAAATGTAGGAGCATCAGTTATTTTTTTAACTTTCTCAGATGATTTAACATCCCCTTTTATTTTTCCACCCAGTTTGATTTGTAAACTTTGATATTCTACGCTACCTGAAACAGAACCTTGTTCTTGAATTGTTAAAGTCCCAGAAATTTTTATATCTCCATCAACATTTCCCCATACATCAGCGTTATCTGACTGTATTGTTCCTTTTAGATCTCCTGTACTTCCAACAATTAAATTATCCGTACTCACGGTAACATCTGCACTACCGTCTATTTGAACTTCATCAGCATCAGTAATTTCACCCTTAAGTTTAACGCCATTTCCTATTATGACCTTTGAAGATCCTTTGGCAGGCATGAAAACATCTGTCCTATCATTTGAGCTTGGCGTAGGTGTAATTTTTTTTTCAAACATTGAGGTGTTTAATCATAATTAGTTAATAATATCAATAATAATTGATATATCAAAATATTAATTTTTTTGTTGTTTTCTAAATAAATAAGGGTCTAGAAATTTTCCTTGCCAAATGCCAGCCTTGTTTTTTTCTGCAATTTTCTCGTCATTGATAAAGTCATCTGAATAGTAGCGATAAGCAACAGCCCAACCATTTTGTACCATATGTTGGCTTAAATTAATATTTTTTACAAAACATATTGCAACAAATCTTTTGTATTGATCAATATCCACAATCTCACATCGCACTTCTTCTTCTGAAACTATGCTTTCCAAAGCTTGGGAAGACTCAATTCCACACTCCCATATGATTTTATTAATTGTGCACGTTTGATTGATTTCAGGAGCATCTATGCCGTATAAGCGTATTTTATTCTTTTCTATATGAATTGTATCTCCGTCTATTATTCTTGCCTTACCTTTGATAGGTCCGGCAAGAGTTATCGAACAATAGAAAATCGCGAAAAAAATTAAGAGTTCAAAAATCCAAATTTTGTGTGCCATCAACCAGAATTTTATAAACATAGTTTGCATGAGATCTGTTTGTGAATATGTCAATCTTAGGTTCTCTATTATGTTCATGGTGACGCATAAGAAGAACTGGAACCCTGATAAACAAAGTTTGCGCAACAGAAGAACTGCTATTTAAGCTATTATCTAAGTTCAAGGTAAGAAATTTTGCGAGAAGCATAAAAAGCTTTTTACCCATTATGCGAATAACGGTTCTGTTTTCTGATACATCAGTTACACTTGCATCTTGAGAACCAATAGAATTTTCTAATTTTGAGAACAAATCTTGTTTGTCACTCCCTTTTTCATCAACGATGAGCCATTCATCAGGACCAAGCCATATAATTTTTAATGAATCAATTTTAATGTAAATGTTTGTTCTGGTTGGCAATATGGTATTCAGAACTTCGTTTGCTGATGACAGAAATTTTTTATCATTTGGATTTCCTCGCAAATTAATTTTTGTCATAAAGGGTAGCTCTTGAAATTTTATGCCGGCGTGTTCTTGAACTACGTTATTTTGCAAAGTATGAATTGAATTTTCTCTATTTAACATTATGCACTTAATCTTTCATTTGATGGATCAATAAATACGGGATTTGTTATTTCTACTTCAATTGCTTTGTTTGGCATGGGTGCATATATCTTTAATCCTTTTTTCTTTATTCCTTCTTTAACTAGAGCGAGGGCAATTGACCTGCCTAAATTAGGTGAATAATAGCTTGATGTTACATGTCCAACCATTTCCATGGGTACGGGAGTAATCTTTTCAACAAGTTGGGATCCTTCTTCTAAAATCTCATTTGGATCTTTTGTTAAGATTCCTACAAGTTGTTTACGATCTTCTCTGATTGTATCACTTCTGTATAAGGCTCTTTTACCAATAAAATCATATTTTTTTTTGCTGACTATCCAGCTCATATCTAAATCTATGGGCGTAACAGAGCCATCGGTTTCTTGCCCCACAATTATAAACCCCTTTTCTGCACGAAGAACATGCATAGCCTCTGTTCCATATGGAGTAATGTTATATTCATTACCTAAATCAAAACATTTCTCCCACAATGCCTTCCCGTAACTCGAAGGTACGTTTATTTCATAACACATCTCCCCTGTAAAACTAATACGCATGACACGACAGTGAACATCATCTATCCCGATATTTTGAAAACTCATATGCGGAAAATTATCTTTAGAAAAGTCGTGATTTGGACAAAGTTTATTCATAAGTTTAGGAGCATAAGGTCCGTTAATACTGATTGTAGCAAACTGTTCAGTTACCGATGTTAAATAAACTTTAAGCTCCGGCCATTCTGTTTGAAGCCAATCTTCCAATTTACTCATTACGCTTGCAGCATTTCCGGTTGTTGTGGTCATGACATAATGATTTTCTCCAAGTCTGCTAGTCACACCATCGTCAATTACCATGCCATCATCACCGAGCATCAATCCATAACGACATTTTCCTATGTCAAGTTTGGACCATGCATTTGTATAAACCCGGTTAAGAAATTCGCTAGCATCCCTCCCTTTAACATCAATTTTACCCAAAGTAGATGCATCTAGTATGCCAATTCCCTCTCTTGTTGCTTTAACTTCTCGATTAACTGCTTGAAGTATGCCTTCGTTTTCTATTGGGTAATACCATGCCCTTTTCCATTGTCCCACATCTTCAAATTTAGCTCCACAATCAACATGCCACTGATGCATTGGGGTTGTTCTTTCTACATCAAAAAATTCTTTTATATGTCTTCCTGCCATTGCTCCGAAAGTCACAGGGGTATATGGCAATCTAAAAGTGGTGGTTCCTAGTTTATGAATTGGCACGCCTGACAAGTCGGAAATGATACCAAGGGCATTAATATTTCCTATTTTACCCTGATCTGTTGCCATTCCGGTGGTTGTGTAACGTTTTATATGCTCAATCGATCTATATCCTTCTCTTAGCGCAAGTTTTATATCCTTAGCTGTTACATCATTTTGGAAGTCAACAAACATTTTAGTTCTGCCGAAATGCTTATTTGAAGGAACAATCCAAAGATGTTTTAATTTGTCATAAAAAATTTTTTCTGAATTTATTCTAGATTTCACATCAATTTTTTTTCCGAATTCAGTTAACAAACCAGATATTTTTGAATAAGTTTCCTTAAGAATTTCATCTAATTCAAAAGTACCGTTACAGGCACCAATTGAAATTTCATTCTGAAACGACTTGTCCGGGATAAATGTCGCATCAGATTCTCTGTAAAACAATATACCCTTAGATTGTGAAAATAGATGAACAGTAGGCGTCCAACCCCCTGATACACAAAGAAGATCACAGGATAGTTTTTTAGACCTGCCAATTGCTTTATCTAAGCTTTCATCTAACTCACTAATTATAACTGAATTAATTTTTTTTCTTCCTTTAGTATCAATTACAGCATGATTGAAAAAAATTTTAATTCCTAATTTCTCTGCTTTTTTTGCAAGATCGCCATTTGAATTTTTGCGCACATCAATTACTGCTTGCACCTCAACTTCTTGTTTATAAAAAAAATCAATCGCAGTCTGATAAGCAGTATCGTTATTTGTAAAAATAACAATTTTTTTTATATCTTTAGCAGAACAATGATTTTGGTATTTTCGGGCACTGTTTGCCAACATAATACCTGGCCTGTCATTATTATCAAAAGTCAAAAAACGCTCAATTGAACCTGTAGCCAATACAACTTTTGTAGCTCTTATTTTCCAAATGATTTGCCTTATTTTTGCATTATTAATTTTTTGGCAAGCAAGCAAATAATTAGAATGCATATATGCAAAAACTGTTGAATTTTTTATAATTTTGAAATTATCTTTATTATTTTGCTCCTCTAATTCTTTTATAAGAACTTCATGAGTTTTGAAGGAATCAGTATTCAAACATTGACCTCCCAACTCAGGATGTTGTTCTATGATTAATACTTTCAAATTTGCTTTTGCTAGTAGTTTTGCGGCATACAATCCACTAATTCCCCCTCCTACAACCAATATATCACAGTGATAGTGAAAATGTTCATATTGATGAGGGTCATCCTTTGTTGGCGACCTTCCTAATCCAGCAGCTTGTCTAATCAAATATTCATATTTCTCCCAATATTTTGGAGGCCACATAAAAGTCTTGTAATAAAATCCTGAGGGAAAAAAGCGAGAAAATAAATCATTTACTGACCCAAGGTCAAAATTTAAGGATGGCCAATTATTCTGTGAAGTGGCATTTAATCCTTCATAAATTTTAATTTCTGTTGCTCTTACATTAGGCTCAGTAATTTCACCCGACTCTAATTGAATTATTGCATTTGGCTCTTCACTGCCAGCACTAATCATTCCTCTTGGTCTATGGTATTTAAAACTTCTTCCAACTAAAAAGACACCATTTCTGATTAACGCGCTTGCAAGCGTGTCTCCTTCAAAACCAGAATATTTTTTTCCATCAAAAGTAAAAGAAATTTTTTTGTTCATTATTATTTTTTTGTGTATGAAGTTGAAATATTTCCAGAACCTATAGAGGTTTCTCCAGATGGAGTTTTAGGAGCAATTCCAGTAACAATAGGCGGTTGCTCTCCCATATTATAGATTTTTAAAATTTCATCAGTCGCAGTGTTTCTAGTTACATTAAACCATCGACGACATCCATTTGAATGATTCCATCTTTCAAATTGAATTCCTTTTATGTTTTTTCTCATAAAAAGATAATCAGCCCATTGATCATCTGTCAGATCTGGAGGATTTTTTGGACGAACTATGTGCGCTTCTCCTCCACAATTAAATTCACTTTGATCTCTTTCTCCACAATAAGGACATTTAATTAAAAACATATTAATTAATGGGCAACTGCTGCTGCGCCGTGTTCATCCACTAGTTCACCGCTTGAAAAACGATTGATAGTAAAAGGGACATTAAGTTTGTGTGGTTCATCGTTTGCGATTGTATGGGCAAAAACCCATCCTGATCCCGGGGTCGCCTTAAAGCCTCCAGTGCCCCAACCACAATTAAAATACAATCCATTGATGTGTGTTTTGCTAATTATAGGACTTGCATCGGGGCATATATCAACAATACCCCCCCAATGCCGAAGCATTTTCATTCTTGAGAAAAGTGGAAATAGTTCAACAACTGCTGTTATGGTATCTTCTACGATATTAAAACCACCGCGTTGCGTGTAGGATGTGTATCCATCCGTTCCAGCTCCAATAACCAACTCACCTTTATCCGATTGAGAAACATAAGCATGAATTGTATTTGACATTACAACAGTATCAATCACAGGCTTCACGGGCTCTGAAACCAAGGCTTGCAGAGGCCTGCTCTCCAACGGAAGTCGAATACCCACCATATTTGCAATAACACTAGAATGACCAGCTGCTACAACACCAATTTTTTTTGATTTGATTGATCCTCTAGTGGTTTCAATTCCAATGACTTGGCCATTATTGACATTTAAGCTTGTTACTTCACAATTTTGAATAATATCAACACCCATTGCATCAGCGCCTCTAGCGTAACCCCAAGCAACGGCATCATGTCTTGCAGTGCCTCCGCGGCGTTGTAACGTGGCTCCCATAACGGGATAGCGAATATTGGGCGAGATATTAATAATAGGGCAAAATTCTTTTACCTCTTTTGTGTTTAACCACTCACAATCAATGTCATTTAACCGATTAGCATGCCAACGACGCTTTAATTCTCTTACGTCATGAAGGGTGTGCGCTACATTCATCACTCCTCGTTGGGAGAACATAACATTGTAATTTAATTCTTGAGACATTCCTTCCCATAATTTTAAAGCATGTTCATATAGTGCTGCGCTTTGATCCCACAAGTAATTAGATCTTATAATTGTGGTATTTCGTCCTGTATTACCTCCACCAATCCATCCTTTTTCAATTACAGCGATATTGGTTAAACCATGATTTTTTGCTAGATAATAAGCTGTAGTTAGGCCGTGACCTCCGCCTCCGATAATAATAGCATCATAATTGTTTTTAGGCTCAGGAGACCTCCAAACAGGTTGCCAATTCTCATGATAAGAAAAAGCATTCTTTATAAGAGAAAAAATTGAATATTTTTTTGGTTTTTTATGCATTTGTTATAGTTATAAATATTTCTATAACAGTTTTAGAAAAGTCCTTCAATTTCCCCGTCATCATTTAAACGAATTGAATTAGCTGCAGGAACTCTTGGAAGTCCTGGCATTGTCATAATTTCTCCACACACAACGACAATAAACTCAGCCCCGCTTGAAAGACGAACTTCTCTGATTGGCATGCTATGATTTAATGGAGCGCCCTTTAGTGAAGGATCAGTAGAAAAGCTATATTGTGTTTTTGCAATACAAACAGGAAAGTGCCCATAACCATCACTTTCAAATTGTTTTAATTGGTTCCGTATTTTTGTGTCCGCAACAACATCTTTAGCACCATAAATTTTAGTAGCAATAGTTTTAATTTTATCAAATAATGAAATTTTTTCCTCGTAAAGAACTTTGAAAGTATTTTTGCTGTCCGCAAGTCCAACAACTTTTTTTGCAAGTTCGGTCGCTCCCCCACCTCCTTTAGTCCAATGATAGCAAGGCACAGATTCCACTCCCAAGTTTGCACACTCTTTTTGTAGCGTTTTCATTTCATTATCTGTATCTGTAACAAAATGATTTATAGCTATGATTATAGGTAGACCAAACTTTTTAATATTAGATATATGACGTTTTAAATTAGACATCCCTGACTTAACTGCATCCGCATTTTCTTTACAAAGATCATCTTTGTTAACACCGCCATGCATTTTTAACGCTCGTATAGTCGCCACCAAGACTACCGCATCAGGAGTTAATTCTGCCTTACGGCATTTAATATCAAAAAATTTTTCAGCCCCGAGATCAGCTCCAAATCCAGCTTCTGTGATAACATAGTCAGATAATCGAAGGCTTGTTTTTGTAGCGATTACACTGTTACATCCATGAGCTATGTTTGCAAAAGGACCTCCATGAATGATAGCGGGATTGTTCTCAAGTGTTTGAACTAAATTGGGCATCAAAGCTTGCTTTAGCAAAACTGTCATCGGGCCTTCTGCTTTTAAATCCTTTGCCAAAATTGCTTTTTTATCCCGTGTGTATGCAACAGTGATATTACCTAATCGTTTTTCTAAATCTTTAAGATCAGTAGCTAGACAAAAAATTGCCATCACTTCAGAAGCAACGGTTATATTAAATTCATCTTGTCGAGGATATCCATTAGCGACACCTCCAAGATTTACTGTTATTTCTCTTAAAGCCCTGTCATTGAGATCCACACATCTTTTCAATAATACTCGCCTAACATCAATGTCTAATTTGTTTCCCCAATAGATGTGGTTATCAATTAATGATGCTAAGAGATTGTTGGCAGAAGTAATCGCGTGAAAGTCTCCTGTAAAATGTAAATTTATATGCTCCATTGGCACAACTTGAGCATAGCCCCCACCAGCCGCTCCGCCTTTCATTCCAAAACTTGGACCAAGACTTGGCTCTCGTAAACAGACAATGCTTTGTTTACCAATTTTGCACAGACCATCATTGAGCCCAACAGATGTTGTTGTTTTGCCTTCTCCAGCTTTAGTTGGCGTAATAGCAGTGACTAAAATAAGTTTAGATTTTTTTTTGGGAATATTTTTTATTGATTTGAAATCAATCTTAGCAATATGAGGACCATAAGCACGCAAGTCATTATCTTGTATATTTAATTTTGATGCGATTTCTTTAATATGTTTTTTATTCGCTTTACGTGCAATCTCAATGTCTGACATAAGTAATCAAAAAAATTTTCCTGTTTCTATAGAGTAATTTATTAGCATAGAAAATATTAATTTTGTCATAGGGAAGAAAAGGGCGGACATTTTAGTTTATTCATTCAGATATAGGCCTAAATTCATTATTAGAGTTAATTTCTAATGTAGAATTACTTATCAGATTTAACCATTCAGAAGTTTTCTTTATACCACCGAAAGCAAAAAAATGAAGTTTACATAATTTGGAAGAAGGATTACTGTATTTATAATCAGCAAGGTCGGTAATTAATTTATTTGGCGTTCTTGTAGTTGCTAATTTTGTGAAGTTCATTGCTTGTTTTGATAGAAAGCGTATTGTATTACCTATCCCACATGAAGTTGCGTAATAAACCAGAGTTTTAAGTGTTGCCGGCCCAGGAATCCCTGTATGAATCTCTAAACAGTTATTTAAAGTTTCCAGATGTTTTTCCCACTTAAGAAAGGAAGAAACGTCAAAAATAAATTGTGTAGTTAAATACATTTTATAATCAACATTTTTGGAAAATTTATTTTTTTCAATAATTGCTCTATCAAGTTCTTCATCCGATACATTAGAATTTCCTTCAGGATGTCCAGCAAGCCCAACTTCCTTAAAATTATATTTTGAAAGCAAGTCAGTTTGCAAGACATCAAGACTTGAAGTCATATTTCCTTTTTGATTTCCATCTCCACCAATAACAAATATTTTTTCACATCCAGCAATTTCTGATAAGGCGCCAATGTAATTCTCTAGTTGTGAATTGTCCATAAAGTTTCTTGCAGGCAAGTGAGGAATAGCTCTAATTTTCTCTTTATTTAATTTTTTTGCAGTATCAATAACTCTTTCAGATTTTTCATCTGGTAAGTAAGTTATATACACATCATTTTTTTGATATAAGAATTCAGAAAAATGACCATATTTTTCATAAACTCTAGGAGTAGTTTCAATAGAGAAATCTTTTATTAAAGATTTAATGTTAATTTCTTTTTGATTTATCTTCACGTGTATTATTTTGAATATCTATAAAAAATAGTTGTTTTGTAATCCATATATAAAATTAGCTCTTGAAGATTTTTGTAAAAAAATGTTTATTTAAAATATGTTTGCATATATATGTTTTATATGGCAAAAAAAACATCATTTGCTTTAAAACAATTAATCCCTGAAGACAATCCTAAAACGGGAACGAAATATATTGTTCGAAAACCTACCAAAGGTCTTAAGGTAGCTGAAAAATTGAGAATGAAAAAATATGATCCTGTATTAAAGAAGCATGTGTGGTTTGTTGAAAAAAAAATGCCTCCACACAGCAAATAATTTTTATTTACATCTTTTATTAATTTAAGTCTAATCTGCAGATACTTTTTTTCTGGATTTGTTTAAAGATTTTTCTAATTCTTTGTAGGAGCATAATCCAACATCCATTGGGCTTTTTGATTCTAGCACTGCTTCTCTATATGTTCCATTTCGAATGGCATCCACGGTATTCTTAGTCGATCCTGTTAACTTAGCAATTTGAGCAGTACTCAATTCTTCTGGATAACGTTTGATTAACCATAAAATAGCATGGGGTTTTTCCTGTCGAAGAGAAATAGGTGTATATCTTGTATCTTTTTTTCTAGGCGGAAGATTGTCAATGGTGTCTGAGGAAATTAACTCTAAACGAGCAGTGGGATCCTTTTCGCATTTTATAATCTCATTCCTAGTCAATTGATTATTATCAATAGGATCATATCCCTGCAGACCTACTGCCACATCACCATCGGCAATACCTTGGACTTCTAACTCATGAAGACCACAAAACTCTGATATTTGATCAAAGGAAAGGGAGGTATTTTCAATTAACCATACTGCTGTTGCTTTTGGCATAAGTGGAAGTTTCATATATAATCCAATAAATAATGATGCAGGCCTTATAAATATAATAACATAAAATACATAGAAAAATATGGATGATTTTTTAGAATTTGATGATGAGAAAAAATCAGTAAAATCAATAAATCTAGATGATTTTAGTGTTGAAGATTTGAGGAAATATATAAAGGAGCTAGAAGACGAAAAGAAAAGAACAGAGTTAGAAATAAAAAAAAAGAATAGATTGCTCGAAGAAGCTAAGAAATTTTTTAAATAGTTATTTACTAAGTTTCAAGCCTTTAAATCTTTTCTCAAAACGGGCAACTTGACCTTCTGAATCGTTAATGTTTGCCTTGACGCCAGTCCATGCTGGATGAGATTTAGAATCGATCTCAAGTTTGAGAGTGTCTGAAGGCTTACCCCATGTAGATTTAGTTTTAAATGTCGATCCATCAGTCATTACAACTTCAATTTCATGATAATCTGGATGAATACCTTTTTTCATATTTATTAGCCTTATAATTAATCTTGATCTAAAGTAAAGTTCGATTTAGTTAAGTTTTCTTGAATTATTTTATGCAAGTTAAAATTAGAGGCTAAAATATCTTTTGATAATAAATTCCATGAATTTCCACTTGGTTCTGTAACTTTTCCTCCGGCCTCTCTTACAAGCAAAACTCCTGAAGATACATCCCACAAATTTAAATTTCTCTCCCAAAAGGCATCTAATTTACCTGATGCTACATAGGCTAGATCAATAGCAGCCGCACCCATCCTTCTAAGTCCAGAACATTTAGTTGTAATTTGTTCAATTTCATCAAGATAGTTTTCATAAGTTCTGTTAGCATGAGGTATTCCAATACCTATAACAGAATCAGCAAGAATATCTCTTTTTGATACACGAAGTCTTTTATTATTACACCAAGCCCCTTTTCCTTTAGATGCCCAAAAAAATTCATTTGTAATAGGATTAAAAATCACACCATCTGTAATTTCGTTATCAACAATTTTTGATACAACAATTCCAATCATTGGGATTCCATGAATGAAATTTGTTGTACCATCTATAGGATCAATAACTATGATTTCATCATTGCCATCAATCTTTCCTTTTTCCTCAGAAATGTATGTAGATTTAGGATAATAATATTGAAGGGTATCAAGCAAAATCCGTTCAGTATTTAAATCAGCATTAGTTACAAAATCGCCTATATTTTTTGATTGGATTTGAAGGTTTTCAATTTCTCCGAAATCACGTGACAGTTTTTTCCCAGCCTTCCTCACAGCTTTTTCAAATATATTTATAATTGCTGGTTGTATTTGCATCTTTATTTTTTCATTTTTTCAACATAACTAGCATCACTGGTGTTAATGATAACTTCATCGCCTATTTCTATGAATGGGGGAACAGAAGTTTTAATATTTCTTTCCAATAAGGCAGGCTTGTATGATGAAGCCGCTGTTTGTCCTTTTACCACTGCATCAGATTCAATAACTTTAAATGATACATGGTCTGGTAAAATAATCGATACAGGAATAGAATTATGTAGTTGAATGATGATGTTGTCATTTTCCTTTAAGAACTTTGACTGAGATTCACTAATTATATCTTCTGCAATTTCTATTTGTTCAAAATTGATATTATCCATAAAATAAAATTTATTATCGTTATTATATAAATACTGAAACTGTTTTTCATCTAGTATAGCTCTTTCAACGCTCTCAGAAGAGCGAAAACGTCCATTCATTTTAGTTCCTTCTTTTATCTCTTTCATTTCTACTTGAATATATGCCCCACCTTTACCAGGTTGAGTGTGTTGTGTTTTTAATACCCTCCACAATTTAGAATTTATTTCTAATATATTACCAACTTTTATTTGATTTCCATCAATCTTCATTAATTAACCTGTAACAAAAAACGCATTTCAGTTTTGTTAATTTTTTGAATCATTATAAAAAAATCCTTTTAAATTTTAAGTTTATATTTTTAATTTTTGAAAAGTCTAGTACACTAAATTTAGGGTTTATTAAAACATTATTTTTTTTTGCAATTTGATTTAGTTTTTTATAAGTTTCTGTTTTTGCATCAACTTTTAAATAATCAATTCTTTGCTCAACTAAATTAATGAAAAGAGCATAATTTTTTTTACAATCTACAAAGAGTTTGAATTTTTTTTTTGAAAATTTTTGTTCAAGCAAATTATTAAATTCTTTAATCCAGTCAGGCCCAAAGCCATTTACCATAAAATATTTTATATAAATAATTGGAAATATTTTTCGTTTTTGACAAGTAGTTATTATATCAACAGCCTGATTATATGAGTTTATTGCAAAACTATAGTCTATAGATTTCACTTATAATAATTTTTTTAAATTGAGCAAGGTGTCAATCATGCGGTTGGAAAAGCCCCATTCATTGTCATACCAAGAAAGTATGCGGCAGAATCTTTTATTTATTACCTGGGTCTGAGTAAGGTCGAAAATTGAGCTGCTTGAGTTATGATTAAAATCAATTGAAACTAAAGGTAAATCATTGATTGATAAAATATTCTTCAGTTGTTTTGTTTTTGAGGCAGCAATCATTATCTTATTTATTTTATCAACAGATGTTTGTTTTTTGCTGGTAAAAGTAAAATCAATCAATGATACGTTGGGAGTTGGAACTCTGATCGCTGTACCATCTAGTTTGCCTTCTAAGCTTGGTAAAACAAGACTAAGTGCTTTTGCAGCACCGGTGGATGTTGGTATTATGGCAGTTGACGCAGCACGGGCTCTTCTTAAATCCGTATGAGTTTGGTCAATAGTTGGTTGATCACCTGTAAAACTATGAATTGTTGTCATAAAACCAGATTCTATACCTATATTTTTTTCCAGAATCATAGCGACAGGCGCAAGACAATTAGTTGTGCATGAACCATTTGATATAATTTTATGTTTTTTATTTAAAATATTATTGTTAACACCTTGAACAATAGTTGCATCTGCATTTTTCGTGGGAGCAGATACGATCACTTTTTTCGCACCGCTCTTGATGTGACCATAAGATTTTTCTTTAGAAGCAAAAACACCACTGCACTCAAGAACCACATCAATTTTTAATTTTTTCCAAGGGAGCATCTCTGGATTTCTTTCAGAAAAAAAAGTTATATTATTATTATTATATCTTAATCCTTTTTTTGTTTTCTTTATTGCAAATGGAAGTTTGCCGTGAGTGCTGTCAAATTGTAATAAATGATGACTTGATTCAAGTGAGCCAAGTTCATTGATAGCTACAATATCAACGTGTTTAATTTGTTTTTCAAGAAAAGCTCTAAAAACTAATTTTCCAATTCTGCCAAATCCATTTATTGCTACTTTCATATTAAATAATCTCCTAGATATTATTTTTTATCATTTTAATTAAATTGTCGGTTGTTATTCCAAAATATTCATAAAGTTTTTTGTAAGGTCCGCTTGCTCCAAAAGATTTCATTCCTAAAAAGTTTTGAGAGGGAATAAATTTTTCCCAGCCATTAATAACACTTGCCTCAATAGCAAATCTGGGTTTATTTCCTAATATTTTTTGCTTATATGAATCAGGTTGCATAGAAAAAAGTTCCCAACTTGGAAAAGATATTACTCTGAGATTGATATTTTCATTGGCCAATTGCTTGGCTGCATCGACAGCAATTTCAACCTCTGATCCAGTTGCAAAAATAGTTGCGTGATAATTGTCTTGATCAAATATCGGATAGGCACCCAATTGCACAGCATTTTCCTTAATATCCTTACCCCTCATTAAAGGTAAATTCTGTCTTGTTAATACTAAAATCGTTGGCGAAGAAGATGAATTTAAAGCAGTTTCCCATGCCTCGATAGTTTCAATAATATCACAAGGTCTAATTACCGTAAGATTAGGGATAGCTCTGAGTGAAGCTAGATGCTCTACGGGTTGATGAGTTGGCCCATCCTCACCTAATCCAATTGAGTCGTGTGTCATAATATAAATCACTGGAAGTTTCATAAAAGCTGCAAGTCTAATAGACGGTCTGCAGTAATCGGCAAAAACTAAAAAAGTACCTCCATAAGGTCTAAGACCACCATGAAGAGATAAACCATTCATAACGCCCGCCATCGCATGTTCACGAATGCCATAATAAATATAACGTCCAGAACAATCACTTTTTGTAATTGCCTTCATATTGTTAGTTTTTGTATTGTTTGATCCTGTTAAATCTGCAGAACCTCCAATTAAGTTATCTATATTATTTGATAAAATTCCTATTGATTTTTCACTCGCTTTTCTTGTCGCACAATTAGTTTTGTCTTTAAAATGCTTAGATTTGAATTCTTTAATCAGTTTTTTTGTTTCATTTGAAATAGTAAATGAAAAGTAATTTTTAAAATCAAGAGTATTAGATATTTTATTAAATACTTGTTTCCAATCATCTATATCTTCATTATTTCTTTTAAAAAAATTCCTCCAACCATCCAAAAGATCATTGGGGATTTCAAAAGGTTTATGTTGCCACTTTAAATTCTTTCTTGTTAATTTTACCTCATCTTCTCCAAGAGGGGACCCATGTGATGATGAAGACGATTCCTTATTAGGAGAGCCAAAACCTATTTTTGTTTTACAGGCTATTAATGTTGGGCAGTTATGATTTTTTGCAATTGTAATCGCTTTTGATATTTCTTTATGATTGTGGCCGTTTATAGATAAGGTTTTCCAACCATATGATTCAAATCTTTTAATCGTATTATCTGAAGCTGATAAATTTGTAGGGCCATCAATAGAAATAGAATTATCATCAAATAATACTATTAATTTTGATAAATTAAGATGACCAGCTAAACTGCAAGATTCATGACTCAAACCCTCCATTAGACAGCCATCACCGGCAAAAACATAGGTATAATGATTGATGAATTTTTTTCCAAATTTTGATTGTAAAATTTTTTCAGCTAAGGCAAAGCCCACACCGTTAGCAAGACCTTGGGACAAAGGTCCTGTGGTTGTTTCAATTCCTGCAATTTCACCATATTCTGGATGTCCAGCAGTGGGGGATCCTATTTGTCTAAAATTTTTTATATCATTAAGAGTTATATCTTTATAACCCGCAAGATATAGAGAAGCGTACAGAAGCATTGAGCCGTGACCATTTGAAATAATAAGTCTGTCACGATCTAGCCATTGTGGATTATTAGGATCAAATTTCAAATGATCTTTAAAAAGGACTGTTGCGATATCAGCCATACCCATTGGCATACCTGGATGTCCTGAATTTGCCTTTTGAACAGCATCAATTGTTAAAAATCTAATGCAGTTAGCTAATTGGTGTAAATCTTGAGGATTTGTAGGATTGGTGGACAATTTATGCTCTGATTTATTTATCTTTTATACTAATATGTAAATTCATTAAAGTGACTTTTTTTATAAATAAAACTATAAATAACAATGGATCTTTTGAAGAAAATTGAAGAGCTTAAACATAGAATCGATAAATTTGAACAGTTAGCGGAAGATTTAAACGAAAATATCTTAAGCAAACAAAAAAAAATTGATTATCTGAAGAAGCAAATCCACGAGAATGTAAACAAAATAGATGAAATAATAAAAGACTATAATGCCAACACTTAAAACTGAAATTCTTGGATCACCAATAGAGATTAATTACGAAGAGTCTGAAAAAGATAAGCTAATAAAAATCATTGAAAAATTTAATGATAGATTGTTAGATTTTGAGAATCTTAGAGGAAAAATAAGTGATAAAAAAATTATTATACTTGCCGCTCTAAAAGCTGAAGATCAGATTATTGAAAATAGTTTAACAAATGAAAAAGAGACAGAAATTATTAACAATAAGAAAAAGGAGATAAATATAAATGATATTACTCAGGAAATAATTCAACTTAAGGATATAGAAAGAAAATTAAATATTGAAAATAGTAAATTAAAAGATTTAATTTCAAAAGCTTTTAACGAATTAGATAAGATGGAAAAAAACATAATTGACTTAACAGACAAAATTATATCTCAATCTGAATGACTGAGATAAATGTTAAAAAGGAATATCAAAGAAAAATATCAATAAAAAAAAGAGCAACATTAAAAGATAAAAATAGTGATGCATTTAATACTCTCCAAGATAATTTAAAAGATTTGAAAAATTTTAAAAACTATAAAATCATTGCTAGTTTTATTTCTTTTAAATCAGAAATTTCAACCCAATATCTCAATGAATTCTTGTTAAATAATGGCAAGACCTTATGTCTACCAATTATTAAAAATAATTTTGAAACATTAAATTTTGTTGAGTATAATTTAAAAACAAAATTAGTTTCCGGAAAATTTGGCATAATGCAACCAAGTGACATAAGTAAAGAATTTCTTCCAGAAGTTATTTTGACACCCTGCTTAGCTTTTGATGAAAATGGTTTTCGACTAGGTTATGGCGGTGGATATTATGATAAAACTTTTTCTTATTTAAAAAAAATAAAGCATAAATTTATTTCCATCGCTGTCGCTTTTGATGGTCAAAAAATTGATAAATTGGTCCACGATAAATATGATCAAAAAATTGACTATATTTTAACAGAAAAAAAATTATATAAGGTTTAATGAAAATAATTTTTATAGGTGATATAGTTGGTAAATCGGGCAGAGAGGCATTATCGACCAATCTTAGTGATTTGAAAGAAAAATTTAAGCCCGATGTTATTATAGCAAACGCAGAAAATGCAGCCTCTGGGTATGGCCTTACTAAAAAAATTGCTAATGAACTTTTTGATCAAGGTATTAATGTTTTAACACTTGGGAATCATGGATGGGATCAACGAGAAATGCTTTCGTATATTGAGGAATGCCCAAAAATTGTAAGAGCTATTAATTATCCAAAAGGAGTCCCCGGAAAAGGTGAGCATAAAATAGTTTTAGAGGATGGAAGATCTCTTATTGTTATTCAAGTAATGTTGAGATTATTTATGGGAATGTCTCTTGACGATCCTTTTGCTATCATAAAAAAAAGATTATCATCTGAATATCTTGGAACAACGTGTAACGGAATATTAATTGATATGCATGGAGAAACAACTTCAGAAAAAAATGCCTTTGCTCATTTTGTTGATGGCAACGTAACAGCTGTTATTGGCACTCATACTCACATTCCAACAGCTGATGCAAGATTGCTAGATAATAAGACAGCTTATCAAACCGATACAGGGATGACAGGGGATTACAATTCAGTTATCGGTATGAATAGAGAAAATCCTATACATGCATTTACATTAGGATACAGAAGAAAGGGAAGATTTACTCCCGCTAATGGAAAAGGAAAAATTTGCGGAGTATTTATTGAAAGTAATGATAACAATGGCCTAGCTAAAAGAATTGACCCTTTCCAAATATAAATCTTACACATATTAGACACAATATCATTATAAATCATTTATTTTAATGAAATTACTTTACTAATTACGTCATAAAAATTTATAGATAATCAAATGGCCGGTCATTCTAAATATAAAAACATAATGTATCGAAAAGGAGCTCAAGATAAAAAAAGAGCTAAAATCTTTTCCCGCTTGGGAAAAGAAATAACTGTTTCCGTCAAGATCGGCGGATCGGATCCTGATAGTAACATTAGACTGCGTTCAGCTATAAGTAATGCAAAAACACTTAATATGCCAAAAGACAATATAGGTCGTGCAATAAAAAAAGGTGAGGGAAATGATTCTGATTCAAATTATGAAGAAATTCGCTATGAAGGTTATGGTCCAGCAGGGGTGGCTATAATTATTGAAGCAATGACCAATAATAAAAACAGGACAGCTGCAGAAATAAGATCAACGTTCAATAAGTTTGGAGGATCGCTAGGAGAAAACGGAAGTGTTAGTCATAGTTTTAAAAGATTTGGAGAAATATCTATTGATAAAAAATTAGCACAAGAAAATGAAATATTTGAATTCGCTGTGGACAATGAATCAAAAGATTTAGAAATTAGCGAAGATGCATATCTTGTTTATTGCGATCAAAATGATTTACATGCCCTCAGTGAAAAGATAATTAATAAATTTGGAGAAACTAAATCATCTCAATTAACGTGGAAAAGCGAAAATAACGTTGATGTTCAGAAAGATGCTGCTGAAAAATTATTTAAATTGCTTAATACTTTAGAGGATAACGAAGATGTTCAAAGTGTTTCATCAAATTTTGAAGTGAATGATGAAATTTTGCAAACTTTAACATAATGAGAAAGGAATATTAATGCCCAATAAAGCATGGAAAAATAGAGAAAGAGATGTTGCAAATTATTTTAACGGAAAAAGAACTCCTTTAAGTGGCGGGCATGGAAAAGTTACAAGAGCAGACGTTATTCATGAAGATCTTTTTATAGAATGCAAATTAAGAGCTAAGCATACTGTCATATCTCTCTGGGATGATACTGCAAAGCTGGCAAAGGAAGAAGGAAAAACACCCGTAATTGCTCTTTGTGAAAAAAACCGTCCGGGTTTCTGGGTAATGGTCCACAGCAGTGATTTATACAAACTTAAAAAGGACAAATAAAAATGGAAAGCATTGTTACATCAGGAGATATATCATCGGCGGTTGTTGATTTTTCTTTACTATCCTTGTTTTTAAGAGCCGATTTAGTTGTTAAGTCAGTTATTATTATATTGATGGCAGCATCTATTTATTCTTGGGCCGTTATTGTTGAAAAATTAGTAAAGATGAAAAAATTAAAACAACTTGAAAATGAGTTTGATGAAATTTTTTGGTCTGGAAATTCTTTTGAAGATTTATTTGAGACCTTTAATTATAATCAAAACGATCCTAAATCAAAAATATTTTGTTCAGCAATAAGTGAATGGAAAAAAAGTAATAAAAAGCGAGGCAGATCAATAAGTTCAAACGCAAATGCTCTAAAGGAAAGAATGAATAGATCTATGCAAGTAACTTTTAATAAAGAATCTGAAGTAATAGAAAAAAATCTTACATTCTTAGCTACTGCGGGTTCAACAGCTCCTTTTATTGGACTATTCGGAACAGTTTGGGGAATTATGAATAGTTTTCAATCTATAGCTATTGCGCAAAATACAAATCTTGCCGTTGTTGCTCCAGGAATTGCTGAGGCACTGTTTGCGACAGCTCTTGGATTGTTTGTGGCTATACCAGCTGTGGTTGCTTATAATAAAATAACAAGTGATTTATCAAAATATTTTATTTCCTTAGAATCATTTATTGATGAATTTACAACAATTTTCTTCCGACAATTAGAAGACAAATAAAAATTGATCATTTCCAATAATAAAAATAGCAGACGTAATAAAAGACGCATTCTGATGAGTGAAATAAATGTCACTCCATTTGTTGATGTAATGCTTGTTTTATTAATCGTGTTTATGGTTACAGCACCTTTATTGACTGTTGGCATTCCAGTTGATTTACCAAAAATAAAGGCTAATGCACTTACCGATCAAAAAGACCCAATAGAAATTACTGTAAAACTTGATGGAAGTGTTTATCTCGGCGAGTCAATTGTAGAAGTGGAAAATATAATATCAAGATTAAATGCAATTACAGACAAAAATACCGAAGCTAGGATTTATGTCAGGGGAGATCGCGTGGTTGCATATGGACGCGTTATGGAAATAATGTCTATAATTAACTCTGCAGGTTACATTAAGGTTGCTTTAGTTGCACAAAATCCCACTGACTAAAGTCTTATGGAAGTTTTAATTATAAAAAATAATAGATTTATTACATACGTAAGTAATCTTGGTAGTGAAAGTCTAGGTTTTTATTTTTCATTTATTTTACACTTCTTTCTTTTATTATTTGCTATCGGTTTGCCGAATTTTTTTGAACCTGCCCCAATTAATGTTCCAAATATTATACCTATAGAAATTATTAATGTGACTGATGTAACTTCAATACCTAAAGAGATAAAAGAAAAAAAAGAAAAAACAGTTAACAAGGCTATAGCAGAAACAAAAAAATTTAATAATTCTGAAAATCAAGAAATAAAAAAAGTAGATATAAAAACAAAGCCCAAAATAGAGCCAAAAGAAAGCAAAAAATTAACAACACCCAAAGAAGATGTGGTTGTAAAAGAAAAAATTAAAACACCCATTAAATTAGAAAAAGAAATAATTTCTGATGAAAAAACAGAAAGTTTACCATCAAAAAAAATTAAACCCAAGATCAAACCAAAAATTAAAACTAAACCTGAAATTATTGATGAAAAGAAAACATCAGATGTAATTGCAAAGGCGCAACCAAAAACAAAGCCTGAACCACAATTTAGCATCGCGACAATGCTCAAGGATTTGCGTAATGAACAATCCTCTCAAACAAATGAAAAAAAAGAAAAAGAGAAAAAAAGTGATAATACTGTTGATCAAGAAAAAGAAATTAATAAAGAAAATCTGCAACTATCAATTAGTGAAATTGATCTTCTAAGGCAACAACTTTCATCCTGCTGGATAGCCCCGGCCGGAGCTGTTATTGAAAAAGGAATGATTGTTAAAATTTCAGCAAAAATAAGACCAAATAGAAGAGTATATGATAATTCAGTCCGTATTGTTGACACAAATATATCTAAAAGTAACTCATTTTATGGACCAATTACTGAAAGCGCTATGAGAACACTATTAAACCCAGAGTGTATTCCTTTGAAATTGCCAAAAGATAAATATGACTTATGGAAAAATATAACTATTACTTTTGATTATAGTATTATGAAAGGTTATCAGCAATAAATTTTTTTTTATGAAAAAAAAAATATTTTATTCAATAATTATTTTTTTAATTAGTTTTAAATTGCATTCTCTCGAAGTTACTTTAACTCAAGGAACTATTAAACCCACCCCAATTGCGGTTACTAATTTTTATTCAAAAGATGACAAAGAAGTAAAAATTGGAAAAAATATTTCCATGGTGATTTCAGATAATTTAGAGCGATCAGGTTTATTTAAGCCAATAGAAAAAAAGGCTTTTATTCAAGATGAAGAATCTTTATCCAATCAGCCTCGATTTGAAGATTGGAAAATTATTAAAGCGCAGCATTTAATTGCTGGAAAAATATATAAAAAAAATGAAAAAATTTCTGTTGAATTTAGATTGTATGATGTTTTTTCTCAAAAACAACTTTTAGGAAAAAAATATGAAACGTCTGAAAAAAATTGGCGAAGGGTCTCACATATTATATCAGATGCAATTTTTGAGAGAATAACTGGTGAAGGTGGTTATTTTGATACAAGAGTTGTTTATGTGGCCGAAACCGGACCGAAAGAAAGCAAACAAAAAAGATTAGCTATTATGGATCAAGATCAAGCCAATCACCGATTTTTGACAGACGGTTCTTACCTAGTTTTAACTCCAAGATTTTCTCCTAACTCCCAAAAGATAACTTATATGTCATATATGACGAGAAATTCTCCAAGAGTATATATCTTTGATATCGAAACTGGTCATCAAGAAATTGTAGGTGAATTTCCAGGTATGACATTTGCCCCACGTTTTTCTCCCGATGGAAAAAAAATAATTATGTCATATGCTGATCCAGATGTTGGAAATTCAGAAATTTATATTCTGGACCTTGTAACTAGAATTTCCAGCAGGATTACTAATAGTTCAGCTATTGATGTTTCAGCTAGTTTTTCACCTGATGGAAAGAAAATTGTTTTTAATTCTGATCGTAGTGGACGAAGACATTTGTATGTAGCAGAATCAGACGGAAAAAATTTAAAAAGAATTAGTAGAGAGAGAGGAAGTTATTATACTCCTGTATGGTCTCCAAGAGGAGATATGATAGCTTTTACAAAGCAAGAGGGAGGACAGTTTTATATCGGGGTGATGGAAACAGATGGATCCAATGAAAGAATGATTGCAAAATCTTTTCATGTAGAAGGTCCAACTTGGGCCCCTAATGGCCGTTACTTGCTTTATTTTAAAGAAGAAAGAACAGCAGAAGACGGAAGTGGTGGAGAATCAAGCTTATATTCAATAGATTTAACAGGATATAACGAAAGAAAAATTATTACGCCACTTGGCGGTTCTGATCCAGCGTGGTCACCACTAATGCACTAACCTTGTTATTTTTTATTGCGGTTTAGTAGGCAATTTAGAAAAATATGTATGAAAAGATGAAAAAAATGATAATACACACAATACATTAAAAATTTTATAAAATTTACAAGGCATTAAGGGGAGATACATAATATGTTTCACAAGATTTTATATACGTTTTTTTTGATATTGTTTGTTTCCGCTTGTTCGACAACATCAAAAGATACAGCAGATTCTTCCGGAAGCGGTTCTTCGGGCGTATTTAATTCTACTTCTACAACTAGTGAAGAAGAAACAGCCGCAGACTCAGGTGGCATAGAGCCAGGGTCACAGGAAGATTTGATAGTTAATGTCGGGGATAGAGTTTTCTTTGGTTATGATAGTGCAGAGCTTGACAGCGATGCTAAAGAATTGTTGCAAGCACAGGCTGCTTGGTTAAAACAGCACAATAAAGCATCAATTACAATTGAGGGACATTGTGATGAAAGAGGTACAAGAGAATATAACTTAGCCCTTGGTGAGAGAAGAGCTCAAGCAGTAAAAAATTATTTAAATGGATTAGGAGTAGGCGTCTCTAGTATGAGTACAATAAGCTATGGTAAAGAGAGACCTGCTGTTGTTGGCTCAAATGATGATGCGTGGAGTCAAAACAGAAGATCTGTTACAAAAGTAAATTAATTTAAGCTCCTTTAATATACTTTAATTGGCGCTACCGTTCTTTAGAAGGTGGCGCCATAATTTTGTCCTAAATTGAATATAGGCATTTGTGATGTTTAGATACGCATTAATTGTTTGTTTATTTCTTACTAATTTCTCCACATATGGAGAGGAAAGTCAGCGCTCTCTTAAGCAACAACTTGATAGACTTCAACGAGATGTAGATGATTTATCTAAGTTGGTTTATCAAAAAAATATTCATAATGTTGAAAGCGAGAATAAAGCTGAATCTGAAAATTCTATGAACATTTCAGCCTTTGATATGAGAATTTATGATCTTGAAAAAGATATTAAAACGCTCAATTCAAATTTTGAAGAAGTTATATTTCAAATTGATGCACTGAAAAAACTATATGAGGAATTAAACATAAAGATAGACACTCACTTAATTGATAAAATTAAAGAAAGTGAAACGTCTGAAATTTCTTCAAATGAAATAAAAGATAACTCAGTAAGTGAAAATACTTTAGGAACATTAATAATCAATTCTGAAGACTTATCTGATTCCACTGAAGGAAATCAGCCAGATAATAAAATTTTAGATTTAAGTCCCGATGAACAATTCCAGATAGCTTTTGATTTATTAAGATCTCAACAATTTGATCAAGCAAAAAAAGCTTTAGAAGAATTTATTGAAAACAATAGTGAAAATGAACTTGCAGGCTCATCTTATTACTGGTTGGGAGAAATTCATTTATTAAAAAAAAATTACCGCGAAGCAGCTCTCATATTTGCAGAAGGTTATCAAAAATATCCAACAAGTATCAAGTCTCCTGATAGTTTATATAAATTGGCTGAGGCACTTTCAGAGATTGATAAAATTATTGACGCATGCAATACCCTTAAAAAATTTACAAAAGAATATATTAATCATAAATTAATTAATAAAACTAATAATATGATTACAGAACTAGAATGTGAATAATCTGATTAATGTCGATTATAGAAAAACACCTTTTCAAATCACTCAATCAAAAAAATTTATTTGAAACTAATCCTGTCATAGCAGTAGCCGTTTCGGGAGGACCAGATAGCATAGCTCTGGTATTTTTATTAAAAAAATGGATAATAAAAAAAAAAGGAAAATTATTTGCATTAATTATTGACCATCAAATGAGAGAGAACTCTTTTGAAGAAGCTAATTTTGTAAAGAAATATTTAGGCAATAACAATATTAAAAGTTTAATTTTAACAATCGCCAAAAAAAATGTCCTTAAAGGAAAGATGATTCAAGCAAGAGAAAATCGTTTTTTAAAAATTATAAATTATTGTAAAAAAAATAAAATTTTACATATATTTATTGCTCATCATTGTGATGACAATGCTGAAACATTTATGTTAAGAAAAATTGCGGGTAGTAATTTTGAAGGTTTAAATTGTATGCAAGAGAAAACTATTTATAATGATGTTCAAGTTATAAGACCTTTGCTTAAATTTACAAAAAAACAAATATTAGATTACAACAAAAAAATGAATTTAGTTTATGTTAACGACCCAAGCAATGATGATGAAAAATATAGCAGAGTAGTGGTAAGAAATTTCATAAA
>JAGFWP010000070.1 GCA_017639935.1 Pelagibacteraceae bacterium
TATCAGTTTGACGAATTGCTTTACCTGAATAAGAATAAGTTATAGGAATATTATCAAGAACTTTATTTCCGCCATCTAAAACCATAGCATTTAATTTTATTACATCACCAGTTCTTATTTCATTCTCACTTATGTCTAATTTTATTTTTCTTGCTGGATTTTTTTTGGCTGACACCACTAAGGATTCTTCTAAATCATCTATTTTAGCAGTAATGATCGTTTTACCTGATTTTTTAATATTCAGATTACCAAAATTATCAAATTCAGCTACTTTCTTATTTTTTGATGTTAAAACAACGTTCGTATTCTCTCTGATTATTTTTGCCTTATCATAAACTTTAACCGCATAATTTACTGATGTCCCAACAAAAACTTTTTTGGCTGGATCAATGAAACTTATTTTTTCCAACGGTGGCATCGGCACATTAACTTTCATCCTGCTAACATTTCTTCCTTTTTTCCCATAGTAATAGGCCGAAAGATATAATTCACCTGCATCAAAGGCTTTAACATTAACCGTTGAAACTCCCGTTGAATCACTCATTCTTGGTTTCGCATCTAGTACTTTTCTCTGCCCTCGAATCATAAAAGTGCTTTTTACTTGATTTCCTTTTGAATCAACAAGCCTAATTAACACTGAGGCTTCCTCACCAATATTCAAGGAGAGAGAGTCAGGTTCGAAAATAAATTTCAATTTTTCCTTTTTATCTTCTACATTATCCTGAGCAACGCCAACATTAAGTAACAAAAAAATTACTGTAAAGTATTTCTTCATAATATCCTCCATATTATTACGGGGTTCCCAAATCTTTCTTTATATCTTCAAGTTTTATACAATAAAGTCCCGAATTCATATCTGCAAAATATATATAATCTTTATAAGGCTGTGCACCCCACACCATTGGTGCGTTGGGGATTTTACCTTTTTTATGATAAGGTAAATAATGACCAATTTCACGGCCTTGTTTATAAATGTCCCCAAGGAGTTCACCGGAAATATCTACAACTCGTAATCCTCCTTGATAGTTTCCAGCGATTAATATATCTCCGAAGATCCACAAGTTATGTGAGCCAGCTTCTGGAACTTCATAAATAGCCTCTTCTTTTGGGTTATCAGGATCAGAAAAATTCAAGAAATGATAGCCTCCCCTTGGGTTTGATGGCTGTCCTTTGGTAGCCAGAACGCCCCATGGGAAATTTTCATCACCTGCTATAATATAAAAGTTACCCGTTGACTTACTTAAAAAAGGGAATGCTGCATGATTGCGTCCAGTAGGATCTCCCATTGAAGCTAATTTTACTGGATTTGAGGGACTACCTTGACCTGCTTTTGCTAACAATGGGTTAAACTGCGACTGAGAACGATCAGCTTCATCAAATTTCATCCCACCAATGTCTACAGCAACAACGCCATCGCTCCAATTTGAAGAGTAGGCGATACCATTTTCAATCCAAACATCATGGATACTATGCCCAGGAGTATCCAATTCATAAACACCAACGCGAAAGGGATTTTTCGGATCATCAATATTAATGATATCATATTTACGTCCATTATTTACAGCATAAACATGATTTTCATATACAAATACATTGTGAACTCCACCTGTCATATCATCATTATACTCTGCTGATATCGTAACATTATATGGGTCACTTACATCCAATATTACAAATCCATTTTTTCGATTTGATGCCCCTTCTCTAGTAATCACTCCCACGCGACCATCTTCAGATATTTTTACATCATTTACCGTTCGCGCATCTACCGTAATCGTATCAATAATTATCATACTATCTGGGTTTGTAACATCCCAAAAGTAAGCTTCTCCATTTGAACCCCATGTCCCTGTTACAGCAAAATCTTTTCCTTCATGCTTATCCACTCCAGCCCAGACCCACAAATCACCGGTCAATACATCAGAGATTAATCCGTGCCCCACTAACGTTACTTGTTTTTTCACCTCTCTTGGAACAACTTTAATTATTTTCTGAGCTGAGTAACCTCCAGAAGATGCAATAAGAGTATATAAACCTGCTGTTTCAGCCACAAATCTTCCATCATCCGTTACTAGCCCTGCTGCAGGTAACGCAAACTCACCATAATCAGCTTGACCGATGTAAGAATAAGTGATTGGTGCATCCTCAATAGTACGACCACTTCTGTTTAAAGCTTTTGCATTCAACGCAAGCACGTCACCGGTTCTAATTTCTTCTGTGTCTATTGAAAGTGTCACTTGGCGTGTAGTATTTTTAACCACACGAACTTTAAAAGATTCCGTTATCTCCTCAACTGTAGCAGATACGGTGACGCGACCTGTCCGTTTTGTTTCCAGATTACCAAATATATCAAAATCTGCAACTGCAGTATTGCTGGATTTGAGCTTAACATCCGCATTGTCTCGTGTAAGCCCTGCTTCGTCGATCACTTCCACTGAAAAAGATGTGGATGTTTCTGTATATAGTTTACTTGGCGTTTGATTAAATACAATATGATCAATTGGTGGGAAGGGGACATTGACTACGAGCTTATCCCGAACGCGATCATCGCGTTTAACCGTAATACTTTGAACGCTAAGTCTCAGGCGTCCAGGCTTATGGGCCTTGACGGTTACGGTTGCAATACCCGTAGAATCGCTCGTCCTGGGGGATACGGATAAAGCACGTCTCTGTCCAAATACATAAAATGAATTTTGGGAAAGATCTCCATCTTCATTGAGAAGTTTAATCGTGAGTTCTTTTGTCTCACCAACATTCAGTTCTATGGAATCCGCCTCAAACTCAAACTGAAGTTCTTCTACATTCTCATTCTGTCCGAAAACAATCGAAAACAGAAAGATCTGTAAAATAAAAAGTGTGTGTTTCATTGTATTAACATTCTCCTCTATAAAATCCTCAGTGGTAACGCCGAACAAATATACGTATAACTTTGTTGACCTAATAATAAAAATAATTTGATGATATTTATCGTAATCATTATCACTTTTTATTTGTTTACTTTCTTAATCGCGCTTTCAAAAAACGGGAATCAGGAATCTCCGTATCAAACTCAATTTCTTCTATTATCCATTCCGTTCCTTTGCTGTTCCGTTTAAGCTCATCCTTAAAC
>JAGFWP010000008.1 GCA_017639935.1 Pelagibacteraceae bacterium
TCATAAAAGAAATTAACCCCGCTGACCCATTTATTATCCGATGACAGATTCCTATAAATAAATCCTATGTTGAGCGTTTGCCTGTCGTTATGATCTGAAATATTGGTTTGGTTCAACCAAAAGGACTTGTCATTCTCGCTCAAGGATGAAATGACAGAAGCCCTGAAATCACTTTGAAAATCCGTATCCTTGGTTTCAATTTCAAGATCCGCCTTCTTGATTCCATCAAAGGATGTCAGGTTTCCAAAGGCATCAGAAATTCCACCTGTGATACGGTTGATGACGGATTGTTTATTCGCTTCCTCCGCCCAAAGAAGAGTTGGCAGCAAGACCAATAAAATTACAAACTTTGATTTAAGCATTGATATTTTTTTTATACATAAATTATCTGATAAAGTAAGACCAAATATTAATTTTTCATTGAAAAATAGCTCTTTTTTTGATTTAAATCAAAAATGCGCATAGCCTTATATGAACCTGACATTCCCCAGAATACAGGAAACATTCTTCGCCTGGGCGCTTGTCTTGGACTGAATATCGACATTATTGAGCCGACCGGATACATCTTTGACGATAAGCACCTTAAAAGATCCGCAATGGATTACATCAAGCATATTGAATATAAAAGACATCTGGATTGGGATTCATTTTTTGTGTGGGCTAAAGATAATGATTTCCGGTTAATACTTTTAACCACAAAGTCTGATAAAAATTATTGTGATTACAGTTTTCAAGAAAATGACATTTTGCTTTTTGGGCGTGAAAGCGCGGGCGTGACGAAAAAAGTTCATAATGCTGTTGATGAAAAATTAACGATACCCATGGTGAAAGGATTGAGGTCTCTTAATGTCAGCAGCGCTGTTGCTCTTGTTGCAGGGGAGGTTTGCCGTCAATTAAATTTATTCTAGTCGTCCCATCTTTCCATTTTGATAGTCAAGCATGGCTTGTCTGATTCCTTCCTCAGTGTTGGCAACAAAAGGTCCGTGACGAGCAATGGGTTCATTGAGAGTTTTTCCAGAAAGAATTAGATAAGAGCCACTGGATGAGACCGATGCAAGATCAATGCCGTCACTTTCTTGATCAAAATAAATCATCTGTCCTTTTGATGCTGTTTCATTATTTTTTGCAAACTGTAACTCTCCATCAATGACATAGGCCATGGCTATTTGTTCTTTTGAAACATCAATTGTTATTCCTCCCGGTGTGCTAAATTGGGCATCAAGGATTGACACTGGCGAATACGTTTGTACCGTTGACTTGGCATCCATGAAGGTTCCAACTAAAACTTTGATTAATATTCTGTCATTTTCCAATTTAATTACGGGTATTTGGTCTTTGGGAATATGCTGGTAGCGAGGTTTTGCTTTCTTATTTTTTTGAGGTAAGTTTATCCAAATTTGCAATCCTTGCATAACGCCGCCTTTTTTTTTAAATCCTTCCGTTGCTAATTCAGAATGAATCAAGCCTGATCCTGTAGTCATCCATTGCATGTCCCCCGCTCTGATAGTCGCCTTGCCTCCCCAAGAATCTTTATGCTCCACTTCACCGCTCAACATGTATGTTATTGCTTCAAAACCACAATGGGGATGCGCGGGGACGCCCGTCGCACCTCCTGGTGTATAATTTATTGGGCCAAAGTGATCAAACAGCAAAAAAGGGTCTACTTCTCTTAATCCTGGTATTGGAAACGCACGTGTCACAGGTATGCCGTCACCCTCAAATGTTTTCAAACAATCTTTTATTTCCGAAACTCTACGACTCATCGCCTACTCTTTTCTATATGAAATTATAATCATCAAACAATAAAAATTATTAATCGCTAAAGTATTTATCTACTTCATTCATGCATTTTTGAATTCCCAAATGATAATCATCCCGAATCCACCAATCATTTATCCTTTTTATTAAATCGTTCTTTAAAGTTGGGTCGTGAAAATCACTCAACGAATTTATTGCATATATATTTTTTAACATTTTCAGTATCTCGCTTCGCATAACTTCATTGCTTATATGATTATCAATGTTCGGAATATTCCTGCAAAGTATTCTTTCATAATTGTCTAGAATTTTTCTATCCTTGAAGCATCCTAGAAATCTATAGAAACGTAAAATACGAAGATAATCTTCTTGAATACGTTGCTCAATATCGCCGATAAACCTAATTTGTTGATTGGCTACGTCGCTTTGGCCATCAAAATAATCATGTAATGCGCCAGAGGGAAATAGGTACATCGCATTCATTGTAAAATCTCTTCTTAAGGCATCCTTATGCCAATCATTCGTAAATTTTACATCAGTATCTCTGCCTTTTTGATTAACGTCTTCTCGTAGAGAAGTTATTTCAAATTTATTATTATTTATTATTGCTAAAATAGAGCCGTACTTTTTTCCATAATCGTCGAATTTAATATTATTGTTACTCAATACTCTAATTGTTTCTTCAGGTACGCAGTTGATAGCAAAATCAATATCATGGCTCTGAATGCCGGCTAAAACATCTCTGATGCAACCGCCTACAAAACATATTTCAATATTTTCTTCTGTGAATATTCTAATAACGTCCCGCACGCCTTCTTTAGACATGAATTGATCAATTAATTTTTCATTCATATTGTTTATTTTTCTTTATTAAATTGCCTTAATATAAAATAAAATTATCAATTACCCTTACGTCTCCTACATACATTGCAATAAAAAGTCTTGATTTATTACATGTGTTAGAAAATGATAAATTTTCCTCATCGCGGATTTCTGTGTAGTCTATTTTTTTTACCCCCCTCTGCTTAAGTATGGATTTAAAATCCGATAAACTAACTGCATCAATGTCATTTTTTAATTTTGTAATCAGCAAGTTAATCTGATAAGCGCATTTATCAAAAACTTTCCTATCGTTCTCTGAAAAGTTATTAAACCGAGAAGATAAGCTTATGCCATTTCGTAAACGAACAGAAGGACAGGCGTGAATTTCAATATTTAATTTCAATCGTTGACAAAGTGACTGAATAATTTTTAGTTGTTGAAAATCTTTTTCTCCAAAAAATACATGATCAGGGTGGGTTGTCCTTAACAGAGATTCAACTACCGTAGTTACGCCATCAAAGTGACCTGGCCGAAATTTATCACACAGGATGTTCCTAAATTCGTCTACTGTTTTTTTTGACTTAAGACCTTTGGGATACATTTCTTCCTGTGTTGGAAAATATAAAGCGTCACAATTAACAGCTCTGAGTTTTTCAATATCCTTTTCTTCTTCCCTTGGATAATGAAGGTAGTCTTCTTTGTCGTTGAACTGCGTGGGATTAATATAAATTGTTGCTAGCGAAAAAAATTTATTTTGAGTTGATTTTTTTACGAGTGAAAGGTGCCCCTCATGAATGCTCCCCATGGTTGGTATTAAGCCTACTTGAAGATCTTTTTTTCTCATTCGTGCAAAAAGATGGTCTAATTCTTTTCTATTTCTTAATATTTGCATTTGAGAACTACTATCTATTTGACTTATACATCATCAATTCGTAATAGAGGTCATTTTTTAGGTAAGATATTATGGTGAAAAGAACATATCAACCAAGCAGAGTAGTGAGAAAAAGACGTCATGGATTTCGTGCTCGTATGGCAACAAAGGCTGGAAGGCAAATCATAAACCGTCGCCGAGCTAAAGGAAGAGCCCAACTTAGCGCTTAAGTGAGGCCGGATGGCCCTAACATTGCAAACCATTAAGAATAGATCAACGTTTGTTCACATACGTAATAGTGGCAATTTTATTAAAGGAGAATTTATTAATGTGCAATTTCTAGAGGATTCAAGTTTAAATGGAGCCATGGCCGTTGGATTTACCGCTACTAAGAAAGTGGGAAATGCCGTTAAACGAAATAAGGCCAAACGATTGATGAGAGAACTAGCAAGAAAAGTACTGATAAAATATGGTAAAATAAATTCTTATTATGTGCTAATAGCAAAAAATTCAATTTTTAGCGCGTCCTTTGCAACACTAGAAATGGAGTTAATAAAATTAATTTCATGTTAAAAAAATACCTAAATAACTTATTAATTATGCCAGTGATTGCAATCATCAAGACATATCAACTTCTCCTAAGCCCAATTCTAAAAACAAATTGTCGGTATCTGCCTACATGTTCAGAGTATTCCATTACGGCTTTGAAAGAACACGGATTATTAAATGGATTCTATCATTCCTTAAAAAGGATTTTAAAGTGCCACCCTCTGGGTGGACATGGATATGATCCGGTTCCTAAAAAAATAAATAAGAAAATTTAATATGGGAGAACAAAAAAATTTATTTTTAGCAATTGGTTTGTCTGTGGCTATTATAGTTATTTTTCAAATCCTTTTTCCTCAGCAAACTGCTATGACTCCTCCTGCAAAAAATGAGGTAGAGCAAATACAACCAGCAACATCAATTGATGATATTCAAGCAATTTCAAAAGAAACTATTAGAACAAAAGAAGAAGTTATTGCAATTGATGATCGTGTCTTAATCAACACCCCTTCATTAAAGGGTTCTATCAATTTAAAAGGTGCAATACTAGATGATCTTATACTTTTAAATTATAAAAAAACTCTTGATGAAAATTCAAAAAATATCAGTTTATTTTTACCAGATGGAACGTCTAATCCTTATTATGTAGAGATTGGATGGAAAACACTTAACAATAAAGCCTCATTGATTGCTTTGCCAACTCTAGATACTGATTGGAAAGCAACATCATCTTCTTTGGAACCAGGGGCTCCTGTCTCATTACTATGGACTAATGATCAAAATATCACATTTAAAATTCATTTTTCAGTTGACGAAAATTATTTATTTACCGTTTCTCAAGAAATTGAGAATAATAGTTCTTCAATTATTGAAGTTTTTCCTTACCGATTAATTAAAAGAATTAACATGCCTGATACAATAAATTTTTTCATTCTTCATGAAGGATTGATAAGTTTATTAAATGATGAGTTGCTTGAAAAAAAATATTCTGCATTACTTGATGATTGCTCATCAACAAATAATATAAAAAGTTTATTTTGTGACCAAAAAGCAACTGGTGGATGGTTAGGTTTCACAGATAAATATTGGATGACGGCTCTTATTCCTGATCAAAACGAGTCAATAAGTGTTAATTACCGACACGGAAATAATGGAAGAGATAATTTTAGAGTAGGTTATGTTGGGCAAATTTTTAAAATAAAACCAAACACTACAAACACCTATAATGGTAAAATTTTTGCTGGTGCTAAAGTTCTAAAGATACTTAAACTGTATCAAAAAGAACATAATATTAATCGTTTTGATGATTCTATTGATTGGGGCTGGTTTAGTTTTTTAACAAAACCAATATTTATTGCTATTAATTGGTTTTATGGTCTGGTGGGAAATTTTGGAATAGCAATTATTTCATTTACAATTCTTATGAGGCTTATTTTATTTCCTCTTGCTCATACGTCTTTTAAGTCAATGGCTAAAATGAAAAAACTACAACCTGAGATGCAGCGTTTGAAAGAAACATACCCTGATGACCGTAAAAAAATGCAGCAAGAACTAATGGTCCTCTATAAAAAAGAAGGGGCCAATCCTGTAGCCGGGTGTTTACCTATGATAGTTCAGATACCAATATTCTTTTCTTTATACAAGGTTCTATTTGTTACAATTGAAATGTATCATGCTCCATTTTACGGATGGATTCATGATCTATCAGCTCCTGACCCTTTAGGATTAATTACACTATTTGGAATAGTTCCGTGGAATTTTCCAGGTTTTTTATCCATTGTTAATATTGGCATATTGCCTATTTTCATGGGATTCACAATGTGGCTGCAACAAAAACTCAATCCAGCGCCAGCTGATCCGACACAAGCTAAAATTTTCGCCTTCCTGCCATTTGTCTTTACTTTCATATTAGCGGGTTTTGCCGCGGGACTTGTTCTGTATTGGTCAGTAAACAACATCCTGTCAATTGCACAGCAATGGTTCATACAAAAAAAAATATTAGCAAAAAAAGATGCCTAATGGAAATCGCTCACTAAACTTATTCTTCTCCCAAAATAATTTTTTGGGTTCTTTCAATGATATTCATAAAATCCCTAATAATAATTTTCCTGAATGTTGCTTTATCGGACGCTCCAATGTTGGTAAATCAAGCATTATTAATGCTATTACCAAAACAAAAAAATTGGCTAAAATAAGCAAAACTCCAGGAAGAACACAATCAGTAAATTTGTTCGAAATTAACAAAGCTATCAATATTGTGGATTTACCAGGATATGGGTATGCTAAAATATCAAAAAATATTCGAGATCAATTATCGAACTTAATAGAATCCTATATTACAAATAGAGAAAATCTTGCGAAAGTTTTTGTTTTGATTGATTGTAAGGTAGGCATAAAAAGCTCTGATATTGATATTTTTGATTCAATTACTTCTTCCAATAAAAATTTTTCCATAGTACTCACTAAAACTGACAAATGTTCGACCAATTTTATTCAAAGCCAGATGGCTTCAATTTTGACCTTGATGAAAAACTATCAAAAAAACTTTATGAAGATTCATGCCTGTAGTAGTAAAAACAATAATGGGATATTAGATATACAAAAAGATATATTTAATTTATCAAAACGTCATGAAATTTGATTTTTTATCAGAAAGCGATCAAGCTTATTTTATTCATAAAGCCTCAACATTAGTGGAGGCTTTGCCCTATATTAGACAACACTCAGGAAAGAAAATTGTTATTAAATATGGCGGGCATGCAATGGGAAATTCAAAATTAGCAGAAAGTTTTTCAAAGGATGTTGGTTTATTAAAAGAGGTTGGAATAGACCCGATAGTGGTTCATGGAGGTGGGCCTCAAATAGGAGAAATGTTGAAGAAAAAAAACATTAACAGCAATTTTATTGAAGGACTAAGAGTGACAGATGAAGAGACGGTTAAGGTTGTAGAAGAAGTACTGTCAAAAGATATTAATAAAAAAATCGTTAATGACATTAATGCAACGGGCGGAAAAGCGGTCGGGCTGGCTGGGAATAAAAATGGTCTTATTGAAGCAAAAAAACTCCATATAGATTTTAAAGACAGTGATTCTAATATTGAAAAAATACTTGATTTAGGGTTTGTTGGTAAGCCAACACAAATTGCGACGAATATTATTTACGATAGTATCGCAAAAGGCTTCATCCCTGTCATAGCCCCCTTGGGAAAAGACAACTACGGCAATACATATAATATTAACGCGGACACCATAGCTGGAGCAATTGCAGAATCAATGAAAGCGGATAAGCTTCTTCTTTTAACTGATGTTGCCGGCATTCTTGATCAAGATGATAAATTAATATCTTCCTTATCTATTGTTGAAGCAAAAAAAATCATTCATGAAAAATATGTTGCTGGAGGAATGAAGCCAAAGATTTCTACTTGCATTAATGCAATTGACCAGGGAGTCAAACAGGCCACCATACTTGATGGCCGAATTCCTCACTCATTAATTTTAGAATTATTTACAGAACATGGTATAGGGACACAGATTTATTCCTAACAATGCCCTCTCTTAAGACAAAAATAGATACCTGGATTTTTGATTTGGATAATACTCTTTATTCAGCTGATAGTGGAATCTTCCAACAAGTTGGTGAATTAATGAGTAAGTTTGTAGCTAATCACCTCAGCATAGACATAAAAGAAGCAAAAAAAATACGAAGCGAGTATTACAGGCAATATGGGACCACCCTTCGCGGAATGATGGTTAACCATGGTGCTGATCCTGATGTATTTCTAAAAGAAGTTCACAAACTTGATTATTCCATTGTTGGACCTGATCATAAGTTAAATCAAGAGTTAGCCAAACTTAAGGGCAGAAAAATAATTTATACCAATGCCAATCAACAGCATGTAAATGACATCCTTGTTCAGCTAAAATTAACTGATATGTTTGATGATATGTTTGATATAAAAATGGCAGATTATGTTCCAAAGCCTGAAGTCAAACCTTATATGAAATTTATTGAAAAATTTGACATTAATCCTGCTTGTTCAGCAATGTTTGATGATATAGCAAAGAATCTTGTTCCAGCAAAAAATGTAGGCTTTACCTCAGTTTGGATTGATGCTGGCTATGAGAACTTTATGGATGATATCGAAAGTTCAAAGAATTATTTAGATTATAAAACAAAAGATTTGTCCTTCTTCCTAGATGAAGTAAATACAGGAAAAATATGAATGAATTAGAAAGAATAATTAATGATGCTTGGGAAAATAAGGATCAAATCAATCAAAACTCTGAGGAATCAATAATAAATGCAATAAATCATATAATTGAAGATCTGGATCAAGGAAAAGTACGCGTAGCAGAAAAGATTAACGGAAAGTGGATTACTAACCAACATATTAAAAAAGCTATAATGTTAAGTTTTAGAATCCATGGAATGGAGACTTTATCAGGACCTTATAGTTCTTGGTATGACAAAGCTCATCTAGTCAAAGGAAAAACTGCGGGATGGGTCAAAGAAGATTTTGAAAAAGCTGGTTTTAGAATGGTGCCTAATACGCCTGTAAGAAAAGGATCTTACATTGCTAATAATGTTGTTTTAATGCCATGCTTCATTAATATTGGCTCATATATTGGATCTGGCACTATGATGGACACATTTTCAAGAGCTGGATCTTGTTGCCAAATTGGTAAAAACTGCCACATATCAGCAGGCAGCGGAGTTGGAGGTGTTCTAGAACCAGCTCAAGCTCTTCCAACAATAATTGAAGACAATGTTTTTCTTGGAGCAATGTCAGAAGTCGTTGAAGGCGTAATTGTAGGTGAAGGATCAGTTCTTAGCATGGGTATGTTTATTGGACAATCAACAAAAATCGTTAACAGAAAAACCGGTGAGATTACATTTGGGGAAATACCTCCTTATTCTGTTCTTGTACCTGGTTCTTTGCCAGATAAAAAAAATCCTATGGCACCCTCATTAAATTGTGCCGTTATAATTAAACAAGTCGATGAAAAAACAAGATCAAAAACTTCAATTAATGACCTTTTGCGAGATTAATGAATAAGATTGATTTTGACTATGTAGCATTAACACAAGCCCTTGTTAAATGTCCCAGTGTAACACCATATGATGAAGGAGCCCTTCAAATTGTGGAGGAACATCTTAATAATTTAGGTTTTAATTGTACGAGACTTCCTTTTAGTGAAGACGGATTTGATGATATAGATAATTTATTTGGAAAAATTGGTGAATCAGGAAAACATCTTGCGTTTGCCGGACACACTGATGTTGTTCCTCCTGGCAATGAAGAATCTTGGAAATACCCCCCTTTTTCTGCAACTATCGCTGATGGAAAACTCTATGGAAGAGGTGCGGAGGATATGAAAGGCAGTGTAGCATGTTTCATATCTGCAACTAGTTCTTTTATAAAAAAATACAGTCATAATTTTGGAGGACAACTGTCGCTTATTATTACCGGTGATGAAGAAAAAGAAGCGGTTAATGGAACCAAAAAAATGATGGAATGGACAAAAAACAACAATATTGTTTTTAATCACTGCATTGTTGGAGAACCAACATCAAATAAAATTGTTGGCGACAAAATCAAAATTGGAAGACGTGGCTCTATTAACTTCTTTGTAACTGTTAAGGGAGTGCAAGGACATACTGCTAATTCTCAACGCGCTGAAAATCCAGCACATCTTTTAATTATATTGCTTAATAATATTATTTCTAAACCTCTGGATGACGGTAACGAATTTTATTTACCAAGCTCATTACAAATTCCAACTTTTGACGTTGGTAACTCAGCTGCAAATGTAATTCCAGAATTTGCAAGAGCAACTGTAAATATTCGCTTTAACGATATTCACAGTGTTGAGAGTTTAACTAAATGGTTTCAAGATAATATTGATAAAGTATTTACAAATTTTCCTAAAGCTTCTTGTACATTCAGAACAGATCAGGTTGGTGAGTCTTATCTAACTAATCCAGGTCAACTATGTAGTTTGGTTTCAGCTGCAATCAAGGAAGTGTCCGGGAGGAACGGCAATCTCGAAATGGCCACAGATGGAGGGACATCTGATGCACGCTTTATAAAAAATTATTGTGAGGTTTTAGAACTGGGTCTTGTAAACAGAACGCTGCACCAGGTAAATGAAAATGTCAATCTTTCTGATTTGAAAGAATTACACGATATATATTTGCGTATTTTAGAAAATTATTTTGAAAAGAATTAATATCCTTTTAGTAAATTAACGTCATTTTTAATTTTTCCATTTTTTTTATATTTTTGATATTTTTTAAACATATATTTAACAGCCGTATCCACTACTGTAAGACTTCCAATATGCGGAGTAACAGTAACATTCGAAAACTTCCACAAAGGGCTTGATTTTGGAAGCGGCTCTTTCTCGAAAACATCAAGTGAGGCATAAAATTGTTTATATTTTTTTAAATGAGTCATTAGCGACTTTTCATAAAGTGTGGAACCTCTGCCAACATTTATTAATAATGCTTTCTTTTTCATTTCTTGTAAGAAATTCCCATCAATCATATGGTGTGTTTCTGAAGTAGAGGGGAGAATGCATATCAACACATCACATTGTCGAAGAAATTTTTTTAAGCTAATTTTTTTATAAAAAACTGGAAAAGAATATTTAACATTTGGTTTTGAATTTTTAAAACCAATAATATTATATCCATATCGTTGCAATTGTTTGCCGACAAAAGAACCTAAATACCCGACTCCAAGAATACCAATAATCATATTGTTGTTGAGAGCGGGCTCATCATATTTATTCATCCATTTATTTATTAATTGAGCTTCTTGAAATGATTTTAAATTTAATTGATAAAAAAGAATTTGTGATAAAACGTGATTGGCCATTCTCTCAGCCATAAAAGGATCCTTAAGTCGAATAATTGGCTGTCCACGATAACTTTTTAGCTCTGTAATATGATCAACGCCCGCTCCTAATGAAAATAGAATTTTCACATTACTCATTTTGCTTAGAGTATGATTGCTGATATTCCAAATAATGGCACATTCAATTTTAGATAAGTCAGGCTTGTCTTTTAAGATATAAATTTTTTTGTTTTTGAATTGCTTCTTAATAACCTCTAGCCATTCTTTGTTATTATGCCAAGGACAGTGAAATAAAATACTCATTAAAACTTAAAACAATTCATTCTATCAGCTAAATGCTAATTATTTATTGCATTTAAATATTTGTTTGTCACGATGTCCCAATTGAAATCCTGTATGGCTCTTTTTTGTGCTTCATTTCCTAGTTGTTTTCTGTGATTAGGATTAATTAATAATTCATGAATTGAATGAAAAAGATCATCAATATTATTTATAATTATGCCTGTTTTATTGTGCAAAACAGCTTCTTTAGACCCGCCAACGTTAGTTGCTATAGAAGGAATGCCAAAAAAAGCAGCCTCCAAATAAGCAATGCCAAATCCCTCAACAGATCTATTTTCACTCTCATCTAAGGTCGGCATAACCATCAAGTCTGTGTGTTCAAATAAATATTTTTTTTGAGATTCATTCACTAAACCTACGAAAGATACATTTTTTTCAAGCGCATATTCTTTTACTAATCGTTGTAAATTTGACTTTTCTGAACCTGCTCCAGCAATTACATATTGAATTGAAGGAAAATCAAATGTTAATTTCTTGACAGCTTTTAAAATTACCATATGTCCTTTTCTTTTCTCCAATCGGGCCAAAGTAATCAAAACTGGACTGCCTTTTAAATCGATAAAGTTATCTGATTGTATTTGCCGAAGATCATTTGCGCCCGGATAAACAAATTTTATATGATCTTTATTTGATATCAACTTCTTTACTAAGTTAGCGGTAAATTGTGAATTAGCAATAATTGAACTTGTGCTATTTAGAATTTTTGTAATGCGTTGTGTTTTTTTTGGATTATTAGATAAGAATTCATTTCCATGAGCTAAACATATTGTGGAAATATTTTTTTTATTTAATAAATCAATACTTAACTCTAAGCTTTTCCATGTATCTGCTATTACCAACTTAACTTGATTGGATTCAATAAAGGGTTTTAATTCTCTAATTTTTTTTCTTCGACGAAAAAATTTCAATCCACCTGTTCTTCTGACAATTATTTGATCCTTGCATTGGTTATCATATATAGCGTCATAAAAAAGATGGTGACTATCAGCAAAAACAACAATTTTTTCCTTTTTTCCCAGACCTAATGCCAAATTGCTAACTAAACTTTCTATTCCACCTAATCGACTTGGAAAACATTGCGTTAATATTATAATCATTAATTTTTTCTAAAACTTATTTAAAATGTTTTTTTTGTTTCAAGAAGTTTGCCATCATTTTCTAGCAAAGTAGTGATTTTCAATATATTTTGATTCTTATTTAGTATAATATAATTTATACCAGGACTTAATGTGTTAGGCATTAATGAAACTTCAAAAACAGCATTTCCATTGTCATAAGGGTTTTTTAACTTAATCATATCATTAAAAAATTTATCAGTTTGGTCATCAATAAAAATTGAACCGCAAGTTATGGTAACTCTATCATTCCATATCCATTCTTTTGATCCTTCTAAACAATTTATTCTTTCGGCATCAATGATTGAAATAATTGTTAAATGATTTTCCCTTGTTGATTTGATCTTATAATTCTTTGTAAAATCAAGATAGGTTACAAATATAGTAGAAAACAATATAATGAATATAATAAAAATTATGGTTAATTCTGCCAATGTAATTTTTTTTTGTTTATCCATAATACTGACGTTTAACTGACCACAGGGCTAGTTACTTTTTTTAACCATTCTCTCTCCCCCACATCTAGTTTATCGCTAAGCTTTTCATAAACTTTTTGATGATAATTATTCAACCAAATAATTTCATCTGAAGATAATATATTAATATCGATTAAATCTATGTCAATGGGCGCCCAAGAGATAGTTTCAAATCCAAGTGTGATATCAGTTTTTTTGTATGCTACAATTAAATTTTCAGTGCGAATACCATATTCTTCCTTTTTGTAAAAACCAGGTTCATTGGATAGAATCATTCCTTCTCTTATTTCTCCATCACTTAGGCCCTGAGACTTTGCAATTCGTTGCGGTCCTTCATGAACACTTAAAAAACTTCCAATACCATGTCCTGTTCCATGATCATAATCACAACCAATATCTTGCAGACTCTTTCTTGCCAAAGGGTCAAGTGTAGAGCCTTTTGTCTTGACTTCAAAAGTAGCTGAAGCAATGGCTATATGACCCTTTAATACCCTGGTAAAGCGATCTTTTTGTTCTTCAGTGGGTTCTCCTAAAATAATAGTTCGAGTGATGTCTGTTGTGCCATCAAGATATTGGGCGCCTGAATCAACAAGATAAATGCTGTTGTCCCTAAAAGTTAAATTGGTCTTATGAGTTACTCTGTAGTGCGGTAAGGCTGCATGCTCATCAATTGCAGAAATAGTGTCAAACGAGAGGGAATAAAATAGATCATTATTTTGTCTCAGATCATATAAATAATCTGCTGCCTTGATTTCATCTGTTTTGTTAATATTCATTTCATTCTTCAGCCAATAAAGAAATCTGGTAATGCTTAATCCGTCTCGAATATTGGCATTTCTTGCGCCTGATAACTCAGTTGAATTTTTTTGCGCTTTTGGATAAACACATGGGTCCGGCAAATATTTTATGGATAAATTGTTATCGTTGCATATTTTACTAAAATTATATACCGTTCTGTCCTCATCCATACCAATAACGCTATTATTATTAGTTATTAAATAATCTTCAATATCGTTAAAAGAATGGAAATTAACAATGTCCTGCAGCTTTTTTTTAATACTTGTAATCTTGCCATCATCAACAAATAATTCAATTTTACCACTTCGAGGAACAATGGCAAAAGATAGAATTAGAGGGATGTGCAAGATGTCATTGCCTCGTATGTTCAATAGCCAGGCAATAGAATCTAAAGAAGTCAGTATGTAATGATCTATGGATGATGATTTTAAAATTGATTGTAGATTGCCTAGTTTATCAATAGAAAATTTTCCAGCATATTTCTCTTTATGAATAAAAGCTTGAGATTGAGGATATGAGGGTTGATCATTCCATAAATTATCAATTGGATTTTTTTCCAGATATTTAACAAATGATTTTTTTTTCTTTACCAATTCTTCTATTTTTTTTATTTCAGAAATTGAGTGAAGCGTAGGATCAATACCTATTCTGGAATTAATTTCAATATTGTTTTCTAAATATTTCCAATAATCTTTCAGATGCTCAATATCAAAATACTGAGCGTCAACTTGCTTATGTGCCTGGAAAGTATAGCGTCCATCTATGAAGATGAAGGCCTTATTCTGTTGAATTATCGCTCGTCCTGCAGATCCTGAAAAGTTACTTATCCATTCCAAACGTTCAGCATATGGTGCTATATATTCATTCAGAAATTCATCAGTTCGATTAACAATAAGCAGGCTAATATTATTTTCTATCAAATAATTTTGTATTTTCTGTAAATTATTCATTAACAATTTCTAACAATAGAAGAGAACAACTCATAGTCAATATTGCCTCCAGAAATCATTAGAACAACATTTTTATTCTTCACATTTATTTTATTCGTTAGTAACGCAGTTGCTGCAACCGCTCCTCCAGGCTCGACAACAACTTTCATCTCCTCCGCTAATTCAACAATGGTTTTTTTAACTTCTTCATCGCTTACTGCCAATCCTCCATCAAGGGTAATTTGATTGATTGGAAACGTTACATCGCCAGGCTGAGGGGCCAAAAGTGCATCACAAATAGATTCTCCTGTTTCTTTATTCTTTACAATGAAGTTATTTTTTAGTGATAGTTGTGTATCATTAAATTTTTCAGGCTCAACGGCAAAATTTTTTATATTAGGAAATGCATATCTTAGATAAGTTGATGAACCAGCAATTAATCCTCCTCCCCCACAACAGCACAGATAAAGATCGGGTTGGATGTTTTTTAATCTTAGTTCCTCAGCAATCTCTTTTCCAACAGTTCCTTGGCCTGCGATGACATCTAGATCGTCATATGGTTTTATTATTTTTTTGTTTTCTTTGCGCGCAATCTCTGAAGCAATTTTTTCCCTGCTTTCATGCTTATAATCATAAAATATAATATCGGCGCCATATTTTTTTGTATTTTCTATTTTTATAGATGGTGCATTTTTTGGCATAATAATAGTAGCCTGAACTCCGAATAAATTAGATGCATATGCTACAGCCTGAGCATGATTTCCAGATGAATAAGAAACTATGCCTCTTGATTTTTCTTCATTTGATAATTGTAAAATTTTATTGCTTGCTCCTCGCAATTTGAAAGAGCCGGTCCATTGGAGATTTTCTAACTTGAAATAAACATTGGCATTTGTTTTTTTATTTATTGTTTCACTGCTTATGAGGGGTGTTTTAATAATTAATGGAAAAATTCTTTCATGCGCTTTGTCAATCTCTTGTGGCGTTAATGCATCCATAAAGTTCTTTTATGTCCCCATTCTATATATCTCAACAAGTTTTATTGAATATAGTCAAAAAAGAATATATTTCATTTAATATGAATAATGAAAATATTACATCTCCTTGTATTAGTGTTTGTAAAAGCGATCCAGTAACAGATTATTGTTATGGTTGTGGAAGAACAGCTGAAGATAAAAAATTATGGAAAAATCCTAATACATCCGATGAATGGAAAAAATCCAATCTTGAACTAACAAGAAACCGGTTGAATGGATGGCAACAAGAAGCATGGGATGAGTCATATGCCCATAAAAAAAATACGGGAATATCACTGATTAAGAAAAAATTTCTTGAACAAAATAAATAAACTTTATTTAAAATATAATAATAAATTAAGGTAAAAAATTTGTAACGAATCAAATATAGTATAGAATTACCTTCTGCTAACTTTTAACTAGGTGGTTGATATGATTGAAAATTTTAATGGACCTATATACTTAATTCTTTTCCTAATTTTACTGTTGGGGAATGTATATTACGCTTACTGCACCTTGATAAATACAAAAAATTGGCTTGATAAATATGGTACACATCATTCTGCAGTTTTAATAACAAGAATTCTAGGATCTTTAATTTCAGGCTTTGTATTAATTGGTATTTATATATTATTTACTGGAACTGAGGGTACTTGGGCATATTTTGCAACAATGTTTATTGGTTTTGTAATAATGGCTATTATTGGTATTCATTTTGTAGAAGTTGATTATCCTAATAATTACAAAGGTAAAGAGGGATTTGAAAACGTAGTAATAACTAAAGAAGGTTATATACCTGCTATAATATTTGCAATTGTAAATGCAATTATAATGTATGGTTTATCTGACAAAATCTACGCTTAATAACTAATATTCTACTTTTAATAAATATAAACCTTGAGCAGGTGCCGTGGCGCCTGCTTTTGACCTATCTTGACTTGTAATTATATCTTTTACATCAGATAAATTAAATTTACCCTTTCCAACTTCAACCAATGTGCCTACCATAATTCTTACTTGGGAATGGAGAAACGATTTTGCTGAAACATTTAGTATTATATGTTGATCATTTGTTCGAATTGAACAACTTTGGATTGTTTTTATAGATGAAGATGATTGACAATCAATAGAACGAAATGCGTTAAAATCGTGTTTGCCTAAAAAAATTGAAGCTGCTTCTTTCATTGCATCTATATTCAATTTTTTAAAGACTCCCCAAGTCAGATTTTTATTATAAGTTAATGGTGCACGCCTATTTATTATTAAATATTCATAAGTTCTAAGCTTGGCGGAAAATCTTGCATGAAAATCATCATTGACTTCCTTCGCGTCTAAAATAGCAATTGGCAACGGTCTTAAATGCTGATTGATACCGTCACGAATGTTATCCAATGAAATATTTTTTGATAATTCAAAATGGGCAACTTGTCCTTTTGCATGTACGCCAGAATCTGTTCGGCCTGCTCCAAATACATTTACATTTTCTGATGTTATTTTTTTTATAGCACCTTCTAGTGATAATTGAATGGAAGGGCCATTCTCTTGTTTTTGCCATCCAACAAAATTAGTGCCATCATATTCAATTGTTATTTTATATTTAGCCATTTATTTTCTGACCAACTTCAAAGGCAAAGCCTTTTAAAAATTCTCCTATTTTCATTGATTTTTTACCTTCTCGTTGAATGATTTCAGGAATAATGATGCCATTTTTACATCCAATATGAAACTGTCTGTTTATTATGGTAGATGTTTCGGCTTCACATGTTTTCATTAAACACTTAATAATATTAAAGCGCTCATTATTAACAGTAAACCAAGCTGATGGCTTAGGAGCAAAAGCCTTTATTTGATTATAAACCGTATTTATTTCATTATTAAAATTAATTCTTCGGAGTTCCGGAGTAATCTTTTTTGCATAAGTCGCATAAGTTTCGTCTTGTTTTTGCAATGAGATTTTTTTATCCAACAAATCTGGCAAAGTATTAATTAATAATAAAGTTCCAAGAATGTTTAGTTCAGATGTTAAATTTCCTTTATTAATATTTTTATTAATGTTTATTTCCTGGGTTGCAATAATTGGTCCTGCATCAAGTTTTTCCTCTAATAAAAAAATACTTACACCTGTTATTTCGTCCCCATTTAGGATAGCATGCTCAATGGGGGCTGCACCTCGCCATTTAGGTAGTAAAGAAGCATGAATATTGATACATCCATAATGAGGAATCTGAAGAATGCTCTTTGGAAGTAATAACCCGTACCCCATAATAACAACAAGATCAGGTTTAAGTTTCTTTATTTCATTTGTACTCTCAAACGATGCTAAATTCTTTGGGTGATAAACCGGAATATTGTACTCTAAAGATAATGTATGTACTGGAGATTTTTTTATCAACATACCTCGTCCTTGTTTTCGTGGGGGCTGAGTGTAAGTAGCTATGATATTATATTGATGATCAATTAAAGATTGTAAATAAACCTTAGAGATTTCAGGCGTGCCCATAAATACAATACGCTCCTGACGCATTAAACCTCCCCCATCTTTTTTAACTTTTGAACACGTTTGATAATCATATTACGTTTAAGAGAAGAAAGATAATCCACAAACAGTTTTCCTGATAAATGATCAATTTCATGTTGAAGCACGCGTGCTTCATATCCATTTTTTTCTCCCTTAATAATTTTATTTTTTTCATTTGTATATTCAATTTCAATAGAAGCTGGTCTTTCTATTTCAACAAATTGTTTGGGGAAAGATAAACATCCTTCTTCCATCACCACTGTCTCTTCAGAATATGATTTGATACTAGGGTTAAACAACGCATATACTTTTTCTGTTTCTTTTTCATAATCCTGAATATTAACAGTAATTATTTTTTGTAATATGCCAATTTGATTTGCAGCCAATCCTACTCCAGGTGCTCTTTTCATTATTTCAATCATTTTTTTTGAAATAATAATTTCCTTTTCGGTTACTTTGTCGATTGTTTGAGTGTGTTGACGTAATTTTGGATGGGGAACAAAAAGTATTTTTTCCATAAAAAAATTATTATATTTTTTTTCTAGATTGAAATGCCGCATTAAGAGTGTTTTCATCTAAATAATGAACCTCACCTCCCATAGGCACACCTTGGGCTAGCCTTGTTACATATAAATCTTCAATTGATTCCAATTTATCTGCAATGACATGACTTGTTGTTTGACCTTCGATAGTAGTACTAAGGGCAAGAATCACCTCTTTGACACTTTGTTTTTTAATTCGTTGAATCAGTTTTGTTATATTGAGATCATCAGTGCCTATGCCGTTAATAGCAGATAGTGATCCTCCCAATACATGATAAGAGCCACGATAAAAACCAATTCGTTCAAATGTCCACAAATCTGACAAATCTTCAACAACGCAAATAGTTTGTCTGTCCCTTTTTACATCAAGGCATAAAGAGCAAGGTGAGATAGTATCAATATTTCCACATATCTCGCAATTAATTATTTTTTGATTGGCTTCTTGAAGAGATTGAACTAGGGGTAATAAGGATCGTTCTTTATTTTTTAATAAATATAAAACAATCCGCTGCGCTGATCGTCTTCCTAAACCTGGCAATTTAGAAATTTCATTAATAAGTTTATCAATTTCAGAATTCGTCATTGGATATTTCGTTTAGAAAGGAAGTTTCATGCCCGGTGGCAAGGGAATGCCTCCCGTGACGCTCTTCATCTCTTCTTGAGCTGCCGCTTCTCCTTTTTGTTTGGCATCGTTAACAGCTGCCACAATTAAATCCTCAGTGATTTCTTTCTCTTCTTGTTTCATTAAAGAATCGTCAATTGATATGTGTTTGATTTCTCCTTTTGCGGTTGAAATTACCTTAACCATTCCGCCCCCCGATGATCCTTCTACTTCAATTGAGTTTAGTTTTTCTTGTGCTTCTGACATTTTTTTCTGCAATTGTTGTGCTTGCTTCATCATATTATCAATATTAACCATTATTTTTCCTTTATTGATTGTTGAATGTCTTTGTTTGCAATTGTTTCATCTAAAGTTTCTCGAATATCAGTTATGGAATGAATCTTAACGCCAGGATATTTATTTAAAATTTGTTTAATTTGGGGATCGTTCTTCATAATTTCAATTTCTTTTTGTTGGGCTAATAAATCTTCTTCATATAATGTTTTACCAATATTACTGCTGGATGTGCTTACTTGCCAGATTCTGCCTGTCCATTTCGATATATATTTAGCAATCGTTCTGCAAAAATGTGGATCAACAATAGATTCTGAATTTATAACAATCTCACCTTCTTTAAAAGATACAAGTTTAACTTTGTTATACAAATAAGTATGTAACATACCTTCTTTTTTTTGATAAAATAAATCAACAAATTGTCTAAATGATTTAACAAGAACAGAATTAGACAACTTTGCTACGTTATCAGCTTGATCATTGTCTTCAATCTCAATAACTTTATTTATTGTCGCCGGAGTTTCATTGTTAGGTGATTTGATCTTAATTGATTCATTCTTATGTTTTTTTTCTTCAATATTGTCAGATATTTTTTTTACTAAATCATCAGGAGAAGGGCCTTCATATAAATAAATCAAACGTACAATAAGCATTTCTCCATGTTGAAAAAGATGAAAACCAGATTGCAATTCTTGATAACCTTTAAACAAAACTTGCCAAACTATTCCAAGTGAAGACATTGAAATCTTTTCCGCCATCTTCGCCCCCTTGCTTCTTTCAAGTTCTGGTATATGAATGTCATCTTTAATGTCAGGTGAAATTTTTATTTTTGTCAGAAAATGAGTAACTTTGAGTAACTCATCAAAAATCATCAAAACATCTGCGCCAGCTCGATAAATTTTATTATATATTTTGAGAGAAGTCTTAGCATCCCCACTAAATATCGCATTCAAAAGATCGAAAATATTATCCCGGTCTGCCAATCCCAACATTGATATAATGGTATCTGTTGTAATCTGATCTTTCGCATTAGCTATAGCTTGATCAAACAAACTTAATCCATCACGAACTGATCCATCTGCAGCACGGATAATTAATGCAATTGCTTCTTTATTAATATTAATTCTTTCTTTATCAGCAATATTATTCAAATGTGCAATCAGATTATCTGCTTCTATGCGATGTAAATCAAACCGCTGACACCGTGAAATAATTGTGATTGGTATTTTTTTTACCTCTGTTGTGGCAAAAATAAATTTTATATGTGGTGGTGGCTCTTCTAATGTTTTTAATAACGCATTAAATGCGTTTTTGGAGAGCATATGTACCTCATCAATAATAAATATTTTATATTCGCAGTTAACTGGCTTGTATTTTACGTTATCAATAATCTCACGAATATCATCAACGCCTGTTCTGCTAGCAGCATCCATTTCAATAACATCAATGTTATGATCTCCACGAATAGAAATACATGATTTACACTTACCGCAAGGCTCGCATGATTCAGGTGGACGCGCTTCACAATTCAAACTCATCGCTATCAATCTTGCCGTTGTAGTTTTACCAACCCCCCTTACACCTGTTAGTAAATACGCATGGGCTATACGGTTGTTTATTATAGAGTTTTTTAGGGTTTGAACCAAAGTCTCTTGGCCAATCAAATTGCCAAAAGTTTGTGGTCGATATTTTCTCGCTAAAACTCTGTATTCTTGTTTAGTATTTTTGTTCATAACAAATAAAATTTATGGAAGGTATAAGTGACCCGAATAAGCTTGGTACAGCTGCTTCTTCTCAGATCTGACTGGATTAGCAAGTTATTCGCCCACTTAACCTTCCATTAGCAATATAACATTATCTAATAGAAAGACATACTCTGAGTTGATAAAATTTGATTATTTTTTTCTAAAATCAGACATTTTATAAACACCTAGAATATCAAAATGCTTACAAAAAAATTTCATTTCATCAATGGCAAGTTTAACAGCATCATTTTCAGGATGTCCTTCAAAATCAATATAAAACTGCGCAACATCAAAACCCTGAGGATGAACGTAGCTTTCTAACTTTGTAATATTGACACCATTGCTAGCAAAACCTCCAAGGGACTTATACAGAGCGGCAGGTATGCTTCTAACCTGAAAAACAAGTGTGGTCATTAAATCTTTTTCACTTACATCCACAAAAGACATTTTTGTTGACATTATAAGAAAACGAGTAACATTGTTATTTGCATCTTGAAAATTTGATTTAATAATTTTCAAATTATATATCCTAGCAGCCAAATCAGAGGCTATAGCCGCATCTTCTTTGTTATTCAATTCTGATACCATTTTAGCTGCTCCTGCTGTATCTGCAGCAACTATCATATCTTTATTATATTTAATTAAATTTTTTCGACACTGAGTAATTGCTTGTTCATGGCTATGTACTCGCCTAATAGTATTTATAGAAGCATCTGGTGGAGCTAGTAAACAATGATTTACTTCTAAGAAATATTCACCAATAATTGTTAATTTTGAATTAGGAATTAAATGATGCGTGTCAGCAACTCTCCCGGCTTTAGAATTTTCAATTGGCACAAGTGCAATATTTGCATTACCATCTCGAACGCAGTCAAACATTTCTTCAAATGTTTTACAAGCTATAGAACTAGCCTCTGGATAAATTCTTTTTCCTGCTAATTCACTGTATGCCCCATTAACGCCCTGAAACGAAAAAGAATTAATTGTATTCATAATTTGTTTTTTATAATATTTTCAACATTGATTAAATCTTTTTTAGTGTCTACACTAATCGGAACATCTTTTACATAACTAACACCGATTGTCATTCTTGCATCTAAGGCGCGCCATTGCTCCAATTTATGATTTAATTCATTAATGCTTGGAGTTAATGTTATAAATTTCTTCAATGTTTCATAGCGAAAACTATAAATACCAACGTGATGATATACTTCATCGTAAGTTACTTTTGAAGATTTAAAAAAATCAAAAGCTTTCCCAATAGTATTTTTTTTGATCCAATCAATTCTTACCTTTGTTACATTTGAATCATTTTTTTGATAATCCTTTAATTCTGTTGCCAAAGTTCCCATATCAAATCCTTGTAACAGTGGTGTGTTAACTTTAACAATATCAAAAGGATCGATAATAGGCATGTCCCCTTGTAGATTTATTATACTATCAAACTCACTGATATTATCTTTATTTTTTATTGCCTCAAATATTCTATCTGTTCCTGAAGGAAGATTTGGATCTGTAAGAATAGCTTTGCCCCCCAAAGACATTATACATTCTAAAACTTCCTTTTCAGAACAAGCAACAATGACCTCGCCCAGATTAGATGCCATAGCTTGTTCCCAGACTCTTTGTATCATAGGTTTTCCGCAAATAAGTGCCATAGGTTTGTTAGGAAACCTTAAAGAAGCCATTCTAGCGGGAATTAAAATAAGTGTATTCATCAAATTTATGTTACAATTGGGATGAAAAATCTAATCAATAAAAAGTTTTGAGTAGTATTCATTAAAGTAAAAAATCTATATATATCTTTTAGCATGTCTGGATTTGAAATTAATAAAATACTTGCTTCTATCCTAGTAGCAATAATTATTTTCGTAATTATCGGTTTTGTGGGAAACTTTATTGCTAAGATAAACTATAATGAATCACTGGTTAAGGCATATAAAATAGACTTGCCTGAAACTTCTACTGATTCTACTATGCAAAAAACTACAGATAATGAAATGGATGAGTCTATATCTTCTTTATTAGCCAGTGCTTCGCTTGCAAAGGGTGAAAAAATTTTTAATAAATGTGGAGCTTGTCACAACTATAAAAAAGGCAGCAAATCAAAAATTGGCCCTAACTTGTGGGATTTAATTAATAGACAAAAAGCCAGCGTGAGTGGTTTTGCCTATTCAAAAGCTCTATCTGAATATGGTGGAAAATGGACTTTTGAAGAGCTGGATGAATTTCTTTATAAGCCAAAGGAATATATTAGTGGAACAAAAATGATCTTCTTAGGTTTAAATAATGTTCGAGATCGTGCTAATCTTATGTTGTGGTTAAGACAACAGTCCGATAATCCTATTCCCCTACCATAATAATTTCTTTGTATCGATATTATGACTTTAAAAAATCCAATGGATGAATTTATATCTTTTGCAAACATCCTAGCAGATGAATCTGCCAAAGTTGTAATGGAATATTTTCGACAAACTTTTACAATAGAGAATAAAGATGATGATACCCCTGTTACAATTGCAGATAAAAAATCAGAATTAAAAATCAGAGAATTAATTAATAAAGCCTATCCAAATCATGGAATTTTAGCTGAAGAGTTTGATAATACAAATCTTAACTCCGAGTATATTTGGGTAATTGATCCAATTGATGGCACAAGAAGTTTTATCGCAGGACACAAAGATTTTGGGACACTTATTGCTCTTTTATATAAAAAAAAACCTGTATTAGGAATAATCAATTGTCCGGCTCATAATGAAAGATGGATCGGTGTCGAAAATCAAATAACAACGCTTAATGGAAAAAATATAAAAACTTCTTCAAAAAAATCAATCGAAGATTGTTATACAATTACTACTGGCCTTTACTTGGAAGATGAAACATTTAGAAATGGTTTTGAGAATATTATTAAAAAATCAAAATATTATATATTTGGAGGAGATTGTTATATGTACGGTATGCTTTCTTCAGGTTTGGTTGATATAGTTGTTGAAGATACTCTTAAGGCACATGACTATATGGCGTTAGTGCCAGTAATTCAAGGCGCTGGAGGAGTAATAACTGACAAATATAACAATCCAATTACTTTGGACTCAGATGGTAGCGTACTAGCTACGGCCAATTCGCTTATACACAAACAAGCAATAAGTATGATTAATTTATAATAACTAAAATTTAAGAAAAAGTTTATATTGGTTATGATGAAAAAAATTTTTTTCATAAAATTATATATTTTTATTATTCTATTGATTGCCGCTCCAAGTATTGCTGAAATCAACATATCCCATGCAATAGCAATGCATGGAGATCCTAAATATGGAAAAGATTTTAAATATGTTGATTATGTCAATCCAAATGCTGTTAAGGGCGGTAAAGTCGTATTTAGCTCCACTGGTTCCTTTGATTCATTTAATCCTTTTATCTTAAAAGGAACTTCTGCAGCTGGTATTGGAAATCTATTTGAAACGTTAACCACATCGTCCAGTGATGAAGCATTTACAGAATATGGCTTACTTGCTGAAACCATTGAATGGCCGGATGATCGTTCCTGGGTTGCCTTCACTCTACGCAAAGAAGCAAGATGGCATGATGGTAAAAGTGTAACACCTGAGGATGTAATTTGGACTTTTAATGCATTGATGGAAAAAGGACATCCCTTCTACAAATATTATTATGGCGATGTTGTCGAAGTTATAAAAGAGAGTGATTTAAAGATACGCTTTAATTTTAAAGGAAATACAAATTTAGAATTGCCTCTAATTGTAGGACAACTCCCTGTTTTGCCTAAGCATTATTGGGAAAACAAAAATTTTGAAGAAACTTCTTTGGAAATACCTATTGGAAGCGGGCCATATAAAATAAATTCCTTTGATGCTGGAAGATCTATTACTTATGAATTAAACAATGACTATTGGGGAAAAAACATCCCAATTAAAAAAGGCACTGAAAACTTTGGAATAATGAAATATGAATATTACAAAGACAGGGGTATTGAACGTGAAGCTTTTAAGTCAGGCGATATAGACTTTTTTTCTGAAAATAGCTCTAAAGAATGGGCCACAAGCTTTGAAGTCCCTGCTGTTCAAAAGAAATTGATAATTAAAGAACTAATCGAACATGAAAATCCTCAGGGGATGCAAGCATTTGCTTTCAATACACGAAAAGATTTTTTTAAGGATAAAAAAGTACGTGAAGCTCTTTCATACGCCTTTGATTTTGAATGGACTAATGAAAATCTTTTTTATGGTGCTTATAAAAGAACCAACAGTTTTTTTGAAAATTCAGAACTAGCATCTTCAGGACTTCCTGAAGGAGAAGAGTTGAAATTGTTAAGTAAATATAAAAATGACCTTCCCGCAGAAGTATTTAATATAGAGTTTAATCCACCCAAAACTGATGGCTCTGGATTTATTCGAAAAGAATTATCTAAAGCAACTTCATTACTTAAAGAGGCTGGTTGGGAATTAAAAAAAGGTAAATTAGTTAATAAAGAATCAGGTAAATATTTTGAGTTCGAAATATTATTAGTCTCGCCTGCTTTTGAGAGAATTGTTTTGCCATTTAGAGATAATTTAGAAAAATTAGGAATGTCCGTTAACGTAAGAACAATTGATAGTGCTCAATATCAAAAAAGATTGGAGACCTTTGATTTTGATATGGTAGTCAAAACATTCTCTCAATCCTTATCGCCTGGTAATGAGCAACGAAACTTCTGGGGTTCTAATGCTGCTGATACTAATGGGTCAAGAAATATCGTTGGAATAAAAAATTTTGTTATAGACATATTAATAGAAAAAGTAATCTCAGCAAAAGATAGGGAAGATTTAATTACTACTACTAAGGCCTTGGACCGTGCTCTTCTTTGGAATCATTATGTTATTCCGCAGTGGCATATATCTAGCTACAGAACTCTGTATTGGGATATTTTTGACAAACCAAAATTCAGGCCTAAATATTCACTTGGAACTGGCACTTGGTGGATTAACGCAGGTAAGGCTACTACAATTGTTGAGAGAAAAAAATCAATTCAATAAATAATATAATAAACATAATTTATTCGTAATTAATGTTATAATTATTAATCTATGACCGCATATATTATCAGACGGTTACTCCTAGTTTTTCCCACATTAATTGGTATTATGCTAATAAATTTTGCTGTCGTGCAAATTGTACCTGGTGGACCAGTGGAACAAATGATTGCGCAGATGACAGGTACTGCAGTTGAATCAACTGCTCGATTTTCTGGTGGGGGCGAAGGGGAAACATTAAATAATTTTGATTCAGGCAGTTCCTCAAATTTTGATTCCAAATACCGTGGAGCACAAGGCTTAGATCCAGATATCATTAAGGAAATTGAAGAAATGTATGGCATGAATAAACCTGCGCCTATTCGTTTTTTTGACATGATGAAAAATTATTTAACTTTCGATTTCGGTGAAAGTTTTTTTCGTGATCAAGAAGTAATTGATTTAGTTTTGGATAAAATGCCAGTATCAATTTCGATTGGTTTATGGACAACTGTACTTGTATATTTAATTTCAATTCCTTTGGGAATAAGAAAGGCTATACGTGATGGCAGTAAATTTGATATAACCTCAAGTACTGTTATTACTATTGGCTATGCTATTCCTAATTTTTTATTTGCAGTCATTTTAATTGTATTTTTTGCGGGTGGTCGTTATTATGATATTTTTCCTCTCAGAGGATTAGTCTCAGATAATTTTGATGAATTAAACCTATTCTTTAAAATTAAAGATTATTTTTGGCATTTGTGTCTGCCACTTTTAGCAATGGTAGTCAGTGGTTTTGCTGGTCTTACTTTCTTAACTAAAAATTCTTTTTTAGATCAAATTAATCAACAATATGTCATGACAGCAAGGGCAAAGGGATTATCTGAAAGAAAAGTTTTGTATGGTCACGTTTTTCGTAATGCAATGTTAATTGTTATTGCTGGCTTCCCTTCTGCTTTTATAGGAATTCTTTTTTCTAGTTCATTATTCATTGAAGTTATTTTTTCCTTAGATGGGCTTGGATTGCTTGGTTATGAAGCTGCCTTATCGAGAGATTATCCAGTTATTTTTGCTACGTTATATTTCTTTTCTTTGCTTGGCTTAATTATGGGTATCATTGGAGATATTATGTATTCAATTATCGATCCAAGAATTGATTTTGAATCTAGAGATACTTCATGACTTTATCTCCATTAAATAAAAGGCGATTGGATAACTTTAAGTCCAATAAAAGAGGATGGTATTCATTTTTGATTTTTACTTTATTATTTCTAGCATCCATATTTGCTGATTTTTTAGCAAATGAAAAACCTCTTTTAATTAAATATGAAAATCAAATATATTTACCTATTATAAATAAATATGCTGAGACAACTTTTGGTGGTGATTTTGAAACAGAAGCAGATTACCGAGATCCATATGTAAAAAACCTAATCAATAATAATGGGTGGATGATTTGGCCAATTATACCTTATTCATATGATACAATAATAAGGGATCTTGCTGTTCCTGCACCGGCGCCACCATCTAAAAAAAATTGGTTGGGCACAGATGACCAGGCTAGAGACGTACTAGCTAGGCTAATTTATGGTTTTCGAATTTCTATTTTATTTGGATTTACCTTAACCTTTTTTTCTATGCTCATTGGTGTTTCAGCTGGCGCTATTCAAGGGTATTTTGGTGGTAAAATTGATTTATTTTTTCAGCGTTTTATGGAAATTTGGTCTGCTATTCCAACATTATATGTATTGATTATTCTAGCCAGTATAGTGCAACCAAATTTTTGGTGGCTACTTGCTATATTGCTTTTATTCAGTTGGATGGGATATGTAGGTGTTGTTAGAGCTGAATTTTTGAGAGCACGTAATTTAGATTATGTCCGCGCCGCTAGAGCGCTCGGTGTTTCTAATTATAAAATAATGTTTAGACATTTATTGCCCAATGCCACAGTTGCAACAATTACTTTTCTTCCATTCAGTTTAAGCGCATCTGTTACAGCTTTGTCCGGTCTGGACTTTTTAGGCTTTGGTCTTCCTCCCGGATCAGCCTCTTTAGGTGAAATGGTCAATCAAGGCAGAAATAATTTACAGGCCCCCTGGCTTGGTTTGACAAGTTTTTTTACTCTTGGACTTATGTTGGGTTTGTTAGTTTTTGTTGGAGAAGCGATTAGAGATGCTTTAGATCCTAGGAAAACATTTGTTTGATAAAATGAATAATCTAGTTCAAATAAAAAATTTATCAGTTGGTTTTCAATCTCATAATAAAAAATCAAATGTTGTTAAATCAATTTCGTTTGAAATTCCTAAAGGAAAAACTGTCGCATTGGTTGGAGAGTCTGGTTCAGGAAAAACTGTTACAGCTCTTAGCATCTTAAGACTGTTACCCTATCCTACAGCCTTTCATGATTCTGGTGAAATTGTTTATAACAATTTTAATCTTCTTAAATTAAAACAAAGTGAAATTCAAAAAATTCGTGGAAAAAATATCAGTGCAATCTTTCAAGAACCTATGAGTAGCCTCAACCCCCTTCATAATATCGAAAAACAAATCAATGAAATTTTAATGATACACTCTTCAATTTCCTACTCAAAATCTACTGAGAAAACAAAAAAATTGTTATTTCAAGTAGGGTTAGAGGATATTGCAGAGAGAATCAAAGCTTATCCTCATGAATTATCAGGTGGACAGCGTCAACGTGTAATGATCGCAATGAGTATAGCAAACAATCCGGATTTATTAATAGCTGATGAACCTACAACTGCTCTTGATGTAACTGTACAGTCACAAATATTGGATTTAATAAAAAAACTTCAACAAAAAATGAATATGTCAATATTATTCATTAGTCACAACTTATCAGTTGTTAAAAAAATAGCAGATTATGTATGCATTATGAAAGATGGAGAAATTGTTGAAAAAAATTCCAAAGAAAACATTTTTTCCAATCCGAAACATAACTACACAAAAATATTAATTGCTTCGCAAATAAAAAAGAAAAGTATTGCAAATAAAAATGATAATTTAATTCTTCAAATAAATAAACTTAAGGTTTGGTATCCAATAAAAAAAGGCATTCTTAGAAGAACTATTGATTATGTTAAGGCTGTTGATTCATTAGATTTTAATCTAGGTTTAAGACAAACATTAGGTATCGTCGGAGAGTCAGGTTCTGGGAAAACATCATTAGTTCTCGCAATTCTTAGATTGATATCATCAAATGGAGAAATCATTTTTAATAATAAGAATATACAAAATATCAACAATAAAAGAATGAAAATTTTAAGAAAAGAGATGCAAATTGTTTTTCAAGATCCTTTTAGTTCATTAAGTCCGAGAATGACGATTGAAGAAATCATATCTGAAGGTTTAAATATACATGAAAAAAACATAACAAAAGATGAAAAACAAAATAAAATTAAAAAAATTGTCAAAGAAGTGGGTCTAAATTATGAAGACATACGAGAACGTTTTCCTCATGAATTTTCTGGAGGTCAAAGACAAAGAATTGCAATTGCCAGAGCTCTTATTTTAAAGCCAAAATTATTGATTTTAGATGAGCCGACATCAGCCTTAGATGTAAGTATTCAAAATCAAATTCTTGATTTACTTAATAATCTACAAGAAAAATATAATTTGAGTTACATTTTTATTAGTCACGATATGAAAGTGATTAAATCCATGTCGGACTATATTATTGTAATAAAAAATGGAAAAATAATTGAAGAAGGAAGCTCAAAAGATATATTTAATAATCCAAAAAATTCCTATACTAAAGAACTATTAACTTCGGTGATTTAATCTAATATTATATAGAAATAGATAATAAATAAAACAATGAGTAAATCAAAAAAAATATTTATTTCGGGTGTTGCTGGTTTTTTGGGAAGCCATTTAGCTGATAAATTTATTGAAGATGGATTCAGCGTAATTGGGTGTGATAATCTTATAGGAGGCTATATAGATAATGTTCCGTCCCAAGTTGATTTTTTTCAATATGATTGTAATCATTTAAATTCTATGATTAAAATAAGTAAAGATTGTGAGATTTTTTATCATTGTGCCGCAACAGCTTATGAAGGTCTCTCTTGTTTTTCACCTTATTTAGTAAGTCAAAATGTATTTCAAAATTCTGTAGCCGTATTTACTGCTGCTATAGTCAATAATGCTAAAAGAATTGTTTTTTGTTCTTCTATGGCTAGATACGGCAACAATAAAACTCCTTTTACTGAAGATCAAAAAACTAATCCTGTAGATCCTTATGGTATTGCAAAAGTTGCTACTGAAAATATTTTACAGACACTCTCTGACATCCACAATATTGAATACTGCATTGCTGTTCCACACAATATCTTTGGTCCAAGACAAAAGTACAATGATCCTTATAGGAATGTTGCATCTATTATGATAAACTTAATGTTACAAGGAAGGCAGCCAATTATTTATGGTGATGGTGAACAAAAAAGATGCTTCTCATATATTGATGACTGTATTTTTTGCCTTAAAGAGATGGCGTATAGTAAAAATGTATTAAAGCAAATTATCAATATAGGACCTGATGAAGAATTAATAACAATTAACAAACTTGCTGAAAATATAGCAAATATTCTTAAATTTAATATAAATCCAATCTACTTAGATGACAGACCCCAAGAAGTTAAATTAGCGACTTGCTCTTCCAAAAAAGCAAGAGAACTTTTAGGATATAGAACAAATACCAGTTTAATAGATGGTTTAATTAAAACTATAGAATACATTAAAAAGAATAAACCAAAAAAATTTCAATATCATCTTGATCTTGAGATAATAAATAATCTAACTCCGAAAACATGGAAAAATAAAATCTTTTAAAAATAAATGAATACATTGGTATTGATATTATTTTTCTTATCTGTGACATTAATTCTTTTGTCCTATGGAATAATATTGCAAAAAATTCTTTTTCCAAATCTTAATAAATCATTAAATCTGGGTGAGTCTGGTATATTATCTACCAGTTTGGTTCTTGGTTTGTCCTTTATTATTCACTTTTTTTTCCCTATCAATTACTTTGTTACTATACCTTTCCATATTATTGGTTTCTTATTAATAATATTCTATAATAAAATTTTTTATCAATTTTTATCCGATAAAAGAATCATAAAATTATATCTATTAACATTTTTAATATTTATCCCTTTTATTGTAATTAATAACTTTCATGATGATTTCAATTACTATCATCTACCTTACTTAAATATTATTTTTGACAAAAAAATAGTTTTTGGATTATCAAATATTAATACAGTGCTTGCATATCCTCAAAATTCCTGGCTTGATTTTGCAGCTTTTTTTAGAATTCCAATTTTAGATAATAATGTTTTACATATAGTTAACGCTGTAATTTTTTTATTTTTTATTTTTTTTAATATTGAAAACTTTTTTTCATCTGCAAATAAATTTTTGAAATTATATTCTGCACTATTAATAATTTTTTCACTTAGTATATTTTCTAGATTAAGGGATCATGGTTTAGAAATATCACCACAATTAATATTACTTATAATTTCCTTTTATATAATACAAATATATCTTGAAAAAGATTTAGATCATAAATTGATTATTAAAAAAATAATTAAAGAGGTGGGTCTAGATTATGAAGACATTCATCAGCGTTTTCCTCATGAATTCTCTGGGGGTCAGCGACAAAGAATTGCTATAGCTCGAGCACTAGTATTAAAACCTAAATTGCTTATATTAGATGAACCAACATCTGCATTAGATGTAAGTATTCAAAATCAAATACTTCAAATGTTAAATCATTTACAAAAAAAATTTGATTTAAGTTATATTTTTATAAGTCATGATATGAATGTAATTAAAGCCATGTCCGATTATATTTTAGTGCTAAGAGATGGAAAAATAATTGAAGAAGGAAATGCTAATGAAATTTTTTCGAAACCAAAAACAAAATATACACAAAAGTTGATTCAAGCAATTTTATAAAATAAATTATTTATTAAACTTGGTATAAAATTAAAACACCATATTGCTATTGAATAACTCTTTGCAGTTACTATTATCAAAATCATGATATATATACATATAGCTGTTTTTGACATTTTCTGATA
>JAGFWP010000009.1 GCA_017639935.1 Pelagibacteraceae bacterium
GTAAGACTAACGGCAAACGATTATTTGGTAGCGGAGGAGGGATTTGAACCCCCGACACAAGGATTATGATTCCTCTGCTCTAACCAACTGAGCTACTCCGCCAAAAGCTTCCACCCTATACTTTCTTAAACTATTAAGGTCAATATTAACTGATTATTAGATAAAATAAATTAGAAAAAATTATTGATCTGAATCAAAAATATCAATTATGACAATGTTATAAATTTATATTCTCAATGTCTAAAATTTTATCCTCGATGTATATCCAAATAAACAATATCGAATTTCAAAAGATTAAAATGGGAAGAATATTTTCTATGATTGATTTTCCGAAACCAAATCAGCTACTTCTCCTAACTAAATTGTTTCTAATAAATTAAGATCAAGTTATAATCAAAGAATATTGTTAGCAAAAATATCAACAATACTAAGCAATATTATTTGATGGGTCATTTCAATATGATTATAATTTTTTGAATCTATATGAAAGTTTACCTTTCCTAATTTGCTAAGTTCATTGTCTTTATTGAAACCACTTAAGGTAATAAGATCAATATTAGTATCTTTGCAATATTTTGCAGCATTAAGAATATTAGAGGAAGTACCGCTACTACTAATTAAAATTACTAAATCATTTATTAAGCAATAAGCTTTAATCGCTTCTTTTACCCAATTTTCGTGTCCGTAATCATTGGCAAAACAAGTAATTAAATTTGAATTATTAAATGTTGATGACTTAACTTTTGCTACTTTAATAAAATCAACACTTACATGACTTGCGATTGAAGCGCTTCCGCCATTGCCAACAATGTATGTGGTATTATTTGTTTTTATTTTTTTTTTAATCAATTCTACACTCTGATCAATTAAAATAGTGTCAATTGAACTTAGTAAATCTGAAATTGATTTAGAGTAATTGTTGTAAAAAGTATTATATTTCATAATTTAGAATATTTATATATTAAAAGATTCTCCGCAACCGCATGAGCTTTTTTCATTAGGATTATTGAATTTAAAACGCGATGAAATCTTATCTGATGTATAATCCATTTCACTTCCAATTAAAAACATTGTTGCTGAAGGTTCAATAAAAACTATCACACCTTTGGATTCTATTTTTTCAAAATTTTCAAAATTTTGATCTTTTGCGTAATCTAATTTATAAGCATAACCAGAACATCCTGATTTATCCACCCTCACAACAACACCTATAACTTCTTCATCCGCTTTAGAAATTATTTTTTTAATTTGAGAAGCTGCATTATCAGTGATAAACAAAATATCTTTCATATAAAACTACCTATAACTTAAATTAAAAAACATCTAAAGCAAGTTTTGCATCCTCAGACATCATCTTTTTGCTCCATTTAGGATGCCAAACCAAAATGATCTTTATTGAAGATATATTAACTAAAGAAGAAATTGCGTTTCCAACACTTTCGGGCAAACTATCTGCAACAGGACAATTAGGGTTGGTTAAAGTCATTTCAATTATTATGTTGTTTTTTTCATCAACATTAATATTGTATATTAATCCTAAATCATAAAGATTAACTGGTATTTCTGGATCCATTACAGTTTTAATTTTTTCTATAATATGATTCTTAGGTATTTGTTGTGATATTTTTTTTTCCTTAAATTCTTTATAAAAAGATGTATTTTTGTGATATAAAAAATCATCTATTTTTTTTTCCTCTGTCATATATTATTTAAAAAAATTTTTGGTTTCTTTAATTGCTTCAATAAAATAATCAACATCATCTTCATTATTATAGATGCCAAATGACACTCTTGCTGTAGAATTTATGTTTAATCTTTTCATAAGGGGTTGTGCGCAATGATGTCCAGTTCTGATAGCAATGTTTTTCTGATCAAGAATCACAGCGACATCATTTGGATGTATATCCTTTATATTGAATGCTAATATTGCACCTTTTTGATTAGATTGACCATATATTGTTATATTATTCAATGAATCTAATTTTTCATAGGCATAATCATAGAGCTCTTTTTCATAATTAAATATTTCTTTTAATTTATATTGATTTAAAAAATCAAGACTTGCTCCCAAGCCAATTACCTGAACAATAGGCGGAGTTCCTGCTTCAAATTTCTGAAAACCTTTTGCGAAAGTAGTTTGATCTATTTCAACTTTTTCAATCATTGATCCTCCTCCCTGATAGGGATCAAGCTTATCAAACCATTTATCTTTCATATATAAGACTCCAACTCCTGATGGTCCGTAAATTTTATGCCCAGAAAAAACATAAAAATCACAACCTAGATTATCAACATTTATTGGAGCATGGGCTATATGTTGGCAGCCATCAATTAAAAGAGGAATATTATTATTTTTTGCAACATCACTAATTTTTTCAAAATTAGTTATTGATCCAGTTACATTTGACATATGCGTTAATGAAATAAATTTTGTTTTATTGTTTATCTTTTCAATCAGATCTTTAACATCAATTGAACCTTCTTCAGTAATTTCTGCTGCAATTACTTTGAACCCATACTTTTTTGAAGCCATATGCCATGGGACAATATTTGAGTGATGCTCCAAATAAGAAATAATAACTTCATCCCCGGTAGAAAAAAATTTTTCACTATATGTCTCCACAACCAAATTTATTGCTTCTGTGGCACTTTTGGTAAATACAACATTTTCTGCGCTTTCAGCTGAAATAAATTTACTTATTTTCAATCTTACTTCTTCATATTTCTTGGTAAGATTTGCACTTAAAGAATAAAGACCTCTATGAATATTAGAATATTCGTAAGCATAACAATCGTTTATGGTTTTAATAACTGATTCAGGTTTAAGAGCTGACGCAGCTGTGTCAAGGAATACGAGTTTAGGATTTTTTGTATATACCGGGAAACTATTTTTTATATCTTTAAACATTTTATTAAAATGAATTTTTTTTCAACCATTTATCAGCTAATTTAATGGCTTCAATTTTATATGTTTTTTCTTCAATGTTATCTAATAAACTCATACAAAATGATTTAATCAAAAAGGATTTTGCCTGATTCAAATCTAAGCCTCTTGTTCTAAGATAAAATAACATATCGTCATCAAACGGACCTATGGTAGAGCCATGTGAGCATTTTACATCATTTGCATAAATTTTAAGTTCTGGTTTTGAATGAAAATAAGAATCTCTAGATAAAAGTATTCCTTTGCTCAGTTGATATCCTTCCGTTTTTTGAGCTTTTCGATCAACAAAAGTTTTGCTTAAGTAACTTGCTTTTGCGTTATCTGTTAAAATGGCTTTATAAGTTTGATTGCTAGTACAATCTGGACTCAAATGATTAATTAAAGTTTTGTTATCTACAATTTGATTTTTTGCAGCGAAAAAAATACCTTGTAAATCAACTTTGCCATTTTGACCAATAAGGTTGGCATAATGATGATTACGAATAGAGGCTTGACTAACATTAAATGTAAATTGTTTAAAAGTTGAGCTTGCATGACAATTTATATGACTTGAAAATTGTAAATCAGCATTAACTGAATTGTTTTGGATTATTAAATGCATTACTTCTGAACCCGCCTCTACTTCAAAATAATTAACAATATTAGAATTTGACTCAAGATGATTTTCAAACCTCTCTATTAGTAACAATTTAGTGTTTTTGTTAATTTTAAAGAAATTTTTTGCATATATGGTAGATTTCTTAGCATCAATTAAGTGTAATAAATCAATTTTTGAATTGGAATTCTCTCTTAAATATAAATCAAAGCTCGAGTTGAAAAAAATTGAATTTAGATTTACTACATAATCATCTACGAAAGTATCCTTATACTTGTTTATTTTTTCTATCATTAAATCTTTTTTGTTGTAAAGAGAATCAAAAATAATATTTTCATCATCAATATTGTGAAGTAAATAATCATTGCCATTTTTTACTATTATAGAAGAAGTTAATAACTTATTATTTTTTTGAATCTGAATCTTGGGTTTTGAATCTTTAATGAAGTAATTTATTGATTTAATTATTTTTTTATCGATGTGTTTAGTGCTTTCATTATGATTTAACACCTTCTTATCTAATACATAATTATGAATTAGTTTTTTTTGAAAATTTTTTATATATTCTAAGTCAGAACCAATAATTGTTTTTTTATTTGAATTATAAACTGACTGGAGATCCATTTGATTATAAATTCTTATATCCCGATAAATCTATTTCTTTTGCTAAAGACTTATCTCCTGATTTTATTATTCTACCTTTGTGCATCACATGAACAAAGTCAGGTTTTATATAATCTAGAAGACGCAAGTAATGAGTAATTATTAAAAATGATGAAGTAGGATTTTTTAAGTTTATAACTCCCTCAGTAACAGTTTTGAGGGCATCTACATCTAAGCCTGAATCAGTTTCATCTAGGATTGACAAATGAGGTTTTAAAATGCTCATTTGAAGTATCTCATATCGTTTTTTCTCTCCACCTGAGAAACCTTCATTGACTGATCTGGACAACATTTCGTCTTCAATGCCTAATTGCTTTGCTTTTTCTTTCAATTCTTTAACAAATATTAGAGGATCAACTTCTTTTTTCCCTTGGACTTTCAATTTTGAGTTAAGAGCAGCTTTTAAAAAAGGGGTAATGCTTACTCCTGGTATTTCTACAGGATATTGAAATGCCAAAAACAGACCTTGTTGTGATCTTTCTTCAATGTTTAAATCAAATAAATTTTTTCCTCTAAAAAATATATCTCCACTTAAAATTTCATAATCTTCTTTGCCGGCAAGAACATTGGAAAGAGTGCTTTTACCCGAACCGTTTGGTCCCATAATTGCATGAATTTCTCCTTCTTTTATATCTAGTGACAATTTATTGAGAATCACCTTATCTTCCAGAGACACTGATAAATTTTTGATTGAAAGCAACATCAGCCTACGCTTCCTTCTAAGGATATTGAAACTAATTTTTGCGCCTCAACAGCAAATTCCATTGGTAGCTCTTGTAAAACTTGTTTGCAAAATCCATTAACAATCAAAGATACTGCATCTTCATGAGTCAATCCTCTCTGACGACAATAATAAAGTTGTTCTTCATTTATTTTTGATGTTGACGCTTCATGTTCAATAACAGAGGATTTGTTTTTAGAATCAATATAAGGCACGGTATGGGCGCCACTATCACCTCCAACCAGCAATGAATCACACTGAGTATAGTTTCTGGATTTATCAGCCCTATTTAGAAATTTTACCAAACCTCTGTAAGTGTTTTGAGATTTGCCTAATGATATTCCTTTTGAAATTATCTTACTTTTAGTATTCTTTCCAATGTGTAACATTTTTGTACCTGTATCAGCTTGTTGGAAATTATTTGTTATAGCTACCGAATAAAACTCGCCTTTGGAGTTATCTCCCTTAAGAATGCAACTTGGATATTTCCATGTAATGGCCGAGCCTGTTTCAACTTGAGTCCAAGATATTTTGCTATTATTTCCTTTGCACAAACCTCTTTTTGTTACAAAATTATATATTCCTCCCCTTCCTTGATCATCACCAGGATACCAGTTTTGTACAGTTGAGTATTTTATTTCAGCACTATCTAAGGCTATTAATTCAACATTTGCCGCATGTAGTTGATTTGTATCTCTTTGTGGTGCGGTACATCCTTCTAAATAACTTACATAACTACCCTCATTGGCAATTATTAAAGTTCTCTCAAATTGTCCGGTATTCTCAGCGTTAATTCTGAAATAAGTTGATAATTCCATTGGACAATGAACACCCTTTGGTACATACACAAATGTCCCATCAGTAAAAACTGCTGAGTTTAAGGCTGCAAAAGAATGGTCTCCGGGTGGTATAACTGAACCAAGATATTTTTTTACTAATCTCGGATGATTTTGAATAGCCTCGCTTATAGAACAAAAAACTATACCCAGCTTTTCTAATTCACCTTTATAAGTAGTTGCTATAGAAACACTATCAAATACAGCATCAACGGCAACTCCAGCTAAAACTTTTTGCTCTTCAAGAGGAATGCCCAATTTATTGTAAGTATCAATTAACTTTGGATCTATTTCATCAAGTGATTTAGGTTTTTTTTCAAAACCTTTGGGAGATGCGTAATAATAAATATCTTGATAGTTAATTTTTGGAAAATTAATGTTAGCCCATTTTGGTTCTTTCATTTTTTTCCATTTTTTAAAGGCTTTAAGTCTCCATTCCAGCATCCATTCTGGTTCATTCTTTTTATAAGAAATAAACTTAATAATATCTTCGCTTAAACCTTTGGGTGGATGATCAGATTCTATATCCGTTACAAAACCATATTTGTACTTATCACCATCGAAAGCCGAAATTTGATCTAATGTTTTTTTAGAATTCACAAAATCTAAATAACGCTATTTAATAAAAAATCCAGTTAATTCAAAGAAAAATAGTTAATATTAGAATCCATTCTAAATTTAGTTTAATGTTTTATTATCCATCCACCGCCTAGAACTTGGTCGTTTAAATAAAAAACACATGCTTGTCCTGGTGATGTCATACTGATTTCTTCATCAAATGTGAAATAAGCTCTATTTTCATTAATTTTTAAAACTCCAGAGCTCTCCTTTTGGGTTGATCTTATTTTTGCAGAACATCTAATATTTGATTTACGAATAGAATTGTCTAACCAGTTTATATCCCTTAAATGAACCTCTAATTTTTTTAAGTTTTTTTTCTCTCCTAAATATATAGAATTATTATTTTTTTCAATTTTCAAAACATAAAGAGGTTTTTTAAAGCCACCAACCCCTAAACCTTTTCTTTGTCCTACGGTGTAATTAGCTATTCCAGTATGTTGACCTATTATATTTTCATTAAGATCGAGAAAATTTCCTTCTATATTAATCTGTGGTTTCAATTTAAGAACAATATCACGATAAGAATCGGTTGTTACAAAACAAATATCTTGACTATCAGGTTTATCCTTAACTTTTAAATTAAGTTTTCTCGCCAAGTCTCTTATTTCAGACTTTAAATAGTTTCCAAGAGGAAATCGCAGATAATCTAATTGATCTTGTAAAGTGGCAAATAAAAAATAACTTTGATCTTTCTTTTTATCTCTTGCCTTAAACATTTTAGCATCTTTAATGCCACCAACTCTTTTAACATAATGTCCAGTAACTAATGCGTCTGCATTAAAATTTTTTGATTCTTGAAGGAGATCATTAAATTTAACTGTTTGATTGCAATTAACACACGGAACGGGTGTTTCACCTTTTGCGTAAGTGTCAACAAATTTATCAATTACACCAGTAAAAAAACGATCTTGAAAATCTAAAGTAAAATGAGGAAAATTAAATTGCTCCGCAACTTTTTTAGCATCTTCAATATCTTGGCCGGCACAACATAACTTTGTTTTTTTAAGGCTACTCTGATTATATAATTTTAATGTAATCCCGGTAATATCATAACCTTCATTTTTTAACATTGCAGCAGTAACAGAGCTATCAACCCCGCCTGACATTGCTACAATTACTTTTGTATCTTTATTTTTTTTATTAAATCCAAGACTATTCATAATTAATAATAATCTATATTTACAAACATAAATTAGTTCAATAATAGCTTAATTAAATGGTAGATCTACTAATACCAGGACCTGAGGGGAAAATTGAGGTTAAGTACAATCATAATAATAATGATTCTTCTCCAATAGCTCTAATACTCCATCCAGATCCATCTAGAGGAGGAACAATGAATACTAAGATTATTTTTCAACTCTATAAACTATTCATCAACAATGGATTTTCTACAATTAGATTTAACTTTCGAGGAGTTGGAAAAAGTGATGGATTATTTGATGATGGTGAAGGAGAACTAATAGATGCAGCTAGTGTATTAGATTGGTTACAACAATATAATACAAATTCAAAAAAATGTTGGGTGGTTGGTTTTTCATTTGGTGCTTGGGTAGCGATGCAACTTCTAATGAGAAGGCCTGAAATAAATGGATTCGTTTGTGTTTCGCCACCTGCAAATATTCGCGATTTTAGTTTTCTTTCCCCATGCCCATCTTCAGGATTAATTATTCATGGAGATAAAGATACTATTGCCTCTTATGACTCCTCTAAAATATTATCCGAAAAACTTCAAAAACAAAGAAAAGTAGATATAATATTTCGATCTATTAAAGGAGCTGATCATTTTTACGAAAATTACAAAGAAGAATTTTTATCAATTGTTAACGATTATATTGAGAATAGATTGTTAGAAAAATGATATAATTAATTTTTATATGCTAAATATTGAAATTTAAATAGTATGTTCAAATCAAATTTTTTAAACGAAATAAGTACTAGAGGTTTTATATATCAGTCAAGTGACATTGAAGATCTTGACACTCTTATGAATCAGAAAGCTATTACGGCTTATATTGGTTTTGATATCACAAGTGACAGTTTGCATATCGGAAGTTTGCTTCAATTAATGCTGCTTCATTGGCTTGATTATTATGATCATAAAACTATTGCATTAATAGGAGGGGGGACGACCCTTATTGGAGACCCTTCAGGAAAAGATGAAGGTAGAAAAATCTTACAACTTCAAGATATAGAAAATAATATAGTCAAAATAGAAAAAATTTTTGAAAAATTTATTAATTTGAAAGACAAGGCAAAAATAATTAATAATTATGAATGGCTGTCAGATATAAATTATATTAATTTTTTAAGAGATGTTGGTTCCAGGGTTACTATAAATAAAATGCTAACTTTTGAATCCGTTAAAAACAGACTAGATCGAGAACAGCCCCTTACTTTTCTAGAATTTAACTACATGCTACTTCAAGCATATGACTATTATCATTTGAATAAAGAATATGATTGTGAATTACAGCTTGGAGGATCTGATCAGTGGGGCAATATTGTAAGCGGAATTGATTTGATTCGCCGTTTAAACAATAAAAAAACATTTGCTATTACCTCACCGCTTATAACTAATAATGATGGATCAAAAATGGGGAAAACAGCAGATGGTGCTATATGGTTAGATGAATGTAAACTCTCGAATTATGATTTTTATCAGTTCTGGAGAAATGCGGATGATACCGATGTTCCAAAATTCCTTCACTTTTTTACAAAACTCCCACTTGAAGAAATATCAAAACTTTCAAAATTAAAAGGACAAGAAATCAATGAAGCAAAAAAAATACTTGCTTTTGAAGTAACTAAAATCACAAGGGGGGAGGAACAGGCTAGAGAAGCTAAAGAAATAAGCAATAATGTATTTGCAAATAATACCCTTGATGATCGTATTAATTCTTTTTGTGTAAGCTCAAAGGAAATACTAATTTCTTCCTTCTCTCTGCTTGATGCAGTTGAAAAACTACAATTAGTTAAAAGCAGAAGTGAAACAAAAAGATTGATTAAATCTAATGGAATTAAAGTTAATGATGAAAATTATCATAACAATGATTTTTCTTTATCCAGTTATATCTCTAAAAATGAAATAAAAATCAGTGTAGGGAAGAAAAAAATCGGTATTATAAAAATTATTTAAAGAGTAAGGGATCTTTCTAAAAATTTATCAATATTTCCATCTAAAACATCGCTGACATTAGAGGATTCATAATCAGTTCGCAAATCTTTAACTAACTTATAAGGGTGCAATACATAGGACCTAATTTGATTACCCCAACCTATATCTTTTTTTTCACTATTAACTTTATTTTCTTCCTCTTTTCTTTTTTGTAATTCAAGTTCATATAATCGAGATTTCAACATCGCCATTGCATTTGATTTATTTTTGTGTTGAGAACGATCACTTTGACATTGAACAACAATATGAGTTGGTATGTGAGTTATCCTAACAGCGCTATCAGTTTTATTTACATGTTGTCCACCTGCGCCAGAAGCCCTATAAGTATCTATTCTCAAGTCGCCTTCATTAATTTCAATTTCTACTTTATCATCAATTTCTGGATAAGCCCAAATACTTGCGAAACTAGTATGTCTTCTTTTATTGCTATCAAAAGGAGAAATTCTAACCAATCTATGAATGCCGCTTTCACGCTTTAACCTTCCATAAACATAATCTCCAGAAATCTTAAGAGTTGAGGATTTTATTCCGGCTTCTTCTCCTTTGGATTCTTGCAAAAGAAAAATATCAAATTCTTTACCTTCAGCCCATCTAACATACATTCTTTGGAGCATTTCGGCCCAATCTTGGCTCTCTGTTCCACCTGCCCCAGCATGTATCTCAAGAAATGAATTATTTTGATCAGCTTCATCATTCATTAAAGTTAAATTTTTTAAATTCATAGAATCTTGCAATAGTATTTTTGAATCATTTAATAACTGAATTATTGAACTCTCATCACTTTCCAAAGTTGCGAATGAATAAAGCTCCTTTATATCGGATAATGATTCTTTGATTCTATCAAAATCTTTTAATTTTTTCTTTATGGAATTAATTTTCTTAAATAATTTTTTTGCTTCAAGATCCTTCCAGATATTAGGATCTTCTGATTTAAGTGTTAAATTCTGTAATTCTTTTTGAAGTTTTTCATAGTCAAACTCCCCTCCTTAGAAGATCAAAAATTGAGCTAATCTTGTTTATATTTTTTTCTAAGTCTTCTCTACTCATATTAGTTTATTAATAAACTACCCGTGCCAGAAATGGAACTATTATTTATTGAGCCAAGATCATCAAGAATTCTTATACTATTATTAAATGGCTCTGTACCAATAATGTAAGCTTCAAGTATACCGCCATCATCCTTAGTTTGGAGACCAGTTTGAGGATCAATTTTTACAAAACTAATGCCAGAAGGAATTCGAAACGGAATTTTATTATGATTTATTTTTGCTTTTTGCATAAAATCTTTAAAAATTGGTACAGCAACAGCAGATCCTGTTTGTTTGTAGCCCAAGCTTTTAGGTTCATCATAACCAACATAAACTCCTACAGCTATATCTGGTGAGAAACCAATAAACCAAGCATCTTTATTCTCATTGGTTGTTCCTGTTTTGCCAGCTAAAGGAACTTTAAGTGTGGAAATTCTTTTACCTGTTCCATTTTGAACCACACCCTCTAACATTGAAGTTATTTGATAAGCTATAGTATTATCTAAAATACTACTATCGCTACTTTCTATCTTCGGAATTGAATAATCAAGATTTTCAGCTAATTGAATACAATTAAAACATTTTTTTTGTTCGTTATTTATAATTACTTTTCCTCTTTTATCATAAACATTTTGAATTATTATAGGGTGTATTTCTTTTCCACCATTAACAATCATTGAATATGCATTAGTCAAATTTTGAAGTGTTACTAACCCAGCGCCAAGAGACATTGACATATTATTATCCATAAACTTATCTATTTTAAAATCTTTTGCTGTACTTAATACTTTTTCCATCCCGACTTTGTCTGAAAGTCTAACTGTCATTAGGTTTCTTGATTTAACAAGGCCTGTTCTCATTGTGTTTATTCCATAAAATTTTTCCGTGTAATTTGATGGCTTCCATTTTGGTAAACCAGGACCTTGATCAACGACATAAGGGGCGTCTAATATCAAAGTAGAAGGGGTGAAACCTTCTTTTAGTGCAGATATATAAACAAATGGTTTAAAGGCAGAACCAGGCTGTCTTTTAGCTTGGGTAGCCCTATTAAACTCACTTAGATTAAAACTGAATCCACCAGTTATAGCTAATATCTTTCCTGTATGCGGGTCCATAACAATAATTCCACCGTTTGCATTTGGTATTTGCCTAATTAATACTTCTTCTGAATTTTCTTCAGTAAAAAAAATATCTCTAATTTGAAATTTGACTTTAGATAACCACTTATTACCATTTTCAAAATAAATATTTTTTTCTTTAGATTTCTTGTCAACTATTTTAATAAATTTTTTATTTATTTCAATTACCTGAGAAAGTTTCCATTTTTTTGGAAAAGGATTTTTATAACTTTGTTGAAAATCCGAAGAAAAAATAAACTTGTCATATGAAGTTTGTAGCGGCCCTCTCCAGCCTTGTCTCATATCGTATTGGATCAATCCATTAATGAAAACTTCATCTGCTATTTTCTGTAACTTGGTATCAATTGTTGTTTTGATTATAAAGCCCTGACTATATAACTTTTGACTCCCAAATAAATTATTGAGTTGCTTTCTAACCTCTTCTCTAAAATATTTTGCTTGCTCAAATTTATTTTCATATCTATCTTTAACGACTAATTTCTTATTTTGATAAGAAATTAGATCATCAATATTAATAAAATTATTTTCATACATTCTATTTAATACCCAATTTCTTCTTTCTAAAGCTTGAGAATATTTTGTTTTTGGATTGTAGTTGTTTGGTGCCTTAGGAAGAGATGCTAAATATGCCATTTCATCAAGTTCTAATTCTCGAAGTGATTTATTAAAATAATTCAAACTTGCAGCTGCAACTCCATAAGATCCATAACCTAAGTAAATATCATTTAAATATAACTCTAAAATTTTATTTTTTGGCAAAATAATTTCTAATCTAATTGCCAATATCATCTCTTTTATTTTTCTTTCTAAACTTACTTCATTTGATAATAATAGGTTTTTCACTACTTGTTGAGTAATTGTAGATGCACCAATAAGTCTTTTATTTGATAACTTTTTATATATGTTTCGAAAACTAGCTCGTATTATGGCTGTTAGATCAATGCCAAAATGTTTATAAAATTTTTTATCTTCAGCAGATAAAAAAGCGTTTATAAGAGTAATTGGTATTCTTTCAATCGGAACAAATAGTCTTTCCTCAATAAAGTATTTATCTAATAACAGCCCGTCAGAAGTATAAACTCTTGTAGTTAATGAGGGATTATAATTTTTTAATTCCTCATAACCTGGTAGTTCTGGCGAATATTTCCACAGAACAGATAGGGCTAATACAAGAAAAAAAAATGATAAGAAAATAGTCAAAATTGAAAAAATTTTAATAAATTTCAGTATTTTTCTCATTCATTATAATTTGTAGATTGTGAAAGAGTTAAAAATATGACATTAGGAAAATATATCACAAATATCTAAGTATATAGAGTTTATTTATCATTTTATTAATAAAATTTACAAAAAAATGCACAATAAAAAAAATTATAACTACGGAGTAATAAGAACATGTCAAAAAAAATACTTATTGATACAACTTCTAATGAAGAAATCAGAGTTGCTATCACAGAAAATGGAAAACTTGATGATTTTGAAATTGAATCTAAGAAAAAAAATGCTTTAAAAGGTAACATCTACTTAGCAAAAATTACAAGGATTGAACCTTCGTTACAAGCTGCATTTGTTGATTATGGTGCAGATAGACATGGTTTTTTACCTTTAACAGAAATTCATCCAGACTATTTTAAAATACCAACGTCAGATCAAGAAAATTTTCAAAAACTATCAAGTAACTTACAATTTGATGAGAATATTGATGAAATTATATCTAAAGGAAAGAAAGATCAAATACCTAATAATGAAGATTTAATAGATGATGATGGTAATAATAATAAAAATAGAAAAAGGGATTATTTAAGTTTTTTTAAAAAATATAAGATCCAAGAAGTAATTAAGTCAAGACAGGTGATACTTGCACAAATCAATAAAGAAGAAAGAGGTCTTAAGGGTGCAGCGCTTACAACTTTTTTGTCATTTGCTGGAAGATATTGTGTTTTAATGCCAAACAGCCTTACTAATAATGGAATTTCAAGAAAAATTGCAGATTATGAAGAAAGAAAAAAACTTAAGTCAATTTTAACAGATATAAAAATACCTGAAAAAATGTCAGTTATTATTAGAACAGCTGGTGTAGATAAAACAAAAAAAGAAATTTCCAAAGATCTTACTTTTTTAACTACTCAATGGAATAAAATTAGAGAAAAAACGCTTAAGTCTGCTGCGCCTATAATTATTCACGAAGAAGGTAGTATTATTAAAAGAACAATTAGGGATATGCTAACAAACGATGTGGCAGAAGTATATGTTGAAGGAAAGGTTGGTTATGAAAATGCTAAGAAATTTACAAAAATTTTAATCCCAAAAAAGGAAAAGGATATAAAATTATATAAAGACAAAAACAAAACTTTATTTAATGAAAATAATATTGAACATCAAATCAGTGATTTATTCAGTCTTAAAGTTAATTTAGAATCTGGAGGATCATTGGTTATAAACACTACAGAAGCTCTTGTTGCTATTGATGTTAATTCAGGAAGAGATACTTCAGAAAGAAATATTGAAAGCACTGCCTTAAAAACAAATTTAGAAGCAGCCAATGAAATAGCCAGACAGTTTAGATTAAGAGATCTAGGGGGATTGGTTGTTATTGACTTCATTGATATGGATGATTATCGAAATAACTTTAAAGTTGAAAAAGCTATTAAAACAGCTCTCTATAGAGACAGGGCTAGAGTGCAAATAGGGAGAATTAGTATGTTTGGCCTTTTAGAACTATCTAGACAACGACTTAGATCAAGTATGATAGAGAAATCTTTTGATAAATGTCATTACTGTAATGGCTCAGGCATAATTTCAAATATAAATTTGATTAGTGAACAGATAATTAAAGTAATTCAAGAAAAACTTTTAATCTCAAAAAGCGCAAAAGTGTTAGTCAAATGTAATTCGGCTCTAGCACAAACATTAATTAATATTAAAAGAGAAGAAATAAACAAACTTGAGGAAATTCATAATGCAAATATAGAATTTTCTTTTGATAATCATTTCTCATTACATGAGCCTTTAATTGAAACAGGTAAAGTAGATAAAAAAAATACAAAAAAAGATATAAGTAAAAAAATAATAAAAAATGGAAATACTAGGAAAAAACAAAAAAAAGAAACAAGAAAGAAGAAAAAAATTGTTAAAAAATCAGATAAAATAATGATTAAAAAAAATAAAATTGAAGTTAATGA